>CAJXNT010000001.1 GCA_913057225.1 uncultured Mycoplasmatota bacterium
ATCGTTACGCCTTTCGTGCGGGTCGGAACTTACCCGACAAGGAATTTCGCTACCTTAGGACCGTTATAGTTACGGCCGCCGTTTACTGGGGCTTCGGTTCTATGCGTTGACCGAAGTCTAACATTTTCCCTTAACCTTCCAGCACCGGGCAGGCGTCACCCCATATACATCACCTTGCGGTTTAGCATAGAGCTGTGTTTTTGATAAACAGTCGCTTGGGCCGATTCTCTGCGGCTCCGAAGAGCCCCCCTTATCCCGAAGTTACGGGGTCAATTTGCCGAGTTCCTTAACAAGAGTTATCTCGCGCGTCTTTAGATTCTCTCCTCGTCTACCTGTGTCGGTTTGCGGTACAGGCACCTTCATGATTAACCCTAGAAGTTTTTCTCGGAAGCATAGATTCACAGTAATTACTTGGTCACGCCTCAGCCTATGGGTGATGCGGATTTACCTACATCACGGCCTAAACGCTTCAACGAGACATATCCACTGACTCGCTACTGCTATCTTTCTCCGTCACTCCATCAGTCAAAAAGGTGGTACAGGAATATCAACCTGTTGTCCATCGGCTACGCTTTTCAGCCTCACCTTAGGTCCTGACTAACCCAGAGCGGACGAGCCTTGCTCTGGAAACCTTAGACTTTTGACGGTAAGGATTCTCACCTTACTTTTCGTTACTCACACCGGCATTCTCACTTGTCAACGCTCCAACCGTCCTCACGATCGATCTTCACCGCATTGACAACGCTCACCTACCATTCATTACTGAATCCGCAGTTTCGGTATTATGTTTAGCCCCGGTACATCTTCGGCGCGGAGTCACTCGACTAGTGGGCTGTTACGCACTCTTTAAAGGGTGGCTGCTTCTAAGCCAACCTCCTAGTTGTTTGTGCAACTCTACATCCTTTTCCACTTAACATAAATTTTGGGACCTTAACTGGCGGTCTGGGCTGTTTCCCTCTCGACCACGGACCTTATCACCCGTAGTCTGACTGCCGAGCATGTAAGTATGACATTCGGAGTTTAATTGATATCAGTACCCCTTGATGGGGCCATCAACCATTCAGTGCTCTACCTTCATACCACTTAATCTCGACGCTAGCCCTAAAGCTATTTCGGTGAGAACCAGCTATCTCTGAGTTCGTTTGGAATTTCACCGCTAGCCACAAGTCATCCAAGCATTTTTTAACATACCCTGGTTCGGTCCTCCATTGGGTATTACCCCAACTTCAACCTGCTCATGGCTAGATCACTCAGTTTCGGGTCTACAACAACATACTGATGCGCCGGTTAGGACTCGCTTTCGCTACGGCTCCACCCCTTAAGGCTTAACCTTGCATGTTATCGTAACTCGCCGGTTCATTCTACAAAAGGCACGCCATCACCCATTAACGGGCTTTGACTTGTTGTAAGCACAAGGTTTCAGGATCTATTTCACTCCGCTCCCGCGGTTCTTTTCACCTTTCCCTCACGGTACTGGTTCACTATCGGTCACTAGGGAGTATTTAGCCTTACGAGATGGTCCTCGCATATTCCGACAAGATTTCTCGTGTCTCGCCGTACTCTTCGTTTAACGGAGGATTTAAGTTTTCGCTTACGGGACTCTCACCCTCTATGGTTGGCTTTCCCACACCATTCAACTAACTTAAATCTTTGTCACTCCAAAGTTAAACACGGGCTGGTCTCATTTCGCTCGCCGCTACTTTGAGAATCGCTTTTGCTTTCTTTTCCTGCGGGTACTAAGATGTTTCAGTTCTCCGCGTATCCCTCTCGAATAATCGAGTACCAAGTCTTCAACTTGGTGGGTTTCCCCATTCGGAAATCTCCGGATCGTCGCTTACTTACAGCTCCCCGAAGCGTATCGTCGTTCGTCACGTCCTTCATCGGCTCCTAGTGCCAAGGCATCCACCTTGCGCTCTTTGTTACTTAACTTTTCATTTCATTATCCACTTTTCAAAGACCTTCTTTAACTAAAAAAAGTTAAAGCACTTGTTGAGAGATGTATAGTCTCTCAAAACTGAATAGAACGTCCTTACTTTGAGCTAGATTTCTCTAGAAAGGAGGTGATCCATCCCCACGTTCTCGTAGGGATACCTTGTTACGACTTTACCCCAATCATCCATCCCACCTTAGGAGGCTCCCTCTAAAAGTTAGGCCACCTACTTCGGGTGTTACAGACTCTCGTGGTATGACGGGCGGTGTGTACAATCTCCGAGAACGTATTCACCGTGGTATGCTGACCCACGATTACTAGCGATTCCAACTTCATGAAGTCGAGTTGCAGACTCCAATCCGAACTGAGACCGGCTTTGAAAGGTTTGCTCCACATCACTGCTTTGCATCTCGCTGTACCGGCCATTGTAGCACGTTTGTAGCCCTGGACATAAGGGGCATGATGATTTGACGTCATCCCCACCTTCCTCCAGTTTATCACTGGCAGTCTCGATAGAGTCCTCAACTGAATGTTAGCAACTATCAATAGGGGTTGCGCTCGTTGCGGGACTTAACCCAACATCTCACGACACGAGCTGACGACAACCATGCACCACCTGTCACCTCAGTCCCGAAGGAAAGTCCTATCTCTAGGACGGTCCGAGGGATGTCAAGCCCAGGTAAGGTTCTTCGCGTATCTTCGAATTAAACAACATGCTCCACCGCTTGTGCGGAGACCCGTCAATTCCTTTGAGTTTCAATCTTGCGATCGTACTTCCCAGGCGGAGAACTTAATGCGTTAACTTCAGCACTGGGTAACCCCAACACTTAGTTCTCAACGTTTACGGCGTGGACTACCAGGGTATCTAATCCTGTTTGCTACCCACGCTTTCGTGCCTCAGCGTCAGTTCCGGTCCAGTTAGCCGCCTTCGCCACTGGTGTTCCTCAATATATCTACGCATTTTACCGCTACACATTGAATTCCACTAACCTCTGCCGTACTCTAGCATGCCAGTTTCGAATGACCCTCCACAGTTAAGCTGTGGGCTTTCACATTCGACTTAACACGCCGCCTACGCACGCTTTACGCCCAATAATTCCGGATAACGCTCGCTCCCTACGTATTACCGCGGCTGC
Organism: uncultured Mycoplasmatota bacterium; assembly: GCA_913057225.1. Classification (GTDB taxonomy): domain Bacteria; phylum Bacillota_I; class Bacilli_A; order Izemoplasmatales; family Izemoplasmataceae; genus JAGYII01. The sequence continues at coordinate 3,067 of CAJXNT010000001.1, forward strand.
TGGCACGTAGTTAGCCGGAGCTTTCTGGTAAAGTACCGTCAAATCAAAGGCATTTCCTCCTCTGATCATTCTTCCTTTACAACAGAACTTTACGACCCGAAGGCCTTCATCGTTCACGCGGCATTGCTCGGTCAGGCTTTCGCCCATTGCCGAAAATTCCCTACTGCTGCCTCCCATAGGAGTCTGGGCCGTGTCTCAGTCCCAGTGTGGCTGTTCAACCTCTCAGTCCAGCTAAGCATCGTCGCCTTGGTAGGCCGTTACCCTACCAACTAGCTAATGCTGCGCAAGGCTCTCCCAAAGTGGTGCAAACGCACCTTTAAATATAGGTTCATGCGAATCTATATCCTATCCAGTATTAGCCACAGTTTCCCGTGGTTATCCTCGTCTTTGGGGTAAGTTCCTTACGTGTTCCTCACCCGTTCGCCACTAGAGTGCAAGCACTCTCGTTCGACTTGCATGTATTAGGCATGCCGCCAGCGTTTATCCTGAGCCAGGATCAAACTCTCCATAAAAATGGTAAACATCTATATATATAGATGGTTAAGTTTGAAACTGTTTAAACTCAAAGTAATTCTGTTCTATTCAGTTTTCAAAGACCATACGCAAACACCCATTTTTCGAGTGAGTGCTTAAATATCTTATCTTATTTTACCCCTCATGTCAATAAGAATGAGCCCGTAAAATAAAGATTTTAAAGCGCTTTAAGTTCCTTTGAAATGCATCCAAATTTCTTAACGCGCAAAATTGATTATAGTCAAGTTGACAAGGTGTGTCAAGGCAAAATGTTAAAAGACGGTAAAAAAACACAAAAACCACCCGAAGGTGGTTTGAACGGTGCGGTGAATTCGTGGTGAATTCGTTATAAAGAGGCGAGAAATCCTTCCAGTGATTGGGTGGATTTTTCTCCGTAAAATTCCGTTTCAATACGGCCATCTTTGAAATCACGCCCGAGGATGATTCGTTTGGGAATCCCAATCAAAGCGGCGTCTTTGAATTTGACCCCCGGACGCTCGTCGCGGTCATCCAAGAGGACGCGAGCATTTTCTTTCAGTTTATGATAGACCTCCATCACCGCATCATCCACTTCATTTAAGGGAATGAGGTGATAATCAAACGGCGTGAGGCTTTCAGGCCAGATCAATCCGTCTTCGGTGGCGTGTTCTTCCACCACCGCCATCAGCGTCCGGCTGATGCCAATGCCATACGATGCCATTTGCACCGGTTTCTTTTCGCCCGCTTGATCTTGATAATAGGCATTCATCGGAATCGAATATTTGGTGCCGATTTTAAAGATGTTGCCGACTTCAATGCCTTTCCCGGTAAAGAGTGGCCCAGACCCATCGGGGGCCATGTCCCCTTCTTTTTGATCGCTGGCTTCAATGTTGATGCCATAGTCACTCGATTTTGAATAGAGAATGGTGTCTTCGCCGACTTCGCTCATGACCATAAATTCATGGGCTTCAATGCCGCCAATTTCACCGGTGTTGGAGGCGACGATTTTGGTCGAGAGACCGCAGCGTTTAAAAATCCGTGAATAGGCTTCTTTGACCATCTCATACCAGGCATTCATGCCCGCTTCCGTGGCCGAAAAGGTGTAAAGATCTTTCATGATGAATTCACGGCCGCGCATGAGGCCAAAGCGAGGGCGCATCTCATCGCGGTATTTGGTTTGAATTTGATAGAGGGCCACCGGCAGTTTTTTATAACTGGTGATGATGTCCCGGACGACTTCCGTGATCACTTCTTCATGCGTAGGGCCGAGGCAAAACTCACGGTCTTTGCGGTCTTTAAGCCGCATCAACTCTGGGCCGTAATCCGCCCAGCGGCCAGATTCATCCCACAGTGACTTCGGTTGTAAGGCCGGCATTAACAGTTCGGAAGCCCCAATCGCTTCGAGTTCTTCCCGAATGATCGCTTCGATGTTTTTGATGACTTGATAGCCCAACGGTAAATAGGTATAAATCCCCGCCGCGGTTTGGCGAATCAATCCGGCTCTCAGCATCAACCGGTGGGATTTGACCTCCGCATCTTTGGGCGCTTCTTTGAGCGTGGGAATATAATATAACGATTGTTTCATACGGTCTCCTAAGGTAAAATCCTTAAAATATCATTGAATGTGACAAAGACGAAAAAGCCCATCAAGATGAAAAACATCGCCAGGTGAAGCATGTTTTCCACTTTCGGATTGACTTTCTTACGGGTGATGCCTTCATAGCCTAAAAAGACCAACCGGCCGCCATCTAAGGCGGGAATCGGCAATAGATTGATGATGCCTAAGTTCACACTCAACAGCCCAATCCAATTTAAAAAGACCACGGCGCCGCCTTGAATGCTTTGGGCGGTGAGTTGGAAAATACCAACGGGCCCTGCGAGATCTCCCGCGCCTACTTGCGACGAGCTAAAAAGCAACCCTAATGTATTAAAGATGAGACTGCCCGCACCGATGGTGCCCGTCACCCCGGCTGTGAGGGACCGGGTGAAGCTGAACGCATTCGTGGGGGCCACACCAATGAAGCTTTCCACCACACCCACTTCTTGCGTGGCCAGGACCGCTTCTTCATACGGCGTCACCTCTAACGTGGTCTGTGTGCCATCTCTTAAAATGTCAAAAGTCATGGGCGTGCCGTCACGGTTGGCGCCAATCAAAGCGACGACATCGACCCACGCATCCACGGGCACCGAATCAATGGCGACGATGACGTCATTTTCTAAAAAGCCCGCTTGATCGGCCAAGGTGTTATCCACCACCGGGCCAATTCTTAAATCGGTGGTCGCCTCGGGGTGCGAATTAAATCCAATGCTGTAGAAAAAGAGTCTCGGGTTCAACGTCGTCTCTTGGATGACACCCTCCCGTTCATAGGTGATGGGAATATTTCTGGATCCCAGTTCGGCGCTCATGGCGGCCGTAAATTCGTCCCATGAAGCCACCGGATTCCCGGCCACTTCGGTGATCACATCCCCGACTTCTAAGACACCGTCGGCCGGGAACCCTTCATTGATGCGGCCCAGTTCCGTGGAATCGTTGACGGGAAATCCTGTGATCAAGGCAATGATGAAAAAGATGCCAATGGCCAAAATGAAATTCATCATCGGCCCGGCAAAAATGGTGATGAATCGCTGCCAAAGTGTTTTGGATTCAAATGAGCGATTCGATGGCGCAATTTGTAAGGTTTTTTTCGCAAACACCAACTGCGCATCTTCCGCCACGGGTTGCCCATTAATGTGCAAGGCCCCCGGCGTTTTTAAATCCAGGGACTCTACCGTGATGGGATTATCTTGCCTTGCAGGATCTAAGATGATGGTGTCAATCACCCCATCCGTTTCGCCCAAGGACACCGTATCTCCCACATGGACATACGACTCATTGACTTCTTCGCCGGCCATGGAGACATACCCACCAATGGGAATCGCCCGGATTGAAAACTGCGTTTCCCCTTTTTGCATGGACCACACTTTCGGCCCCAGTCCAATGGAAAATTCATGGCATAAAATGCCGGCTTTTTTCGCAAAGTAAAAATGCCCAAACTCATGAATGAGAATGACCAATCCCAGCGTGAAAATAAATCCTATAATCGAAATAAAAATCATCCAATCACCTTATAATCCTTGTGTAAATAATCGTAACACAAGGACCAAGAATACGAGGACAAAAGACGCAAATAATGACGAGTCAAATCGGTCCATGACTCCGCCGTGTCCTGGGAAAATGTTGGAAAAATCTTTGCGTCCATAATCGCGTTTTAATTTCGACGCGATTAAATCACCGAATTGCCCCGATAAAGACATCAAGAGCGTGAGGCCAATGAGCTCTATCCACCCGAGGGAGACTTCGGTCAACAACGTCACCTCAAATATGGCCACATAACTCACCGCAAAGACGGTGGAAAAAAACATGCCCGATATGAGGCCTTCCCAGGATTTTTTCGGCGAGATGTTGGGGGCCAATTTATGACGGCCCAATTTAATGCCGAAAAGATAGGCAAAGATATCGGTGAGTAAGGTGACTAAGAATAAATAGATGAGCGTGAGTACACCGATGGTTTGCAGATAACTGATGGCCGCAAAGCCAATCGCGATGTAAAGTGCGCTTAAAAACAGTTGACTCATGGCCGTATATTTCAAGGTATGATCGATCACCAACACGCTGAAATAGGTGGTGCTGATGCCAAACAAAATCATCAACACAAACAGCCCGTTCACATGGTCTTCTAAAAATAAATAAAAGCTCACATAAAGCGATAGAGATGTGGCTGCATGAATCAAATAATAGCGCCATGAAAGCTGTTCATTGGCCGCAATCATCCGGGCCATCTCAAACGAAGCCACCGTTAAAAAAAATCCCACAACTATGGTGAATAATAGGGTGGGAAGCCAAAGGATGGGAATCAAGACCACGGCTAAAATGACCGAAGTTAAGGCGCGTTTTTTCATGATTCTACCGTTCCAAACCGACGGTCTCTGCTGGCGTAAAAATCAAACGCCTTTTGCAGTTCCGCCGCATCAAAATCCGGCCAATAGGTTTCGGTGAAATAAAGCTCCGCATAGGCCGATTGCCACAATAAGAAATTGGAGAGCCGGCGTTCGCCACTGGTCCGGATGACAAGATCGACCGGAGGCAAAGGATGCGTATACAAATGGGATTCAAGCAACGATTCATCGATGGCTTCGACCGCAAGGCCGTTTTGAACCGCCTTCGCAATCGCTTGCGTGGCATGCACCATCTCGTCTTTAAATCCATAATCCAAACACACATTGACAATCAGTCCGGTGTTCGTTTTGGATTGGGCTTCATACTTTTCAATGAGGGCTTGATTGGCGGGGCTTAACCGATCTTTACGACCGGAAAAAACGACCTTAATCCCGGTCGAGTCTTTAGACAATTCATCGATGTCTTTTTGAAACCGTTTGGGAAGACTCATGAGAAAATCAACTTCCGCTTTGGGGCGGCGCCAATTCTCGGTGGAAAATACGAAAATCGATACCACTTGGCACGCCGTTTTTTCGAGCGTTTGAATGACTTTTTTTAGAGCTTTCGCCCCTTCCACATGACCTTGCGTTCTCGGTTTATTATGCGCCTTGGCCCACCGGCCATTGCCGTCTAAAATCATGGCGACATGGGTGGGGGTTTTTGTTTGCATATCAACCTCTTTCATACGTTCATATTATACACCAATCACCGGATTTGAAAAGACGAAAAAAAACCACCCGAAGGTGGTTTTATACACTCATAAGTTCTTGGTCTTTGTGGGCGATTTTTTCGTCCACTTTGGCGGTGAACTGATCGGTGAGTTTTTGCACTTGTTCGTGATAGTTGGCCGATTCATCTTCTGAAATTTCGTGATTTTTTTCAGCCTTTTTAATCACGTCGTTGGTGTCGCGGCGAATGTTACGAATGTTGACTTTGGCATCTTCGCCGACTTTTTTGGTTTCTTTGACCAACGCTTTGCGGGTTTCTTCGGTGAGCGCGGCCAAGACAATGCGAATTTGATCCCCTTCATTTTGCGGGTTCACATTCAAATGCGCTTCCGAAATGGCTTTCTCAAAATCTTTGGTTTGGGAACGGTCGTATGGTTTGATGAGTAATTGATTCGCCTCGGGGACCGTCACATTGGCAATCTGCGTGATGGAGGTGGGCACGCCATAATAATCCACGTACACCCCGTCCAGCATTTGCGGATTGGCACGACCTGTGCGAATTTTAGCCAGGGCATGCATGAGATGGTCAATGGCTTCTTCCATTTTCATTTCACATTGCATTAATGTTTCTTCCATATCAAATCCTCGACTTTATTTAATGTGCGTGCCGATGGGTTCGCCCATGGCCGCCTTTTTAATATTGCCTGGAATGTTCATATCAAAGACGACAATTTCAATACCGTTGTCTTTGCATAAAGCCGCCGCGGTGGAATCCATCACACTGAGCCCATTTTCTAAGACTTCGTGATGGGTCAACGAATCAAATCGCTTCGCGGTGGGATCGCTTTTGGGATCGGCGGAATAGACGCCGTCGATGCCGTTTTTCGCCATCAAAATGGTGCTGGCTCCAATTTCTGCCGCTCTCAAGGCACTGGTGGTGTCGGTGGAAAAATACGGATTCCCGGTGCCCCCACCGAAGATGACAATCATGCCTTTGGCGAGGTTGGAAATGGCTTTGCGACGGATGTAAGGTTCCGCCACTTGCGGGATATTTAAACTGGTCATGGTCCGTGTTTCCACGCCCATCGCTTCTAAAGCATTTTGCAAGGCGAGGGCATTTAAGATGGTGGCCAGCATGCCCATGTAATCGGCACTGGACCGTTCCATGCCCATTTCTTGAGCGGTTTTACCCCGCCAAATGTTGCCCCCACCGACAATGATGCCGATTTCAAACTGGCCGAGATCGTAGGCCGCTTTAATTTCTGAGGCAATATCACTCACGCGTGAAGGATCAATGGAAAGGGTTCCCTGTCCACTGAGCGCTTCGCCGGAAAGTTTAATAATCAGTCGCTTCTTCGCCATACCAAAGCTCCTTTATTTAAGGCTTACGCCGCGTTCATTTGAGCTTGAACTTCACTCGCAAAATCTTCGGATTTTTTCTCGATGCCTTCGCCCACTTCTAACCGGATGAACGAGACCACTTGAGCCCCCGCGGCTTTCACATGTTGGGCCACGGTTTCATCGGGATTTTTGACAAAGGGTTGATGCACCAAGCAAATTTCTTTCAACATTTTATTGAGGCGGCCTTCCACCATTTTGTCAACAATGGCTTCGGGTTTACCTTCATTGAGTGCTTCGGCTCTTAACACACTGCGTTCATGATCAATCACATCTTGAGACACTTGCGATTCATCGAGGTAGTTCGGGTTGTTCGCGGCCACATGCATGGCAATGTCACGCGCGACGGTTTCATCGCCACCTTCTAATACCGCTAACGATGCAATTTTGCCGCCCATATGGGTGTACGCCCCAAACACTTGTGCGTCGGTTTTTTCGATTCGTTGATAGCGTCTTAAATCAAGCTTTTCGCCGATGCGGGCCGTGGCTTTGACGATTAAATCCGCCATCGTGCCCCCGTCCACACTCAGGGCTAAAGCAGCCTCTAAATCCGCAGCATCGCCTTGGATTAATTCTTGACCCACGTGATCGATGAGGTCTAAAAATTCTTGGTTTTTGGCCACAAAATCGGTTTCTGAATTCAGTTCAAAAAGAATGGCTTTATTGCCATCTGTGACCACGCTGGCCAGACCTTCAGCGGCCACACGACTGCCTTTCTTCGCGGCTTTAGCAATGCCTTTTTCCCGGAGATAATCAACCGCTTTGTCGAGGTCTCCGTCCGATGCTTCTAACGCTTTCTTGCAATCGAGCATGCCGGCGCCCGTTTTTTCTCTCAGTTCTTTCACTAATTGTGCATTTACTGCCATGAATGAGCCTCCTAAATATCTGCTATTAGTTTAACATAAATACGTGGGGAATTTTTCCCGATAAAAAGAGCGCAAAAGCGCTCTTTATTATTTTAATAAGTCAATCAATTCTGCTTTTTTCAGTTTGGAATAGCCGCTGTGACCTTTCTCTTTGGCGAGCGCTTTTAATTCCGCCACAGTCATCGAGTCTAAATCAACGGCGTCGGCACTTGCCTCTTGAGCTTTGGGCGCGGCTTCTTTCGGTGCAGGCGCTTTTTTCTCAGGGGCGGGGGCCGCTTTTTCTTCGGCGGGCGCAGCATCTTCAGCCGGGGCCGCTTTGGCTTCCGCTTTCGCTTTGGCTTCTGCTTTTTCTTTTTGCGCTTTGGCTTTCGCTTCCGCTTCTTTTTGATCGCGTTCTTCTTTGGATTGGGTGACGACTTCTTCGACTTCACCGCCCGCGCCTTCTAAGAGGGCGTTGGCCATCACTTTTAATAACAAGCGAATCGAACGAATCGCATCGTCGTTTGCGGGAATGAAATAATCCAAATCATCGGGATCGCAGTTGGTGTCGATCACGCCATACACAGGAATGCCGAGTTTACGCGCTTCTTTGATGGCGTTGATTTCTTTTAAAGGATCAATGATGAAGACCGCTTGAGGCAGGTTACGCATGTCTTTAATGCCGGATAAGAACGCGGTTAAACGTGCCATTTCCTTGCGTAAGCCAATGACTTCTTTTTTGGGAAGACGCTCAAAGGTACCATCTTCTTCCATGCGTTCGATGTCGGTTAAGCGACGAATGCTTTTCCGAATGGTTTTAAAGTTGGTGAGGGTTCCCCCCAGCCAGCGTTTGGATACATAAAAATGACCGGCACGAATGGCTTCTTGTTCAATCGCTGAGGCTGCTTGTTTTTTCGTTCCCACGAATAAAACTTTGCCGCCTTCTTTGGCGATTTCCACGAAGCGTTGATACATCTCTTCGATGTACGTGACGGTTTTTTGTAAATCTAAAATGTGAATCCCGTGACGTGATGTGTAAATATAAGGATTCATTTTCGGGTTCCAACGACGGGTTTGATGCCCGAAGTGGACTCCTGATTCCAGGAGTTGTTTCATTTCTACGACTGCCATTAAGGCCTCCTAATTGATTTTTTCCGCCACATGATTCACAGCCCCTTAAGACCCGAAGGCTCCTTTAAACGGCTCCTCATGTGTGTGTATTTACGGCGTGATAAAGTATATCAAATAAAAAAGGCTCTTGCAAGCCTTTTTGCGCGCTATGACGTGATATCTGTGGCGATGAACTGCCCATAGATTTTTTTAAGGGGCGCATACAACCACAAAATGGTAATAAAGTTACTGCTGGCCATCACCAATTGGAACGGAAAATCCGCCAACAAGTAAACCCGTGGGTCTACCCCGGTTTGTAAGACAGCAAACGGCATGAAGATGACCCCATAAATGAAGCCCCCAACAAATCCCAAGGTGGCCATGACATAGGTGTTTTCATGACGCTTGATGAAGGTATGATAAAGCACGGGAAGCGTCGCCCATCCAAGATACATGGGAATCATGTAAAACGGATTCAACGCGCCCATATAAAGACTGTCAATCACCACATAAACCGCGAGCATCAGTAAGCTATCCCGCAATTTAAACGTGGAAGCAAACAGTAAGATGAGCAGCGTCGACAATTGCACATTGGGAATAAACGATAAGGCTTGTTCTTGGATGAGTAAAAGCGTGGTTAATACCGCCATCATCGTCATTTTTTTAACGGTCATAAAGACTCCTAGTCTGCCAATCGAACGGCGTTTAAATCGACCCAATCGCCATCATCAAGTGGCAGTTGATCCATGCCGTAATTGGCTTTTTGTCCGTTGAGGCTGATTTCAATGTAACTGGTGAACCAATCGGTTTCGAGTTCATTCACATGCATGAGAATTCGACCTTCAACGCCGGTAAAGCTCAAGGATTCACAACGTTCACTGGGCTGATAATTGGCATCGGCACAGCGAATGTCATAATGCGCATCCAGCAGGGTATAAAGCGTATCATCCTCGGTGAAAGGATGCGTGGCTTCATGGAACGTGTCTCCCGCCTCTGAGAGGGTAATGGTGAGGGTTCCCGCGGTGGAAGATTCCAACGATTGATCGTAGAAGAATAAGGCCATCGCCATGATGGCCATCATCGCGAGTGTGACAAATACTTTTTGCATGGAACGCCTCCTATTCGTAAGGGACGGCAGGGCGCGCATTTAAATACGCGTGTAATGCACTGAGTGCAAGAAAACTTTGGGGGGAGGAAAACTGTTGGGTCGATAATGGACCACTGGTGAAATCATACAAGAATCCGCCGTCGGCCGTTTGCAGTTGCATGAGCGTTTCTGGGAGACTTAATCCTTCTTGATGCGTCACATCATAAGGGTTTTCGTCCATCGCAATGAGCGAAAGAATCGCAAATGCCAGCGATGGTGCGTTGTTTAACATCGTCAATTGATCACGCCAGGCCGCTTCAATCTCAGCAGGCGTCTCGTCTTTTAAATGCATGACGGTCATCGCGAGATCATCAAAGGACACGGTCGAAATTTCAAGATTTTCAACTCGGGTCATGTACGCATTCAAAACGGAGTCGTAAGCATCGGTCCCATCCAGAGCCATCATGCCCAGACTCGCCCGAAAAAGCACCGTGGTCTCAAAGTTTTCCGCATACACTCGGGCCGCCTGAGAAATATCGTCGCCCAGAGCTTTTAAAATCAACAGGTCTTTAAGCGCCGTGATTTCATCCGTGCCACGGGCCACATACGATAGATCGAGGGCGTCTTGATTGAGCGCAACCGCATGCAAAACGTCATAGTTAAATGCACTGATGTAGGTGGGCCCTACCGAGGCTTTGAAGTGTTCAATGCTTTCATTCAGTTGGGCCGCTTGGAGGTCCCAATATACCAAGGAAAACCGGAACACATCCCCGTCTTCGATGGGGGCCTCCGCAAAGCCCACCGATAGGGGCGTATTATTTCTCTCGATCATGATATAGGACCCATAGTCGGGGACCATTGAGCCAATGGATTCAATAAAGATGCCAAATTCGCTTTCACTGTACGTCACGTTTTCTTCGCCCAACGCCCTGAGTAAGAGCGTCATGGGCTCAGCGGATTCACTGGCATCAAACGCCATCGTCCGAACCAGGGGTGTGTCGCTTTCCACGACAAACGTCACCGTATCCTCACTGGACTGCGTGGCAGACAGTGCGGCTTTTAATGTGTCATTTTCAGTTTCTAACGTTTCAATGCGTTCTTGTAAGGCTTGCAGTTCAACAGACAACGATTCAGATTCAGACGCGGCCGGCGTTTGACACGCCACCAGCCCCACCATCATCCATGCCATTAAACCGAGAGAGAATAGTTTTTTCAAAAGAGCCTCCTTATATGAAAAAAACCATCCTCCTAGACGGTTTTACGATTGCATCGATACGCTTAAAAAAGCACGATAAACATCGTAAAGACTCTGACCCAGGAGTGCTTCGATACTTGTCTTTTTAGGCAGGTCTACCGGCTCGATGTCATCCTTGCTGCGGCCTTCCCATTGAGTCTCAACAGTGGCATATCGCAGGTCGTCAATCTTACGGTTGCTGGGACAGCTTTGGTCTTTCACCAAATTCCCTTTTCACCATTCGCATGGACCTAAAAAACGTTAAAATCAGTATAGCCCTAAGGCGGTCATTCGTCAATATAATCATGCTATAATAACGGCAATTGAAGGTGATAAAAATGCGTGGATTTAACGTGGCTAAAGGCTATCAAGACATAAAACTTCCCGAAAGAAAAACCGCGGCAAGTGCCGGGTATGATTTTTACGTGGCCAAAACCATCACGGTTGAGCCCGGTCAAAAAGCGCTGGTTGAAACCGGCGTCAAAGCGTATATGGCATCCGATGAGGTCTTAAAAATATACATGCGCTCATCAATCGCAAAAAATCATGATTTACAGATGCCCAATCATGTCGGCATCATTGATGCGGATTATTATGAAAACGAAACCAACGATGGCGCCATATTCATCTTGGTTCATAACTATGGAACCATCCCCATCACGCTCGATAAAAACAGTCGCATTGCCCAAGGTATTTTTGAAAAATACTACGTGTCCGATCAAGAAATCAAACCCAATCGGCCGCGTAAAGGCGGCTTTGGAAGCACATAAAAAACGCCCGGACCGCTACATTGGGTCCGGGCGTTTTTTGATTAAGGATTGATAGAGTTTTAACACGTTCTGGCCATATGTTTTTTTATCCAAAGAAGCGACGCTTTCCATGATTTCATCGCGTGAATAGGTAAAGAGAGCCCCCTTGGAATGCATTGTTTTTATCAAAGATTCAAACGTGTCTGCATCGGGAAATAAGACCCCATTTTTTAGAGGCTGAATCCAGGCCTTCAAATGCACGTCTTCCATGGCCATAACGGGGAGGCCACTGGCCAAGGCTTCAATCGTGGTGAGTCCTTGAGTTTCGGTTTTTGAGAAACTGACAAAAAAGTCTGCCATATGGTAATAATAGGCGACTTCATGGTGGGGCACCATGCCGACAAAGGTGACGTGATCTTTGAGATTTGCCGTCTGACAATACTGTTCGTACTGGGCACGCTCTGGCCCATCGCCAATGAGGGTTAAATGCATGGGAATGCCTTGGTCGTTCAGATGTTTAATGGACGTTAAGAGGGCGTGAATGTTTTTTTCATGGGACAATCGACCGACAAATATCCCGTGGGGAAAAGGCTTTTGATACTGCGTTTGAATTTGCGTTTTGAAGGCAGGATCGCTGAGCTGCTTAAAATCTTCAAGATCGATGCCCGTGGGGATGATGTGATACGCATTCTTAAAGCCATACCCCAAAAAGGTTTGAGCCACTTTTTCGGTGGGGAAGATGACGCCTTGGGCAAAGTTGGCATAAAAAAGGGCGACCCATTTGAAAAAGCGTTTTAAGGCACTGGTGCCCCGTTTAGAAATGAAATGGGTGTAATCTTCATACATGGTGTGATAGGTATACACAAAGGGAATATGATCCAACTTAGCGACTTTACGGGCGATTCGTCCCATGGTGATCTCTGAATGACAGTGAATGATGTCTAAATCAAACGTCCTCACCTTTTTAATCTTGAAATAACTGAAAAGCCCAATGCGATATTCCTTGAGCGCTTTTTTCGGAGGTCTTAAGGCTTTAAACCGAATCACATGAGAAAGTGGAACCGCCGCATCATGGTCATTGGTAAAGATATAAACCTCATGGCCCAGGGCGATTAACTCTTCATAAAGCGTATGCACACTGACGCTCACGCCATTAATGGAGGGAAAATAAGTATCTGTGAATAAACCAATTCGCATGGGACGTCCTTTCGTTCGTTCGCTTCATTATACGCACTTAAAAGGATTCCTTGCATTAAAAAAAGAGCCGAAGCTCTTTTTTTAGGATTTTTTCTCCGTTTTTTTCATGTTTCGGGTCTTCACATCGAAGATGACCGCAAGGACTAAGACCACCCCAGATATGATGTTTTGAATGTTGGACCCAAGCGATAACATCTGCATGCCGTTGATGAGCGAGGCCATGACTAAAGCCCCAATCACGGACCCTGTGACTTTCCCGATCCCGCCCGCGGCACTCGTTCCACCGACAAAGGCGCCTGCAATCACTTGCAGTTCTAACCCTTCGCCTGCGGTAAAGGTGGCCGATTGCAAGCGGGCTAGATACATGATGCCACTGAGGGCCGATAAAAAGCCCATCGAGCTAAAGACAAAGTAGGTGATTTTTTCGACGCTGATACCGGAGAGCTCTGAAGCTTCAGGGTTTCCCCCCACGGCAAAGATATGCCGGCCTAAAATGGTTTTGGTGGTCATGAAGTGATAGGCAAAAAGCACGATTCCGACAATCACTAGAACCCATGAGATGCCTCGGTATGATCCCAGCACATACGTGATGACCGCAATGATGATGCTCATAAACACCAATTTGACAATCATCAGATTTTTCGGAAGAACCTCAAAATTATAGGCGATTTTCTTCTGACGATTGCTCAGTTCCGAATAAATCAACCAGCCAATGGCTAAGATTCCGATGATGAGGGAACTGAGTTGCATCCCAAAGACGGTGGCCAAACTGGGAATCGTCCCGCGACCAATCGCTTCGATGATGGGATCATTGATCCCAAGCGTCCCGGTCGATTGTAAAAAGTTAAAAATCAATCCGCGGTAGACAAACATACCACCCAAAGAAGCCACAAAGGCCGGAATGCCCACTTTAGCAACGAGATACCCTGTCAGTAAACCGGCGAGGGCCCCAAAGATAAGCACACTGGGCAGAGCCACGGCGGCGGGAACGCCATAACTGACAATAAGGACGGCGGCCATGGCTCCCACCACCCCGGCGATCGAGCCCACCGACAAGTCAATGTGCCGAATGACAATGATGAGCGTCATTCCGACCGAGCCCACGGCAATAAAGCCCGTTTGTTGAATCAAGTTAAAAATATTCCGCGAAGAGACGAAAAGTCCCCCCGTCATGAGGGTGAAAAAGATGAAGATGCCGGCGAGGGCGATATACATCCCATAATCACGGATATTGTTTCTAAAAATATACCAAAAATCTTTGAGTAAAGTTCCCATGTTTGCTCCTTAGGACGTGGCGTAGGTCATCACCGTTTCTGGTGAGAACTCGTCTTTGTGTAATTCTTTTTTGATTTCACCTTCGGCCACCACCAATAACCGGTCGCTCATCGCCAGCAGTTCAGGCAGTTCCGATGAAATCATGATGATGCTCATGCCTTCTTCGATCAATTGGTTAATCAGCGTGTATATTTCATATTTTGCACCGACATCGATGCCGCGCGTGGGTTCATCCAAGATCAAAATCTTAGGGCCCACGAATAAAGCTTTTGAAATCGCCACTTTTTGCTGATTCCCTCCACTTAAGTAATAGACCAGTTGCTCCAAACTGGGGGTCTTCACATTCATGTGATCAACGTATTCTTTGGCCGAGCGAATTTCGGCGTTTTTATCAATCACAAAGCGGTTGGAAATTTTGTGTAAGTTGGACAAGGTGACGTTTTCTTTCACATCTTTTTTTAGAACCAACCCTTCGGCTTTGCGGTCTTCACTGACGTAAAACAGTCCTTTTTTAATGGCCTCTGAAGGATGTTTAAACTGAACGTGTTCGCCCATCATGGTCATCTCTAGTTCCATCGAATACTTCTTCGGATTTCCAAAGATGGAAAGGGCAATTTCACTCCGTCCAGCACCCATCAATCCGGCCAAACCTAAAACTTCACCACGGTGGAGTTGAAAACCGACGTTTTTCGCGACGGTTTTATCCGTGCGGTGATTAAAGGCGGTAAGCCCTTTGACCTCCAACACCACATCGCCGGCTTCATAAGGGGGGCGTTTGGGATAAATGTCATTGATTGAGCGGCCCACCATGTCTTTGATGATGCGGGCTTCATCAATGTCATCTTTTTCTAACGTAGAAATGGTTTTCCCATCCCGCATGACCGTCACTCGGTCGGCAATGATGGTTTCTTTTAATTTGTGAGAAATCATGATGCAGGTGATGCCTTGAGCCTTAAGTTCCACCAATAAATTAAGCAGACGCTCCGAATCATTTTCATTGAGTGCGGCGGTGGGTTCATCTAAAATCAACAGTTTCACTTTTTTCGAGAGTGCTTTGGCAATCTCCACGAGTTGTTGTTGGCCCACGTTTAAGTCTTTGACTTTTAAGCCCGGGTTAATGTTCAACTGAACACGCTTTAATTCCTCAGATGATCGGTGGATGGTTTCATTCCAGTCAATCACCCCGTTAGTGCTCACTTCGTGTGCTAAAAAGATGTTTTCATACACCGTCATCTCAGGAATCAACGCCAGTTCTTGATTGATAATGACCAATCCCGCTTTTTCTGAATCATCAATCCGATGAAACGCACGGACTTCCCCGTCAAACTCAATGTCCCCTTCATAACTGCCATAAGCATGAATGCCGGAGAGGACTTTCATGAGGGTGGATTTCCCCGCGCCGTTTTCGCCAACGATGAAATGGATGCTGCCGGCTTCCACAGAAAAAGAGACATCATCTAAAGCTTTCACCCCAGGAAATGTCTTCGTGATATGATTCATTTTCAGCAATGTGGATGTACTCATGTGGTTTCCCCCATAAGGGTAAGGTGGCACCGAAATGCCACCTTACAGAATAAAAATAGGAAGATCTATTGGCCCGCGTTGTCGAGCTCTTCTTGGGTGTAGTAGCCAGAGTCGATGATTTCGGCTTGTAAGTTATCTTGGGTGACGACGACGACTTCGGTTGGAACTGCAGGCACATCACTTTCACCGTAGAAATTAGTCGGTGAAGGTAACGCTTCGCCTTTCATCAAGGAATCGGCCACGTTAAAGGCATTTTCCACGAGGGTCCGAACGTCTTTTAAGATCGTCATGGATTGTTCACCGTCTTGAATCGAACGGACGGATAAACGATCCGCATCTTGGCCCGTGATGACCACTTCGTCTAAGACTTCAATGAATTCTGAACGAATGGCGCGTGAGGTAAAGTCATTGGGGGCTAAGAAATATGCCACATCGTTGCTGGGTGGGAATGTGGATACATGGTTTTGAGCCAACGTTGTGGTGGCTTCTGGAGACCAGTCCGTATCCACTTGGGTCATAATTTCAAGCGCTTCAGCTGTGCTTAAGTCTGCTTGATTAATGTAATCCGCATGCGCGGGAGCATTCATCACGGTGAAGGTTCCATCCGCGATTCTTGGTTGTAAGACACTCCAAGCGCCACGGAAGAATAAGGGAGCGTTCGCTTCCCAGGTACCGCCTGAGTAAAGGTAAAGTTCATTGCCCGTAGAGCCGGGTTCAATGGAATCAATGAGGAATTGACCTTGTTGTTCCCCAACGACAATGGAGTCGAAGGTCACATAAAAGGCAATGCCAGGAAGATCCACTAAACGGTCATACGCGATGACTTCAACGCCTTCATCGATGGCATTTTGAACCGCCGTTTTAGCCGCTTCGGAGTCATGCGCGGTAATGATTAATACTTGCATCCCACGTGAAACGAGGGTTTCAATGTTGGATGCTTCGACTTGGGAATCGCCATCTGAGAATAAAATCTCATAGGAATAATCCGTGTCGGCGAGGAATGCTTCAAAGCGTTCTTGATCTTGCGTCCAACGCTCTTCATTTTGGGTCGGGAGCACAATCCCGATATCGACCGATGATGAACCGCATGCAGATAGCGTAAATCCAGCCACTGCGACGGCCAGTAAAAGAAGTAATTTTTTCACAGGTATCCTCCTACAGATAAATGTTATAGACGAAGATTACCATGAAAACGGTTACAAAACCATGCGATATCTTAATCGATTTTTTGGGATTTGTTAATCATCCAAATAGGCTTCGTAGTCAATGTAAATGACTCTTCCATCCATCAAAGGCTGGCTCAATCCATTGAGATCAGCCTCTGTTAATAGCGCTTCAATAAGTTCGGTGATGACATCACTCATGAGATCGGTATTATGAAATACGGTTCCATAAAGCAGGCCTCGGTCAATGGAGTCAATGGCCACATCCAACCCATCAATTCCCACCACAGGCACCCAGTTTTCAGCGCTTCGGTCTAAGACATCGCCCGTCTCAGGATTGACCATCAGCCCCGACTGCACTAAGGCGTCAATCGCCCCCAAGGCCATGGCATCGTTATTGCTGACAATCAGTTCAACATGAAACGTCTCATCGGTAAATCGTTGCAACAACCGGCCGGTCGCTTCTTGCCGGTCAAAGTAGGCCACTTCCACATCCAAGAGATCGAATGCATGCTCGCTACTCATCAACAGCGTTTGAATGACATCGGTGCGAATTTCCGCATCTTGATGCCCCGGTTGACCTTTTAAAATGAGCGTTTGAATTGATCCATCTTGGTTTACATCGAGGGCTAATTCTTCCAGCAGCATTTCAATCAGCTCATATTGGATGCGAGCCGATTGTGAGGCTTCCGAGCCCACGTAGTAAGTATCAGGGGATGAGAGGATATCTTCCCGCAAGGGTTCCCGATTAAAAAAGACCAAAGGAATGCCCGCTTGCTCCGCCAGTTCAATCAATGGATACACCCCCACCCGGTCCACAGGGTTGATGAGAATCAATGGGGGATTTTCCGCCACAATGTCTTTGAATTGATTGTTTTGAATCAACTGAGACCCATTGGCATCGTACACGTCAAATGTGTAGCCATACGCTTGCGAAGCTTCCAGCAAAGACGCTTCAAATGTTTGCATGAACAAGTCATCCTGATCGTAAATCATCAAAGGAATGACCGCGTCGCCAGGCGTTTGACACGCGCTCAAAATCCCACTGAGGGTGAACATTAATAAAAGCATGAGTTTACGTTTCATCGGATGCCTCAACTTTCTGCTTAGGGATACCAATATGCACCGTGGTGGATACATCCAGTTCGGAATAAAATTCAAAAATGATTTGGGTTTGATAATAAAGTTTCAACCGTTGATAGACGTTTTTTAGTCCTACGCTCTCATACCGGTCTTCGTGAATGTTAAGGTAGATGGTCTCGATTTGACTTTGAGTGATGCCATAACCGGTGTTGGTGACATAAAAATGAACAAACTCATCGTCCACCTGGGCGGCAATGGTAATCAAGCTTTTTTCATCTTGGTCGATGCCATGATAAATCGCATTTTCAATCAAGGGTTGTAAGATCAGCTTAATGGTGGTGTACTGGTGGACCGCCGCATCCACATCAAAGTGATAGTCGAATTGGTATGCGTAGCGGATTTTTTGAATTTTTAAATAATTTTCTGCATGCTCGAGTTCTTTTTGGATGGGAATGATGGCTTGACCTTTGGAAATACTGATCCGGAAGAAGCGCGACAATGACACCACCATGTCGATGACATCTTGGGGTTTATTTTGTTCGGACAGTCCAACGATGGAATCCAGCGTGTTGTATAAAAAGTGCGGATTGATTTGCGTCTGTAAGGCAATGAGCTCGGTTTTACGTTTTTCATCTTCTTCTTTTTCTAAATTTTTCAGTAACGTACGAATTTCTCGAATCATGCGATTGTATTCGTGCGATAATTCGACAATTTCTCGTTGCCCTTGAATGGAGACTTCTTCGTATAAATGATCCCGATGATTGACGTTTTTCATATGGTTTTGGAGCTTTGTCAACGGCCGTGTGATGGCTTTAGAGACCAAATTAAAGGTCACCGATCCTACCACCAATGCGGAGAGGAAAATAAAAAAGATGACCAAGAATAACGTCCGGTTGGTGGTTTGTAAGACATCCATGTTCATAAAGGTTGCGAGTCGAAACCGGGTCTGAGGGATGGTTTGAATGCTGACATAATACTGGCGATCTTCTAAGCTTTCAAAGCCACTGCCGATGACTTGATCTAACACCAATTGGACCGACGGACACGTCGCATCCTCACAGTTCGATAATGTGCTTAAAATCACAGTTTCATTGGGCCCAATCAGTAAGGAATGGCCCCCACGTTCTGGGTAGACATTCTCTAAAATGGCTTCCAAGGCCGACAGTTTGATTTCAAACGCTAAAACCCCTTCGAATGTTTCCCCGGCATCCACATACGTGACGGCTTTGGACATCAACAAGGTATCATCGGTATCGCCATAATAAAAACTAAATCCGGGTTGTGGGGTGGTGATATAAAGCAACGGATTGGTCAGCGATTGATCGATAAAGGTCCGATCACTCCGGTTGCGAAACAATTTTGTGGGGGTATCGTTATATTGAATGGCCCCCGCCGCATCAAACAAGGTGATGGATTGAATGTTGGGATTGGAAAACTGATAGCTCGTTAACACCGCTTGGATGTCACTCGGCGTGTTCGACGGTTCATCGAGCGCTTCTTCTAAAAGGCCCATCAACACCCGATTTTCTTCGAAATACGATTCAAAATTTAAGGCAATTTGTTGGTTGATGGAAATGGCGTTGTTTTCAGAAAATCCTTCGAACCGGGTGGTGGAGGTAAAATAAGACGCTAAAAAGGCCGCGATTAACGCGCCACTGATGATGAGAAAAAACACCACATTCAGTTTCCAATTAAAGCCGAGCTCCCGCGTGATTTTTTTCATAGGCGAAAGTCTCGCGGGGATTTCCCGACCACACGCTTAAAGGCATGGGAAAAATAATAGACATCTTTATACCCCACATCCAGGGCAATTTGGGAAATGCTTTGGGTGGTGTTTTTGAGTAAATCTCGCGCTAAATCGACCCGTTTTTGCGTCACAAAGCGAGAGAACGTAACGCCCGTTTTGGCTTTAAATTGCTTGGATATATACGGCACGCTGAGATAAAAGTTTTGACTGATGTGATCCAGCGATAAGTCTCTGAGTTGAATGTTTTGTTCCACATATTCAATGATCTCTTGAATGCGAGAAGCGGGATGCGGTCTTTTTTTCATGAGGCGCGTTTGCCAGGTCATTAAATGGGATGTAAATAAATCACGCAAGGCATCAAAGTCACTGGCGGCTTCATACATTGAGGCCGAAACTTCACCGGCTGAGACCTCATCGAAATCGGAAAGACTCAAAATATGCAGTGAAGCCAAATAAAGTTCCATTTTCACTTGCGCAAGCGAATGACTTAATTCTTTTTTTGCCTGTTCAAATTGGGTCTGGATGAATTTTTCTAACCCTTCTGGGTTGGATGAAAATAACCGTTTGAGAATCTCTAAATCTTCCGTCTCAAAAATGAGGGTTTTGTGGGTGCCCAGTTCATCGTCGTAAAAATAAACTTGGCCGCCTTCACGGGTACGGATGGAATCTTTAAGGTTCGAAAGATCATGAAAGATACTTGAGAGAGCCTGGATGTTTGGATAAAAACGACTGACCAGTCCGGTGACTGACACTTCAAAGAATCGTTCAATCATCAAATTCCATTGAGCCATCATTTGCGTGATGTGTACTTTCTCTGGAGAATCTTCCCCGCAGAGAATAAAAAGACCATCGGGAAACACCATGATTTCTTGGAATGCTGTGGACGATAATTCTTCTTGGATGAATGTTTTGAGCGCGTAATATAAATCATCCAGCCGTTTATCACTCGGCCCACTCACCCATAGGCCATAATACGTGGCTTCCGCCATCCACGTGACGCCCATGGCCTCAAGGCGTTTTAAATCCCGGGGACTCAGTTCGTCGTAAAGAATGTAAGAGATCAACGTTTTTTCAATGAGACTCGGTTGCATCGCATTGTAGTTTTTCCGAAGCGCCGCAAATTGTTGTTTTTTGGCTTCCGCCTCATCCATTTCTTGTTTGAGCTTCGCTAAAAAAGCCCGCAGCTCGCTTTGAGCCACCGGTTTCATTAAATAGTGCTCGATTTTTAAATTAATGGCTTCTTTTGCATAGTCAAAATCATCGTAGCCCGTGATGAAAGCGACTTTAATCGAGGGATACATGGACCGGACCTGACGGGTCAGTTCAATGCCATCAATAAATGGCATTTTAATATCCGATAAAATCACATCCACCGGATGCTGATCCAGGAAGTCTAAGGCATCGAATCCGTTGCCGGCCGTGCCCACCACTTCAAAGCCAGGCATGTCTTTTAAATGCGATTGGATGCGACCCCGAATTTCGTCTTCGTCGTCGACCAAGAGTAGTTTATACATAAAAACTCCTTGGGGTCATTATACCTTGGACTTGACCGGATTGAAAAATCAAAAAACGCGTAAAAAAAAACTCTCACTGAGGGTGAGAGTTTTATCCGTATTATTTCAGTTGTTGCGATGCAAACCAGATGCGTTTATCGTAGGCACTTTCTAAATCGTCGCACATGGCCGCGGTGACCGCATCATCGCTGGACGCGTCTCTCAAGGCTTGAACGCTCGCTTTTAATCCTTCGTAGGATGCTTTGACGATGGTGATCACTTCTTTAATGTCAAAGTCTTTTTCGGGCAATTCTTCCACATCGGTAAGGGCCAGATAATCTTTGAGTGCGGCGGGGGCATAGGCATCCAGCATCCGCATCCGCTCGGCCACGTCATCGTAATGTTCAAAGAATTCGTTGTACATGTCTTCTAACGCTTCGTGCACTGGCACAAATCGTGGACCTTTGACATTCCAATGCAGGTTGTGAAATTTCGTGTTTAAGACCGCCAGATCGGCCACAAGTTTCCGCATGATTTCGAGTTTTTTCATGAATGTATCTCCTTTTTTCTAAGATACTTTCATTATATTGTAATCATTACAATTTTGCAAATGATACTAAGAGCGTTGCCCAGCTCGGGCTTTTTTGATGTTTTTCTTGAGCTCGTTTTCGGCCCGAGTGAAGTCGATTTGACGGGCTCTGTTTTCTTCGATTCGAATTTCTCTGAAGGATTCGAGAGCCGCTTCAGCGTCTTCGGGGGTTTTGCCCACGTTGGCCTCTTGGGCGATGACGGTGGCTTCATTGTTGGAAAATTCCAGTTGGCCATTGATGACCACCACATAAAGCGTTTGCGATTTCGCCACCAATTTGATGGTCGCGTATTCCAAGGCCGCAATCACGGGTACGTGATCGTTCAGCACGGCAAAATCCCCCGTGGCTTTTTCAACCACGAAGTGTTCGATGGATTCTTGGAATTGGACCCCGGCGGGGGAAATGAGTGAAAATTGCATACTATCCTTCGAGGGTTTTGGCTTTGGCTAAGACATCGTCGATGGAACCGACCAATCGGAAGGCATCTTCTGGCACGTCATCGTGAGTGCCGGCTAAGATTTCTTTAAAGCCTCGAATGGTTTCTGAAACCGGCACGTACGACCCTTTTTGACCGGTAAACTGTTCGGCCACGTGGAAGTTTTGCGAGAGGAAAAGCCGCACGCGGCGGGCCCGGTGCACGAGGAGTTTATCTTCTTCTGAAAGTTCATCCATCCCTAAAATCGCGATGATGTCTAAGAGTTCGTTGTAACGTTGAATGGTCATTTGAACGTCGCGCGCCACTTGGTAGTGTTCATCCCCAACAATTTCAGGCTCTAAGGCTCTGGAGGATGATTCTAAGGGGTCGACCGCCGGGTAGATGCCTTCTTCCGAGATTTTTCTGGAGAGGTTGGTGGTCGCATCCAAGTGCGCAAAGGTGGTCGCAGGCGCCGGGTCGGTGTAGTCATCGGCCGGCACGTAAACCGCTTGGATCGATGTGATCGATCCTTCTTTGGTGGATGTGATGCGCTCTTGAAGTTTCCCCATGTCGGTGGCGAGGGTCGGTTGATACCCCACCGCCGATGGCATCCGGCCTAAGAGGGCCGAAACTTCCGAGCCGGCTTGGGTAAACCGGAAGATATTGTCAATGAACAAGAGCACGTCTTGTTTTTCTTCATCTCTAAAATGTTCCGCCATGGTGAGCCCGGTTAACCCCACGCGCATTCTCGCCCCGGGGGGTTCGTTCATTTGCCCAAAGACCATGGCTGTTTTTTCAATGACGCCGGAATCGGTCATCTCATGGTACAAGTCGTTCCCTTCACGGGTCCGCTCACCCACGCCCGCAAACACAGAAATTCCGCCGTGTTCTTGCGCGATGTTGTGAATGAGTTCTTGAATGAGGACGGTTTTCCCCACTCCGGCCCCACCAAAGAGTCCAACTTTACCCCCTTTGACATACGGCGCGAGTAAATCGACCACTTTGATGCCGGTTTCTAAGATTTCAGTCTCACTGGATAAATCGTCCAACTTCGGCGCCGGCCGGTGAATGGGCATCCGTTTGACCTTTTTGGAAAACCCATCTTTATTGTCGATGGGATCGCCTAAGACGTTGAAAATCCGGCCCAAGGTGTCTTGCCCGACGGGCACAGAGATCGGGGCGCCCGTGGCTTCCACTGCCATCCCGCGGCGAATGCCGTCGGTGGAATCCATGGCGATGGTGCGGACGACATTATCGCCCAAATGCAGCGATACTTCTAAGGTGAGGTCGATGTCGACCACCCGGGATTTATCGTCGAGATTTTTAATTTTTAATGCTTCATTAATTTCGGGGAGTTGATCGTCAAACGACACGTCGACGACGGGTCCCATGACTTGTAATACTTTCCCTTGATTCATGCAAGCCTCCTAGTTCACAGCGTTGGCGCCGCCGATGATATCGGTGAGTTCAATGGTGATCGCATCTTGACGGGCTTTGTTGTATGAGAGTGTGAGTGTATCAATGACTTCTTTGGCATTGTCGGTCGCATTTTTCATGGCGGTCATGCGTGAGGCATGCTCGCTCGCTTTACCTTCTAAGACCATGCCATAAAGCGTATGGACCACATAGTTTGGAAGTAGGACTGAAAGCGTGGTCGCAATGTCGGGTTCAAAATCATAAATCAAATTGGGCGATTCATGCTTTTGCGTGTCGACATCGGGATTGAATTCCAATGGCACGAGGGGTTTCACCGTCACTTCTTGCGACAACGTATTGATGAAGCGGTTATAGACCGTGATGATTTCATCGGTGGAGCCGTCTAAGTACTGTTTAATGAAGGTGTCGGTGAGTTTTTGAAAGTCGATGAATTGGAAATCATCGCGCACTTGGATGGGGGTGTCTGAGACCAATCGGTAGCCTTTTTGCTTGGCAAAGCTGAAGGCTTTATTGCCGATGGCCGCCACCGAAATCCGGTCAGGATCATACGAATGCTCGTTCAAATACGCTTCGAAGGCTTTGAAGACATTCGCATTGTAAGGCCCGGCCAATCCTCGGTCGGACGTAATTAAAATAAAGGTCGAGTGCGAAATGTCTCGCGGTTCCAACATCGGATGCGAAAGATCCGGATCTTCGTTAAAGATGCGCGAGAGAATCGCTTCAAGCTTTTCCGTCAATGGGCGGTAGGCTTTGATGGCTTTTTCCGCTTTTTTCAGTTTTGAAGCGCTGACCATATGCATCGCTTTGGTGATTTGCGATGTCTTTTGGGTGCCTTCAATGCGATTTTTGATGTCTCGCATGTTCGCCATAGCGATGAGCCTCCTTGGTTAAATTAGACAAATGCCTTCACGGCTTTATTCATGACGCCATTCATTAAATCAGCGTCCGGCAGTACTTTTTCTTCACGAATGGTTTTTAAGCAGGCTTTACCGTCTTTGTCTTGGTCAAACGTGGCGTGTAAATGGGTTTCAAATCGACGGATGTCTTCAATTTTGATGTCATCCAAGAACCCCCGTGTGAGGGCATAGATTGAAACCACTTGTTTTTCAACATCTAAGACTTCGTGCAACCCTTGTTTCAGGATTTCCACGGTTCGCTCACCCCGGGCCAGTTTCTTTTTGGTGGTGGCATCGAGATCGGACCCAAATTGGGTAAAGGCTTCTAACTCCCGGTAACTGGCGAGATCGAGCCTTAATGTTCCGGATACTTTCTTGATGGCTTTAATTTGGGCACTTCCCCCCACCCGAGACACCGAGTTTCCGGCGTTGATGGCGGGTCTAACCCCACTGTAGAAGAGATTGCTTTGGAGGAAAATTTGACCATCGGTGATGGAAATCACGTTGGTGGGAATGTACGCCGCAATGTCGCCGGCTTGCGTTTCAATGATGGGCAGGGCAGTGATCGACCCCCCGCCGAGATCATCGTTGAGTTTCGCTGCTCGCTCTAAAAGACGTGAGTGCAGGTAAAAGACATCGCCCGGGAACGCTTCACGACCTGGGGGACGTCTTAAAAGCAAGGAGAGTTCACGGTAGGCAATGGCGTGTTTGGTGAGGTCATCATAGACGACCAAGACATGCTTGCCATCGTACATAAATTCTTCGCCCATGGTCACCCCGGCATACGGAGCCAGGTAAAGGAGCGGACTGGGTTCAGACGCACTGGCAGAGACGATGGTGGTGTAATCCATCGCGCCATAGCGTTTTAACGTTTCTTGAATGCCCGCCACGGTCGATTCTTTTTGACCGATGGCGACATAAATACATAAGACATCTTTGCCTTTTTGGTTGATGATGGTATCTACAGCAATCGAGGTTTTACCGGTTTTACGGTCCCCGATGATGAGCTCACGTTGGCCTCGGCCAATGGGAACTAAAGCATCCAACACTTTGATGCCCGTTTGCAAGGGTTCTTCGACCGATTTTCGGGTCATGACCCCTGGGGCTTTTTTCTCTAGGGGCCGGGTTTTCTTAATGGGGATGGCGCCAAGTCCATCAAGGGCTTGACCCAAGGGATTGACCACCCGGCCAATCAAGTCCTTGCCCACGGGCACCTCTAAAATACGCCCGGTGGTTCTCACCGAGTCGCCTTCTTTAATGGCCGTGGATTCATCCAAAATGATGACCCCCACGTGATCTTTTTCTAAGTTTAAGGCCATGCCATAGATATCATTATCAAACGCGAGGAGTTCCCCGCTCATGGCATTGTCAAGACCATGCACCAACGCGATGCCATCGCCGACACTGACCACCGTTCCAACGGAATCGGTTTTTAAGTCTTTGTCGAACGACTCAATTTGCGCTTTGATGAGGTTGCTGATCTCAACGGGATTAATTTTACTCATAGCGTCACCTGCTTATCGTGTGTTTAAGTGCGTCATACATCGCCATCGTGGAAGCGTCAAACACTTGATCATCGTAGGCAATTTTAAGGCCTCCGACCATGGCGGGATTGACGGTGATGTTGAGTTTGGGTGTTTTAAACCGTTTTTTAAAGGATTCAATGAGCGCATTTTCTTGCGCTTTGGAGAGCGGATGTGCGGTTTCAACGTGAATCACTTTTTCGTCACTCAGCGATTCAACGAGTGCAAAAAAAGCCTCCAGGATGGCGGTGAATTCCGCCATGCGGTGGTGATGATTCAAGACATCCACAAATTGCAAAATCAGCGGATGATCGGTCGCCTTTTCAACCAGACCGCGCACATCGCTGGGGGAAACACTGGGATGCGCTAAAAAGCGCTCTTGACCCGCAAAGCCTTCCGCCAAACCTTGGGCGATGGCTTCGACATCCTCAAGGGCGTCTTTTTCTAACGCCATGTCTAAAAGTGCCCGAGCATACGAATCATGCAAGCTACTCATGGTGGCTCACTTCCTCGATGGCTTCATCAATCAGCGCCATGTAGGTCGCTTCATCGATTTCTTTGGCCACGACTTTTTTGGAGAGCACCATGGCCACGCTGATGATTTCTTCGCGCAGCGATTTACGGGCATTTTCAATGTCTTTCGTGATTTCGTTTTCTGCTTGTTTACGCATCGCATCCACGTCTTCTTGCGTTTTGGCGAGCGTATTTTCACGTTGGTTTTTGGCTTGTTCTTTGGCCGCATCTAAAATGGCTTTCGCCTCTTCTTTGATGCTTTGCATTTCGTTTTCCGCTTTTTCTCTTAACGCTTGCGCCTTTTCTTTATCGGCTTGCGCCGATGCGATGTCTTCATCGACCACGCTTTGACGCGCATCCAAAAAGGCGGTGACTTTGTCCCAGAGAAATTGCTTCACCAGCACAATTAAAACCACCGTGGCGACCAATTGAATGAGAATTTCAATCGGATTAATGATGATGCCATTACGAACTAAATTCTCAATCGCTTCGGCAAGTCTAGAAGCAAATCCAGACATACGGACCTCCCTCTAAACTAAGTTGTAAAGATTAAAATAAAGGCAATGATGAGCGCGTAAAGCCCCGTGGTTTCGGCCATCGCTTGGCCCACCAACATGGTGGTCGTAATTTTCCCTGAGGCTTCAGGTTGACGACCCACCGCTTCAGCGGCTTTTCCGGCGGCAATCCCTTGCCCAATCCCAGGTCCAAGACCGGCGATCATTGCAATTCCCGCACCTAAGAGTGCATAAGCCCGAATGAAGGCTTCGGAAGTAACTTGTAAATCCATACTGTGATTCCTCCTAATGAGTGAGAGTTATTTTAAGCTGGTTCCGAATCTTCAATTGCCATCGACAAGAAGATCGTGAGCAGCATGAAATACACAAAAGCTTGAATGGCCCCAAAGAACACGGTAAAGATGGGATGGAGTAAGACGGTGGTGAGGACAATGTTTCCCGCAGTTCCGAATATGGAAGGCCCAAAGAAGGCATAGATCAGCGCACTGATGACGGCGCCTGAGAGAATGTTCCCGAACAACCGAAGGCCCATCGCGGTGGGCGTGGAAAGTTCGCCGAACAAATTAATCGGCAGCAAGAGGACGTTGGGACTCGATAAATCCTTCAGTCGTTGCCACGGTTTTTTAATGATCAGCCCAGCGCCTTGGATGGTGAGAATGGCAAACAGTGAAAACGCGAGGGCGACGTTGATATTTGAAAGCGGCGTTGCGAGCCCAAAGAGGTTCGCGGTGTTGGCGATGAGTAAATAAAAAAGGATTGCAAAAAGTAAGGGCGCGAAGGTCCGCCAGCGCTTACCATAGTAATCCTTAATCAGATTGTTGATGGTGGAAATCGCCACAATGACGATGTTTTCAATAATACTGGGTTGATCGGTGGGCGTGAGTTTTGAGACTTTGCGGCCCATCACGAACGAAAAGAGGCCGATGAGGCCAATGATCAGTAGACTATGCTTTAAATTGACGGACCAATTGAGAAAATTCCAATCGACCGAGATGATATTACCCATGGTCTTCGTCCTTTCTGTGGACCCATACACTTATCAATAATACACCTTTGAAGACAAAAAAGCCTCCAAATACACTTAAAAAGTAAATGCTTTCATTGATGAAGCTGAAAAATAGGATGAATCCGTATATCGCATACCGAACTAAATAGTTTCTTCGCGTCAACCACACCCATTTTTGCGGCGTGTCACTGTGTTTAGTAAACGACCGATAGTTCATACTTGCAAGCATGACGCTCACGATCGCCCCAAGCGCAAATGAAACCGCCAACATGACCGCATCCACCGACTCAATGAATAATCCAACGGCCCATAAAATGACGGCCAAGACCACAGTGGCGGGCCAGACATAAAAGAAGGTTTTTAAATACGCAGCATTCATGATTCATTCCCAATTTTAATGAGTCGTCGGATGAACTGCCAAATCGCCCCGCCCCCTAAGAGGACCATGAACACCCCGGCTAAAAGCCCCTCGAAATTAAAGAGCCCATCGAGGTAGCGCCCGAGGAAAAATCCAATGAGCAACGCAATCAACATTTCAAAGATGAAGTTGGTCGCCACGGCGATCAGTTTTAGCGTCGATTTTCGCATCGTTATTTCGTGCCGAACAAACGGTCCCCAGCATCGCCAAGGCCTGGGACAATGTAACTTTTCTCGTTCATTTTAGGATCGAGCGCCGCCAGGTAAATATCGACATCGGGATGCGCATTTTGCAACACGTCGACCCCAGTGGGACACCCGACAATGCCGACAAAGCGGATGTCTTTAGCCCCCGCTTCTTTGAGGAGATGGATGGCTGCGGTGACCGACCCGCCCGTGGCGAGCATCGGATCCACCACCAACACGGTGGCCCCCGATATGGTGTCGGGCACTTTGAAATAATATTGTTTCGGTTCTAACGTGGCTTCATCTCGGTACATGCCCACATGCCCCACTTTGGCGGTGGGGATCAGTTGATGAATGCCTGAGACCATGCCCAGCCCTGCCCGTAAAATGGGCACAATGACGACATCTTTGGCGAGCATTTTGACGGCGGTGAGCGCAATCGGTGTCTCAATTTCACCGTCGGAAGTCGGCAAATCACGCGTGACTTCATACGCCATCAACGCGCCAATTTCATCCACGGTTTCACGGAACAGTTTGGTGGTGGTTTCTTTGTTGCGGATGATGGCCAACTTATGATGAATCAAAGGGTGATCAAATACATTCAGTTTTCCCATAGATTACCTCTTTACTTACTTTAACATATCCTTGACGGGTTGAAAGCTTTTCCGGTGCATCGGGCTGACCCCCCGCTTTTTAAGCATCGCAAGATGCTGCGCGGTGGGATAGCCCTTGTGTTGGGCAAAGCCATACCCTGGGTACGTTTCTTCCGCTGCCACCATGGTGCGGTCACGCGTGACCTTGGCAAGGATGCTGGCCGCGGCGATGCTTTCTGAGAGCGTGTCGCCTTTGACAATGGCGTGATGAGCCATCGGCACCAAGAGTGGCATCGCATCCGTCAGGGTGAAATCTGCATTCAGCGTCATGGCAATTTCCGTCATCGCTTCTTGTGTGGCCCGGTATATATTCAGCGCATCAATCGTGGCGATGTCTACGATTTTAATCTCGTAGGCGATGGCTTCATCTTGAATCAATGGAAACAAGCGCTCGCGCGTTTTTTCCGAGAGTTGTTTGGAATCAAAAAGCCCGGTAATGGCGTGGGATTTCGGTAAGATCACACCGGCCACCACCAACGGCCCGGCAATGGGCCCTCGGCCCGCTTCATCGATGCCACACAGTGTCGTGACATCCGGCGTGTAATACTGCCCGTCAATCATCCAGTGGGACCTTCCCAAACGCCCCCGCACGGTAGCGTTTGAGGATACTTTGCGTCAGGGCCATTTCATCGTAATGATGTTCCGTTTTAAACCCTTCATCGCGGGCGATGGTTTCTAAAATATCGGGGGCACTGAGATCTGGATACATCGACGATAGTTTTGATTCAGGATGCGTCATGAGCCGCTCCATGAGAAAATCCAGTGCTTGGGCATGGGGAATCAAGGCATCTTTAATCGATCCTAAAATGGCCATCTTTAACCCCACCAAGGGGTCTTCAATTTTGGGCCATAATACGCCCGGCGTATCAAGCACAGAAACTTCTGGCGTTTCCACCCAACGCACGGCTTTGGTGACGCCGGGGGTGTTGGCCACGGGTTGGGTTTTTTTCTGTGCGATTTTATTAATCAGCGTGCTTTTTCCCGTGTTGGGAATGCCGAGGACGGAAAGTCTCAAGCCGCCGATTTTACGGCGCGATGATTGCATCGATTGCGCCACTTTGATTAAGGCTTTAATGTCTTTATCTTTATGGGCGCTGATGATGACTGAGGGGATGTTTAATTCTGCCAGCCTTAATTTGACCTGATCTAAATACGAAGCCTTCACCAAATCTTTCTTGTTGATGACGACCAAGAAAGGTTTATTATTGAACGATTTTTGCAGGGTGGGATCGAGCGTGGAAAACGGGGCTCTGGCATCAACCATCCAGAGAATCACATCGATTTTATTGAGCATCGATTGGTGTTGATTCCGCGTTTTCGCCATATGGCCCGGATACCAGTTAATGCTCATGGCTGGACCGGTCCGAACCGTTCAAACGGCCTTAAAATAAACACCACATGCCCAAAGAAATCGGACGATTCCACCGCCCCAATCGACCGGGAGTCGGTGGAGTTATTGCGGTTGTCGCCTAACACATAATATTGGGAATCACTGAGGGTCAGGTTGCAATTGCTTCCCCCAAAACATAAGGTTTCTGTGCCGTTTAAATAGGGTTCTTCAAGCGCGTCGCCATTGACGAAGACGTCGCCATCATCAATAAAAATCTGATCGCCCGGCAATCCCACCACGCGTTTTAAGAAGTATTCCGACTCCACTTGCACCACGACCACATCGCCATAAGTAATGCTGTCGATCGCATGCACGATGATGACGTCATCTTGATCAAAAAAGTTATCGTTCATGCTGGAACCGGAGACATTCGCCAGGGAGATAAAAAAGGTGTTCACGAGCACATACACCATGCCAATGAACGCCGCGAATTGCACGTAATCCATGCGCGAGTGAATGCGTCTGAGTTTCCTCAGTTGTTTTTTTTCATTCATCGGTCGATTCATGATCGATTGGGCTTTGAAAAGCCCAGGAATGATCAAAAGGGTGAAGAGGACCACCAGCGTGTAATAGAAGGATAAATCCTCAATCAGAGGGACCGTCTCAGAGACATACGCCCCGACCCAAGGAAGTTCTGAAAATGTGGTATGTCTTAAAGTGTTAAATGGGGCATACCGAGGCGCAAGCCATTCAGCCACAAACATCACACTTAAAAAAAGAACGGTTTTAATCCACGTTCGGGTGATTTTACGGGTGGCTTTTTTAACGGGTTTCGAGATGACGGTTTCTTCCAAAATCATCGCCTTCTTTCTACGCTTTATTTTACACCAATTCAGAAGGAATAAAAAAGGCCACCGTCAACGATGACCTTAGGATCGTTAAATCCCTCTCAGTTTGGCAATGATGGCTTCCGCTTCGGTTTCATCCACTAAGACGTCCCGCGCTTTGGAACCGACGTTTTCACCGACAATGCCCGCCGCTTCTAAACTGGAGACAATGCTTTGGGCGCGGTTAAAGCCAATGTTAAAGTTTTTGATGATCCGGTTCATGGACGCTTCACCTTGCCCAATGACAAATTTCGCCACGTCCACCAACAGTTCATCGTTTTGGAAGGTATTGATGGCTTTTTCGATCAGTTCATCGGCCGTGAATAAGTAATCGGGTGTGCGTTGATTTTTAATGAAATTCGTGACGGCGTCGATGTCTTCATCGGAGACAAAGGCCCCTTGTAAGCGCCGTTTGTTTTTCCCGTTGACCATCAACAGCATGTCGCCTTTACCGATCAGTTTTTCGGCCCCCGCCGAGTCTAAGATGGTCTGTGAATCAATGTGAGAGGCCACAGAGAAAGCGATGCGCGTGGGGATGTTGGATTTAATGGTTCCTTTGATGACGTCGGTCGATGGCCGTTGCGTGGCGACCAATAAATGAATCCCGGCGGCTCTGGCTTTTTGCGTCAGACGCATGATGGATTCTTCCACCGCTTGTGAGGCGACCACCATCAAATCGGCCAACTCGTCGACGACGATGACCATGTAGGGGAGGGCTTTCGATGCGACGTCGTTATACCCAACAATGTCGCGCACTTTACTTTCAGAAAACATTTGATACCGACGTTCCATTTCATCCACCGACCATTTGAGGGCGGCGGTGGCGGCTTTCACGTTCGTGATGACAGGCGTCAGTAAATGAGGGAGTTCATCGTAACTGGAAAGCTCCACCATTTTCGGGTCAATCAATATCATTTTCAGTTCCTCGGGGGTATGTTTTAACAACAAACTCACGAGAATGGTGTTGATGTTGACGGATTTCCCAGACCCCGTTTGACCGGCAATGAGTCCATGCGGCATCGCTTTGATGGACTCGACAATCGTGAATCCATCAATGTCACGGCCCAACGCCACGGTGAGGGGATCTTCGGCATTTTTAAAGACATCTTTTTTGATGAGATTGGCAAAATGCACCGTTTGCCGGACTTCATTCGGCACTTCAATGCCCACGGTCGATTTTCCGGGGATGGGGGCTTCAATCCGGATTTGTTCGGCGGAAAGATTCATTTTTAAATTGTCTTGAAGTTGCGTGACTTTCGAGATGCGCACGCCACTGTCTAAGACGACTTCAAACCGGGTCACGGTCGGCCCATACGTATACGAATGAACATGGGCGCCCACACCAAAAGCTTCAAACGTTTGGTCGATGGCGTGTTTTTGGCGTTCGAGTGATTCCTTGGGATCGGTTTTGACGTCTGGAGGAATTGAAAAAAGCGATTCAGGCGGCAGTTCATAAGGCGCCTGTTTTTTCGCCGGTTCTTCTTCTTGGGGCATGGCGTCTCTTTCTTCTTCTGCGGGCGCCTCGGGTTCCGCGGGAGGCACCGTTTCGTTGGACGGGTCTTCTTCAGGGGTGATCTCAGGTTCTGGATCCAATGATTGCTCTGCACCATCTTCAGACGCCATGAATTTTTGAATGTGATCGTCAATGGAGGCGTCTTTGGGCATGCCAAGATCGGTTTCGGGGGTCGCTTCAGCGGGGGAGACTGCCTCTTCGGGTTCGCTCCACGTGGGGGCGGGGGATTTTTCCCCGTGAATTTTGCGGTCTTGATCTTCCAAGGCTTCCGATAAATTTTTTCCACTGACCACATCAAATTCGGGATAAGCCGTCCCATATTTTTTAATGCGTTCTTCGTTGGTCATTTTGGGCTTAATGCGGAAAGGATCAAGTTTGTCCATGTTGGTTTTGGATTTTTCCATGATCGGCACGACCACTTCGTCTTTCACATGCGTGCCAAAAATGGGAGACACAAACCGGTCTTTTTTATAGACTCTTTTTTCTTCCTCGGTGAGAATATGAAATATTTTAAACGGAGACTCATCGGGGGTTCTTTCGAACGGAGTCTTAACGAATTTTCGTTTGAAGCGTAGCACCAGCATTCCTCCCTTGTCGCGCCTCGGCAATGAAATGCGTGATCATGCCGGGCGACTTATAGAACGGATCGATGTATGTTTCTTTCAAATCATCTTTGACATAGTATAAAACACTTGGGACCCCATAGATGTTGAGATGGTTGGCGAGCACGGGGTGTTTCTCTCGTTGAACGTAATAAAAATCAATGTCCGGAAAGACCGCTTCAAGGCGGTCCAAGTACGGTTCGAGGCGGTGACAATCCGGGCACCACGATGAATAAAAAATCACCACAGTTTCTCGTGCCCCATTTTTTAAGGCGGCTTCGTATTCGGCCATCGTGTTAAGCGTCCGCATCCAGTAAATCCTCATCCAGTTTTTTAATTTCACGCTCCACCAAATCATAATCAATGGTTTCGTTGAAGACATTTTTTGAATACACGCGTGACGTTTCTTCTGCCACCACGGCCAACATCGACTTGGCGATGTGCCGGTTGAGCGTATTGATGCTGGTTTTAATGATGACTTTGCGGAACCAATAGACAGGGTTAAACGCATTGATGACCCCAAGGGTGGCTTCAATGCCTTTGCGCGTTTTTTTGCTGCTGACGATTTTCATCCACGCCTGGTCATCGAGTTTTTTCTTAAAATCGACCAGTTCTTTAAACCGGCTGACGCGCACATTTTTCACATTTTTTAACAATCCCTGGTTGAGGGTCTTCGCCACTCGGTCATGAATGTAATCATCCAGTTGCAGCAATTCGTCCACGGAAAGTTCCATCAACGGGTATTTGGATTCTGGGTAGTAATAGGTCGCGATCTCTTCGGTCAATGCTTTCGCCGACGTGGTGAAGGCATCAAAAAACGCGTGGTCTTTTTGTGCCGCGAGCATCGCATCGGTATGGGATTTAAGAACCTCTTTGAGGTCCGCTTCATCCATCGGCGATTGCGCATTGAGTTGCGGTTTTATCCGTAACCCGCGGACAAAAAACACCGTGTAAAGTAACGTGAATAATACCATCCCAAAAACTAATCCGATGGCAAAACTAATGAGCGTTGTGAGTTCAAACATTTCGCACGCCTCCGCGCCTCAAATTATATCACACACACCCTTTTTCATGCGGGCGAGCCGTTGCCTTTGGTTGGGCCAATGTGCGATAATGATCTCGAGGTGAATGCATGCAAAAAAAACTGATTGCCCTGGATTTAGATGGCACCTTGCTTTATGACTGGTCCACCTTAAAAGAGGAAACAAAAGACTATTTGATCGACCTGCAAGCGCAGGGTCATACGGTGGTGATTGCCACGGGCAGACCCTTTCGAAGCAGCGATCATTTTTATGATGCCCTCCAGTTAAAAACCCCATTGATTAATTTCAACGGAGGCATCATCACATCCAAACACGATCCTCATTTTCCCGATCAGCACATTTGGTTGGATAAAGATGCGGTGCTCGATATTTTCAGAGAAAACCGAGCCTTAATCACCAATGCCTTTTGTGAGATTAAAGACAATGTCTATCTTTTAAAAGACGATAAAGCCCTCTATCCATTTTTGCATCTCAACGAATATTCCACGCTGACGGTGGGTCCCTTTGAAAAGACGCTGCCTGGCCCAACAAACGGGTTCATTGCCCTCGCCGAAAAAGGCAATGGCGATAAAATCGAAGCGTACATTGAAGCCCACTATCAAGACATCATTTTATCCCGCAATTGGGGCAATGACGAAACCGATGTCATTGAAATTTTCACCCCCAAAACGAACAAAGGTGAGGCCCTAGCTGGCGTCGCGAGTTATCTCGGATTTGCGCAAGCTGATACCATCGCATTTGGCGATGGACACAACGACATCGAGATGTTAAAGTGGGCCGGCATCGGCGTGGCCATGGCCAATGCCCACCCGGCTGCAAAAGCCGCGGCAGACATCGTCTCAGAAAAAACCAATCAAGAATTTGCCATTGAATATCATCTTGACCAGCTAATAAAAAAAGGAGATTATTAACTCCTTTTTTTATTAGCTATGTTTCTTTCTTGTTTTTCTAGGAACAACCCGAAATCGCCCCAAGTGAACAATTTAACTTTTAATTTTTCAGCGGTTTCCTTAGCTTGTTTGGTAAATCTGTTTGACGATGTGACTACCCATGCCTCATCTGCATTGTATAAACTTAAACCTGTGTGAGCCTCTTTGATTGCATCAAAGCCAACGCTACCGGCATACTTCTTGACTTGGACAACAATCGTGTAAGAATCTTTTTTTGCGATGACATCAATTCCTTTATCACCTGATCCTGAAGTCGCATAAGCATTAAAACCAACATTTTCTAGACTCTCTGCTATGAGTTTCTCAAAATCCCATGGATCAATTGAGTCAATTTGATTCATTCTTCTTTTGAGAATCACTTGTTTCTTTCTTATTTCGTGAAGTCTTTTCTCTGCATATTTCTTGTAACTAATCAGTATTGTGATGATTAACAGTAAGTATCCCATTACAGAGTATAAAATACCTGATCCCAAACCATAATCATAAGAACCCATTATTATGAATGAGAGTCCCAAAATTAACGGTATCAGTTCTAGATGCTTCTTTAGGAACTTAATATCTTTTTTTGTTAGAAGTTTTCTTTTCCCCATATTTTTCCTCATTTAAATTAAAAGCGAAATCCCCCACGGTTTTTTCCTTTTCCTTTTTTCACTTTTTGTTTGGGCATCATCGCCCGCGGATTTTGCGTCATTTGACTCGGATCCATTTGACTCATCCGTTTGACCATCTGCATTTGTTGATCAAACGAGGTGATGAGTCGGTTTAAATCGGCCACACTGAGGCCTGACCCTTTCGCCACGCGCCGTCTTCGATTGGCGCTTTTTTTAATGAGCGATGGGTCCTTACGTTCGGCTTTGGTCATCGATTGAATCAAGGCTTCAATGGTGGAGAGTCTGGATTCATCGACATTCGCCTGGCCCAGCATTTTATTCATGCCCGGAATCAGTTTCATTAAGCCGCCAATGGAGCCCATCCGTTTGATCATTTTCAATTGCTTATAAAAATCGTCAAAATTGTAATGGCCGGATGTCATTTTTTCCATCATGCTCATCATGTCGGCTTCGGAGACATTCTCACTGACTTTGTCGACCAACGTGAGGACATCGCCCATGCCTAAGATGCGCTCGGCAATCCGGTCGGGATAAAAGCGTTCTAAATCTGAGGTTTTCTCCCCCACCCCCATGAAAAGAATGGGCACCTCGGCGACGTGACGCAGTGACAGTGCGGCCCCGCCCCGAGTGTCTCCGTCAAATTTGGTAAGGATGGCCCCGGTTAAGGATAGGTGGTCATGGAAATGCTTGGCCACATTGACCGCATCTTGCCCCGTCATCGCATCCAACACTAAAAGCGCATGCGTAGGTTTCACCGTCGCATGAATGGTTTCAATTTCATCGATCATCGCCTCATCAATGTGCAAACGGCCCGCCGTGTCAAAGATGATGACGTCATGCTGATGGTCTTTGGCAAAGCTGAGTGCGTGCTTGGCAATGAGTTCTGGGGCGACGTCGGTGCCTTCTTCATAGACCGGCACATCCAGCGATTGTCCCAGCGTCTTAAGCTGGTCGATGGCCGCCGGCCGGTACACATCCAGGGCGACTAAAAGCGGATGTTTCTCGTGATGTTTACGAATGTAATTCGCGAGTTTGGCCGCCGACGTGGTTTTCCCGGACCCTTGCAGCCCGGATAAAATGATTCGCGTTTCTTTGGGGTCGGGGGTAAACGGGGTTTCTTTACCCCCCAACATTTCGGTCAAATTGTCTTTGACCACTTTGATCACTTGTTGGGATGGGTTTAACCCTTTTAAGATATGCGCACCAAACGCTTCTTCTTTGATTTTGGCGGAAAAATGTTTGACAACATTGAGGTTGACATCCGCTTCGAGTAACGAAAGCCGGATGTCTCGAAGCATCCCTTCGATGTCTTTTTCATTGAGTTTGCCTTTGCCGGTGACCCGGCGAATGGCCATTTGAATTTTGCTTGAAAAGGCATCAAATGCCATTAAATCACATCCTTCAGGGCTTGAATCAGTGCTTTTTGTTCGTCGGTGAGGTCTGTGGATTCTAACGCTTTTAAGACGCTTTCTTGGCGGTCAAACACGGCCAAAAATCCAAGCGATGCCTCGGCGTCTTCCAGTTTTTGCATGGCTTTTTGCAGATGATCTTGGACGCCCGAGCGCGTGATATTGAGCGCTTCGGCGATTTCAGCCAGGGATAAATCTTGCAAAAAGGTCGCTTCAGCGATGCTTTTTTGCTTGTCGGTTAAGAGTGGATGATATAAATCATACAGTTTCGCAAACTGTGAAAATTTGGACGCGTCCATTAGAAACTCTCCCCGAGCCAACCCGCTAAATAACTGTCCATGTCAAAGGGCTCTAAATCATCGACGGTTTCTCCCAATCCCACGTAGCGAATGGGGATCGCAAATTCATCAAAGATGGAAAAGACAATGCCGCCTTTGGCGGTCCCATCGAGTTTGGTGAGCACGATGCCATTGAGATCGGTGACTTCGTGAAACACTTTGGCTTGCGCCATGCCGTTTTGACCGGTGGTCGCATCCAACACCAACCACCGTTGATGGGGCGCGTCTGGATCAAAGCGTTTGATGACCCGCACCATTTTATCCAATTCTTGCATCAAGTTTTGCTTGTTGTGAAGACGGCCCGCCGTATCGATGAGCACGGTATCGATCCCTAGGGATTTAGCTTTTTCTAAGCCCTCATAGACCACGCTGGACGGATCCGATCCTTCTTTTTTCGCATAAAAGGCACACCCCACACGGTCCGCCCATATTTTAAGTTGTTCAGTGGCTCCGGCGCGGAAGGTATCGCCCGCAATGACCATCACCGATTGGCCGTTGGTATGGAACTGATGCGCCAGTTTGCCGATGGTGGTCGTTTTCCCGACGCCATTGACCCCCACAATAAAATGCACGTTAAACGCGGGACGTTCGCTTGTTTCAGCGGGAATGTAGCGTTGACGCATCACATCGACAAAGGTTTCTTTGAGACGTTCCGCGTCATGAACCCGCCCTTTTTTGATCGCCGTTTGTAACGCGTTTGAAAGGCTCAGCGCTGTTTGAATGCCGGTATCGGATAAAATCAAGGCTTCTTCCAACGATTCATAGAATGCATCGGGTAACGGCCATGTAAAAAGCGCTCTCAACGACGTATTGGAAGCCGCCGATTGAGAGAGTCCGATTTGATATTTACGGGCCTTAAGTTGGCTTTTTTTCGTTTGAAATAATCGTTTAAAAAGTCCCATAATCACCCAATTATAGCATAGAAAAAACCCCCCTAAAAAGGGAAAATCCGCCTCGCGGCGGATTTAAGGAAGGGGATGTGTGAATAATATAAATTATTCACCATGCTATGTAAGGGATAAGTCTACAATCTTTCGATTGCTCCTTAATAATATCAAGGGTTTTTGCGCTTGTCAATCGAATACACTTGAAATTTTTTGATTAAATTTCGAAATTTTACCGTGCGTTACGAGGCGTTTTCGTCGGTCTTTTTGCAGGCTTCGGGATCGTTGCATACGATGCTGCCATCATCGAGTTCGACCATGGGTTGATCGCATCCGTCTTCACACATCTGACCGGTGGGTTTGCCTTTGAGAATGGTTTTGCATTTGGGGAAATTGTTGCAGGCATAAAAGACATTGCCCTTATTGCGGCCTTTTTTGGCGACACGCTCGACGATTTCTCCCTTTTTACATACGGGACATGTGATGCCGGTTTTCACGGGTTCTTTGGTTTCTTCACCGTTCGGTTTGATGTATTTACAATCGGGATATGCGCTGCACGCTTCAAAGGTGCCGTATCGAGATTCTCTAAAGACCATGGGTGAGCCACATTTGGGGCATTTTTCTCCGGTGAGCTGGGCTTCTTTTTTCTTCATTTCTTTGGAGGCTTTATCCACCATCGGCATGAACTCATGGTAAAAGTCTGCGACGACTTTGAGGTGATCGGATCCCGTGGAGGCAATCTCATCGAGCATTTTTTCCATTTCTGCGGTGTAATCCACATTGATGATGTCATCGAAGAAATCATCGAGTTTTTCCACCGTCAGAATGCCTTGTTCCGTGGGGACGAACTTTTTATCTTCCACGGCAATGTATTTCCGCTTTTTAAGAGTGGTGACGGTTTGTGAATACGTGGAAGGTCTCCCAATGCCTAAGGCTTCCATGGTTTTAATGAGCTTCGCTTCGGTGTAGCGAGGCGGCGGTTGGGTGAAGTGTTGAGACGGCGTGACTTGCGACGATTGAACGGTCTCGTTTTCATTCAGTGGGGGTAAAATGGTCGTTTCTACTTTTTCATAGTCGCCATACACTTTTAAATACCCGTCAAATTCGAGCGATTGCGCTTTGGCATCAAAGAGCATCCCAGCGTTTTCTAAATCAAGGGTGGTGCCCTTGATGACGGCGGGGCTCATGAGAGAAGCCACGGCACGCGCATAGATCAACCGATAGATTTTCATTTCGTCTTTGGTGAGGATGTCTTTCAGCGATTCTGGGGTCCGTTTGATGTCGGTGGGACGAATCGCTTCGTGCGCATCTTGCGCATTTTTGGAGGTTTTAAATTTGGGTTTCCCCACATAATTTTTCCCATAGGTCTTTTCGATGTAGGCCATGGTGGGTTTCACAAAACTTTGGGAGAGTCGGACCGAGTCGGTTCGCATGTAAGTAATAAGACCAACGGTTTCTTGGCCGATTTCAATTCCCTCATACAGTTTTTGCGCGACCATCATGGTCTTTTGCGACGACATGGAGAGTTTATTGGACGCTTCTTGTTGCAAGGTGGACGTGATAAACGCAGGTTTGGAGGCCCGGTTTCTGGATTTTGTTTCATAGCGCGTCACTAAGAATTCAGGCTGAAGTTTGTCCACGGCTGCGAGCGCTTCGGCTTCGTTGGAAAGTTTGGCTTTTTTTCCGTCGATTTTTCTCAGTTCTGCTTCAAACCCTGGGAAATCGACTTTGATTTTCCAAAATTCTTCCGGCGTGAAGGCTTGAATTTCTTTCTCGCGTTCGACCATGATTTTGAGGGCCACGGATTGCACGCGCCCGGCGGATTTGGATTTGATTTTATTTTGCAAGAGTTTGGAGAGTTTAAAGCCAATGATGCGATCGATGATGCGTCTGGTCTCTTGCGATGAAACTAAATCATCATCGATGGGGCGAGGATGCTTGAACGCTTCTTCAATGGCGTCCCGCGTCACCTCGTTGAAGATGACCCGGTAATACTTTTTACCATCAATGCCCAAGACTTCTTTTAAGTGCCAGCTGATGGCTTCCCCTTCACGGTCCGGGTCGGTCGCAAGATAAATTTCATCGGCGTTTTTGGCCGCTTTCTTGAGACTGGTGACCATCGATTCTTTGCCTTTGATGATGGTATAAATCGGCTCAAAGCCATTATCAATCTCTAAACCTAACCCACCGACCCCACGAATGGCTAAATCTCGGATATGACCTTTTGAAGACATCACTTCATAGTCCGATCCGAGATATTGATTGATGGTTTTTGATTTGGATGGGGATTCTACAATGACCAATTTTTTCAAATAATGGGGCCTCTCTTTATGGTTTTTTGAATACGAACGTCATCCGGTCTTTGCCTTGCATGTCTTTCTTTTGGACGACGGTCACGTCTTTCAGCGTTTTTTGAATCAGTTTACGAATGGCTTTCGCCGTATCAAACCCATGTTCCATGGCAATCATGTAAGGGGTGTTCAGATAGGACTCCGCGGTTTCAAAAAGTTCGCGGTAATATTTGAGTCCGTCGCTCCCGCCAAAGAGCGCAACATGCGGCTCATGATTTTTAACCACGGCCTCCAAGGGTTCTTGATCTTTAAGGTAGGGCGGGTTCGAGACAATGATATCAAATTTATCGAATTCCCCTAATGGTTCGCACATGTTTCCTTCCGCAAACGTGGCATGTATGCCTAAGGCTTCTGCGTTTTCTTGGGCGACGGTTACGGCTTTTTTTGACACATCAGTACACGTCACGCTTAAGCTCGCACGCTCTTTTTTTAAGGTTAAGCCAATGCAGCCTGATCCGGTCCCCACGTCGGCGACCCTTAAAGGTTTATCGTGAGGGAAAAAGGATTCGATGTAATCCAAAGTATGCGTCACCAACTCTTCGGTTTCAAAGCGAGGAATGAGCACGTCTTTGGTGACTTTAAAGGAATACCCATAAAAGACTTCATGCCCAATCAAATGTTGAATGGGCACGTCATGTTTAATGTATTCATCCACATCTTTTAAAAAGGCGGTGTACGCCTTTTCATCCATGGCTTCATCTTTTTTTAAGTAATATTCAGTAGGCGTCAGCGGCCCATGATGCATCAGCAATTGTTTGATGGCCGATGGCTCTTTACCATTATCAATGGCATACGTCTCGTTGACTTCAAGCACTTTTTTAAAGGTGGGCACTATTCGCCACTCAACTTCCGCTTGAGTTCTTCATCCAGCAAGGCTTCGATGACGGGTTCAAGCTTACCTTCCATCACGCGGTCAAGTTGTTGGATGGTAAATCCAATGCGGTGATCGGTGATGCGGTTTTGCGGATAATTGTACGTTCTGATTTTTTCACTGCGGTCCCCGGTGCCGATTTTACTGCGGCGTTCTTCCCCGGCTTTGGCCATTTGTTCTTGTTGGAGTTGATCAAAAAGCCGCGAGCGCATGACTCTTAACGCGGTGGCTTTGTTTTCATGCTGACTTTTTCCGTCTTGACACGTCACCACGGTGCCGGTGGGCTCGTGGGTAATGCGGACGGCCGAGTCGGTGGTGTTGACACTTTGGCCACCGTTTCCGCTGGACCGGTAAGTGTCAATCCGAAGTTCATTCATGTTGAGTTCAAAATCAATCGCTTCAGCTTCCGGCAAAACCACCACCGTCGCGGTGGAGGTATGGACGCGTCCTTGCGATTCGGTTTGAGGCACGCGTTGGACGCGGTGGGCCCCCGATTCATATTTCAAATATTTATACGGCCCATCGCCGGTGATGGAAAGTTCGATTTGAGAAAACCCGCCGCCTTCATTTTCCACGGCTTGGATGATCTCATATTTAAAGTTATGATGTTCGAAGTATTTGGTATACATGCGGAATAAATCGCCCGCAAAGATGTTTGCTTCATCGCCCCCGGCCGCCCCGCGGATCTCCATGATGATGTTTTTATCGTCGTTGGGATCTTTCGGTACCAAGAGTTTTTGTAGGAGTAACTCTTGCGCCTCGATGGCCTCTTTGACCGCGGGAATTTCACTGTTTGCCCAGTCGCGCATCTCGGGGTCATCATCCTTGGCGATCTCTTTTAAGTCTGAAAGTTGCGTTTGCAAATCTTCGTAGGTTTGTGTGGCTTCCACAATGGGTTCTAAGCCACTGAGTTCTTTAGAGAG
Source organism: uncultured Mycoplasmatota bacterium (assembly GCA_913057225.1). Lineage (GTDB taxonomy): Bacteria > Bacillota_I > Bacilli_A > Izemoplasmatales > Izemoplasmataceae > JAGYII01. The sequence goes on from CAJXNT010000001.1 coordinate 45,971, forward strand.
TTGAGTCATCCGATCGATGTCACTGGCGATATCGGGTTGGGATAGATCGGTTTGCAGTTGTTGCACCCGCGCTTTAATCGCATCCAAACGATCTTTCATAGTTTCACCTCAGTTTCCGCACTATTATAGTACAGGGGATGGGTTTTTTCAAACCCGGAAAAAAGCACGCCCAAAGGGCGTGCGTTAGGTAATATCGGGAATATTTTCGGGTTCAGGGGCCGAGCGTTTGAGCGTTTTGAACGAGCTGTATGCTTTTTTAAAGAGTAAGGGAATGCCTTCGGTGTTGGTGGCCCCAGACCGGTTTTTGGCAATGATGATGTCCACTTGATCGGGGTATTGCGATTCTTGATTGTAATAATCATCGCGGTATAAAAACATGATGACATCGGCGTCTTGTTCAATCGACCCAGATTCTCTTAAATCGGCCATGATCGGGCGTTTGTCGGTTCTGTTTTCCACGTTTCGTGAAAGCTGAGACAAGGCAATCACGGGAATTTTAAGTTCGCGGGCCATCTCTTTTAAAGTCCGAGAAATCTCTGAGACTTCTTGCACCCGGTTGGGGTTGGGACGGGAGGCGCTTAAGAGTTGTAAATAGTCGATGATGACGAGATCCAATCGGCCTTCTTGAGCCAATTTACGACATTTTTGTCTGAGATCTGTGACTTTTACGGTGCCGGAATCGTCAAATAAAATATTGAGTTTAGACAGTTTCGTGGAGGCAAGGGAAAGTTGTTCCCATTCCGCGGTGGATAAATCTCCCATTTTAATGCGTTGGGACATGACTCTCGCTTCCGACGACAGCATCCGACCGACAAGTTGTTCCACGCCCATCTCGAGCGAGAAGATGGCCACATGCGCGTCCGGATTGGCTTTCGTCACATTCGTGGCGAGATTTAACGCAAAGGCCGATTTCCCCATGGACGGACGCCCGGCAATGATGGTGAGTTCTTCGGGTTGTAAACCCAGAGTGTATTGATTGATCAGTTCAAACCCAGTATCGAGTCCAGTGAGATGGCCTTCGGCCAGCTTTGCGGCTTCGGTTTTGGCGATGACATCTTCGGTGATGGTGCCGATTTTCACAAACCCACTGGTGCGCCTGGACGATGCCACATCAAAGATGCGTTTTTCAGCGTCGTCAATGAAGCTCGCCATGTCGGTGGCTTTGTAGCCTTCTTCGGCAATTTGTTTACTCGTTTCAATCATCTGACGAATGATCGATTTATCTTTAACAATGTCGATGTAATAATCGATGTTTGCCACGGATGGGGTGGTATCGGACAGTTGAAAGATGTAATCTTCACCACCCGCCGATGCCAGCAAATCACGCGTGGAAAGATGCTCCGTCAACGTTCGGTAATCGATGCGAATGTTGGTCTCAAACATTTCCACCATGGCTTCAAAAATGATGCGATTACGCAATGCGTAAAAATCGTTGACGTCAAGCTTATCAACAATCGTTTTAATCACCGATTCTTCTAAAAATATGGCCCCAAGCACGGCTTGTTCGGATTGCTCCGCTTGCGGCGGGATGCGAGATTCCATCATTCTTGTGTGACCACCACTTCAAAGGTTGCTGTGACATCTTTATGCAGTTTAATTTCGACTTTATAGGTGCCGAGTGACTCAATTTTTTCGGTCAATTGAATCTTCCGTTTATCCAGCGTCATATCATGTTGTTCTTTAAACGCATCGGCGATCATCTTGGTATTCACTTTGGCAAAAAGTTTGCCTTTTTCGCCGACTTTCACCGGGAGTTTCACGGCCCGGAAATCAATCCGTTCTTTGAGCGCTTTGGCATCGGCGAGTTCCTTGATTTCATCGGCTTTTTGTTGCGCCTGTTTGGCTTTTAATGCGTCGATGTTATCATCGCTCGCGGGCACCGCGAGTTTTGAGCTGACCAGATAGTTGCCATAACCGGCCGCAACTTCGATGATTTCATCTTTACGGCCTTTATTTTTTACGTCTTTTAGTAGGATCACTTTCATTTTTTCACCTTCTTCATCGAATGCATCGAGCGCCCCAATGAGGGTGGCTTTCACCGTTTTGACTTGGGTGGCTTCGATTTGAGTGGCGGCGTTATTGAGATGGCCACCGCCTCCGAGTTTTTCCATCATCGCTTGCACGTTGAAACGGTCGACGCTTCGCGCGCTGATGCCTATTATTTTATCGTTAAGGCGACCGATTGTAAAACTCGCCTCAATGTGACTGATTTTCAGCTGCTCATCGGCAATTTTCGCCAACATGGTCCGGTCGATAAACTCCGTATTGGGAATGGTCACCACCGAGTAACGGCCTAAGAAAACCTCGGCGCTGGCCACGTATTTGGCTTTCAGTTGAACGATGTCGGCGGATTCTCTTAAGATGTTGTTGATTTTCAGTGAATCGGCTCCATAAGATCTTAAAAGCCCAGCGGCTTCGTAAGTTCTTGAACCCGTGCGGTAGAGAAAATTATTCGTATCGACAATGATCCCAGAAAGCATAATGGTCGCTTCCAGAGGCGAAAGCCCCGTGCTGGGGTGAAAGACTTTGAGCATCTCGACCACAAGCTCTGACGTGGACGAGGCGTACGGTTCTAAATACATAAATTGGGCGTTGGAGAGTGCGTCATCAAGTAAACGGTGATGGTCGATGATGGCATAGCGCTGGAAGGTTTGAATGAGACTGGTTGAAAGCAGTTGCCCTTCCGAATGATGGTCCACCAAGATGAGTAAGGCTTCTTTTTGCGTGGTGGCCATGGCTTCATGAGGCGCAATGAACATGTTTTTGACCAAGCCTCCGGATTCTTGCATGGCTAAAATCTTACGGACGCTCTCAGTTACATCATACGGATCCAAAAGGATTTTTACTTTTTTATGCATGGCTTCCGCCATTTTATAAACCCCAATGGATGCGCCCAGCGCATCCGTATCGGCATGCTGATGCGGGGCAATGTAAACTTCTTCCACTTGATCCATGAGGCGCGAAAGTTTTTGCGCGTGAATGCGCGCCGCAATGCGGGTGCGTTTTTCGTGGATTTGCGGGTTGCCCCCATAATATTTCAGAGTCTCGCCTTCTTCATTGACCACGATTTGGTCGCCCCCTCGGGTGACCGCGGTGTCCATGGCTTGATTGGCAATGTCAGAAAGTTCATCAAAGGGAATCGACGCGAGGGCAATCCCCCCACTCACTGTTAAAATCAGTTCTTTTTCTTGGCCAATTGAGGATAGAGCTTTAAGGAAACTAAACTCTTCGTCCATGGCCGCCTTCAATTCCTTACGGTATCCCATCACCATGGTGATCCGTTCGTTCAACGTGACCACATGAAAATGATAGGGCTCCGCCCATTTTTCAATCGTCCCCAACATTTCATTGAGGAGGGCATTGCGTTCCCCGCGGTCTAAGGCGTCCAAGGTTTCTTCGATTTGATCGAATTGAAAATATCCGATAAAAGGCGTTTCATCGATGGTTCTTTGCCGCAATAATTCGCGTTCGGTCACCGGCGATAAATACACCGTCTTTCGATTGGGCACGTAGGCCACTTCAAATTGCTGGCCGTTGATGTTGACCACCGGTCGCGTCTCTGGGTGGAGTTTGATGCCTTCATAGAGTTTAGGGTGAATCAATTGGAGTTGTTTGCCTTGCAGCGAGGTCCCAAATAAATCATTGATGATTTTGTTCGCGTAGATGATGGTGTCGTCATCTTCCAGCAACAACACGCCGATGCTGTGGTAATAAAGAATGTGGGATTCAATTTCTTTTTTTTGCCGAATTTGCTTGTCTTTGGTCAGTAATCGGTTTTCCATGCGGCGAAGTTGGATGCCTTGGTTTTTAAGCAACCCATGCATCAGTCCAACCATGATCAACAGCGTCAGTGCACTCGCTAAAAGCGCCCAAAAAAAGACGGGGTCATCGCGCAAAAAAATCGCGAACCCTGTCAGAATGAGGGCCGATAGAATGATCATGATTTGCAAGACTTTTTTCATACTTTCCTCGTCATTTTGAGTGGGTTTATTATATCATAGGGAATGAGTCAAAATTCCCCCCTGATTGCCAGGGAGAAATAGGTGAATCCATGAATGAATTGCTTTGGATTGCGCTTGCGCTGATTAACTTTACGGCGCTTGGGCTGGTCTATAAATATTACGGGTTGATGGGCCTTTTTGCTTGGATTGCGATGAACTCCGTCATTGCCAACATCCAAGTGACCAAAACCATCGAATTTTTTGGCTTGACCGCCACCTTGGGCAATATTGCCTATGGCTCAATCTTTCTGGCCACCGATGCCATCAGTGAAAAATACGGCCTTAAAGAAGCGAAAAAAGCGGTCATCATCGGCTTTGTGAGTTTACTGTTTTTCGTGCTGGTGATGCAAATCAGCTTACTATTTACCCCGCAATCGGGCGCCGTTCATGACGCGCTTGCCGTGATTTTTGGGTTGATTCCAAGAATTGCACTCGGCAGTCTCGTTGCTTACATCCTCTCACAGTGGTTGGATGTGTATTTATTCCAATACATCAAAAAGAATACTCCGGGCGAAAAGAAACTTTACTTAAGAAACCTCTTTTCCACCGCCACCTCGCAACTCATCGATACGGCCATTTTCGTGCCCATTGCGTTTCTTGGAGCGTTTGAATTTGCCATTGTGGTTGATATATTCATCACAACCTATCTCATCAAACTCTTTGTGGCGCTCATTGACACCCCGTTCATCTATTGGATTAAATCCATGACCCCGAAGGAGACCGAGTGAAGTCTTTGGTCATCGGGGATGTCAGTGTTGATACCATCGTTCATCTCGCGACACCCCTGACGTCGGCCGCCACCCATTTTCCCGTGGATACTTACCAGCGGATCGGAGGCAGTGCCGCGGGTAAAGCCCTCAATCTTGATTATTTTCATCGCGAAGTGGATCTCATCACGCGCATTGGCCGAGATTCCGTGGGAAAAACCATTCAAGATCGGTTTAAAGACACCGGCGTAACCCCTCATTTCATTGAGACACATGAAGCGTCCATCACCCACACCAATTACCTGGCCCAAACCGCCGAACGCATCAGCATCTTTACCTCGCACCCGGAGGTTACACTCGATGCGTATTATGCACAGTATCAATCGTTGATTGCCTCGGCAGACACTTTATTTTTGGAACTGTCGGGTGGGTTTCACCCGTGGGCTTCTCAGATTAAGCATCCCAATGTCTGGGTGGATTTGCATGATTACGATGGGGTCAATCCTTTTATGGACCCCTACATCGAACTCGCAAGAGTTGTGGTCATGAGCGATGTGCAACTCTCGCAATCATCTGCCCATGAGATTGGGGTGAAACTCTCGCGTCAAAAAGCCGCGGTCATCATCACCCATGCCGCGCGTGGACTCACCCTTTTTGAAAACGGGCAATCGTATGCATATCCCCTCTTAAATCCCACCACCCCCGTGGATTCCGATGGGGCGGGAGATGCCCTCATCAGTGCGCTCTTTCATTACTGGGATGAGGGTCTAGATTCCGCCATCCAAAAAGCCATGGCGCATGCCGCACAGGTGGTCATGGAAAAAGATCTCACATTAAATAAAACACCTCATACCCGTGGGTAAGAGGTGTTTTTTATTAGTCTTTAACAAATGGAAGTAAGGCCATATGACGGGCGCGTTTGATGGCGATCGCCAAATCTTTTTGATAGCCTGCTTTGGTTCCAGTCACACGTCTGGGTAAAATTTTACCACGGTCGGAGATGAAACGTTTTAAGAGTTCAACATCTTTATAATCGATGTAGGTAATTTTGTTTTCAGTAAAGAAACAGGTTTTTTTACGGCGTTTACGAAAGCCTTGATTTCTGGGCATAACTTTCCTCCTTAAAAGGGTAAATCATCATCGGGAATGTCGATGATGGGAGCCTCATCTTGGTACGGTTTCGGCTCCGGGTTGGATGGGGATTTGGATTGATAATCATACGGTGAGTTTTGGGACGCGCCGCTGTTTGCACTTTTGGGCTCTAAAAACTGCACCGAATCGGCAACCACTTCGGTGGCCGTCCGTTTGTTGCCATTGGCATCTTCATAATTGCGGGTTTGAATCCGGCCTTCCACGCCCACCAAACTGCCTTTCGACAGATATTGATTGACGGTTTCGGCTTGTCTTCTCCACGCACTGCAGTTGATGAAATCCGCTTGCTGATCGGCGTCGGATTTCGCATACGGGCGGTTGACCGCCACCGTGAAAGAAACGACGGGGATATCATTGCTGGTTCTTCTGAGTTCTGGGTCTCGGGTTAAACGCCCGACTAAAACCACGCGATTAATCATAAAATGCCTCCTAGCGAACGTCGCGAATGATCAAATAGCGAATCACATCTTCTTTAATGCGAATGATGCGATCGAATTCTGCACGCGCCGCTTCTGTTGCTTCAACATCTAACACGACGTAGTAGCCTTTGGTAAAATCTTGAATTTCATATTCGAGATTTCTCAGGCCCCATTCGCTCACTTTAACCACTTTTGAGTCATGGCTCGTAATGATTCCATTGAGTTCATCAATGAGGGCTTTACGAGGCTCATCTTCCAAGTTGGGGCGAATGATGTACATGATTTCGTACTTTTGCATGGTTACCTCCTTTTGGACAGGGGCTACACCGACGGTGTAGCAAGGATATGCGCGTTTTTTAGCGCGAATATGATTATATCACACCTAAGGCCGTGTTGCCACCTATTTTAGTGCCGCCTTCGTGTGCGCCATGATGGCCGCCATCATCGGCTTGGTGATGTGGTGATCGGTGTCGAATATTTCCAAAGAAACGTGTGCGGATTTGTGGGCGTCATAAAAGGCTTGAACCCCGCCGATGGGCACCACATCATCCTGGGTTCCATGAAACATTTTTATCGCCCCATAGTGCATCTCATCGAAACGTAACGCTGGATTTAATGCACGCATTTTCGTTTGGGCGTTTTCCGCCATCTCCGGATATTCTTCTTTGCGGCTTTCGGGCGCCATGTCGATTAAGGATTGATAATCGGGGGTGGTGATGACACCGTAAAATTGATCGACCCGGTCGGTGAGCGTCAAAAGATGATAGCCGATGATGCCGCCCATGGAAATCCCCAAATAATCAAAGCGCTCATACTGTGGAAACTTCGCCTCAAATAGATCGATGATGTCTTGCGCGGTGGGATGAATGATATGGGGCATCGTCATCCCGCCGATCGGTGGGGTTTTTTCGATAAACGGATATTCGCCTCTGGCCCCGTGCATCCGCGCATCGGTCGCAACGACGGTGTAACCCGCATCCGCCAGGGGCACGCCCATCAGGCTCATCGATTTTTCTTTATTGCCATAAATGCCATGTTGAACGAATATTAAACGCTCTGGGGCGTCCCCCTCATACACAAGATACGGAATATCGTTCCATTTTTCTTTTTGGATGTTAACGCCCATCATCCATCACCCTTCTCAGTAACATATGAAGTAAAAATGCGGTGGTTCGCTCTCGAATAAAGGACCGGTTGCCTTGTAAGGTCACCGTGTTCAATGTGGTTTTGCCGTGATACTTGACCGCCATAAAGACTTGGCCAATCGGCACGCTGCCATCGCTGGTCGGTCCGGCGTAGCCCGTGATGGCCCCGCATAAGTCGGCCCCGGTTTGCGCATGCAATCCTTCGACCATGGCGTGAGCCACTTCTTCACTGACGGCGGTTTTTTCTTGCAATAATACGGGGTCAATGCCGAGATATTTGATCTTGGCCGCGTCGGAATAAACAATTAGACTTTCTTTTAACACCTGCGACGCTCCAGGAATGTCGGTCAACCGTGCACTGACCATGCCCGCCGTCATCGATTCGGCGACGGCGATGGTTTCTTGACGCTTTGTGAGCGCCTCAATGAGCAACGCTTCAAAGGTGGTTTGATACGGCCCCACAATGTAGGCCCCAGCGCGCGCTTTAAATGCCTCCATAGCGAGATGAAGTTTCGTTTCATCCTGCGCCGTGAAAAAATATTGAATTTCTCCGTTGCCCGCATACGGGGCGATATAGACGTCGGGGTGTTGGGCGTACAATCCTGCCAATAAATCTTCCATTTCCGATTCACCAATGCCCGCGACTAAAAAGCCGTCTTCATGCATCGTTTCTTGGAAGGTTTCTTGGAAAAACGCTTTGACATAAGGTAGCATCGGATTGAGTTCCACCGGGGGCCCTGGAAGTAACACAACCCACTGGTTCGTTGGCGTTTTAAAGATGGCCCCGGGCGCAGTGCCTTGGGGATTATCTAAGATCGTGGCCGAAGCCGGAAAATAGGCTTGTTTTAAATTGGATTCAGACATCGGTTTGCCGTAGCGTTTAAACTGCGCTTTGATCGCTTCAAGCGATGGTTCATGCAAGGTTAACGGCATCTTGAAAAAATCACACACCGTTTCTTTGGTGAGATCATCCGGGGTTGGGCCTAAACCCCCCGTGAAAATAATCACCTCATCATGGATGTGTGAAAGTTCTTGAAAAATCGCTTCAGGATCGTCTTTGACGATGTAGGCATGATCGATGGAAATGCCAATGCCTTTGAGACTTCTGGCAATGGTCACCAAATGACGATTGAGCGTTTTTCCCATCAATAATTCATGCCCAATGGATACGACGCTTGCGCGCATGTCGCCTCCTTTTTAGACGTTAAATCGAAAGAGTAATATATCGCCATCTTGGACGGCGTATTCTTTGCCTTCCAAGCGGTATAGGCCTTTTTCTTTGGCGCCTTGAACCCCACCTTCAGCGACGAAATCATCGTAACTCACGGTTTCGGCGCGAATGAAGCCTTTTTCAAAATCGGAGTGAATGACGCCGGCACACGCTTTCGCCGTCATCCCTTCTTTAAAGGTCCACGCTCTCACTTCTTTTTCTCCTGCGGTGAAAAACGTCCGGAGTTTCAGCACATGATAACTTTTTTGAATCAAGGCATCAAGTCCGCTTTGAGAAAGCCCCAGTGCCTCCAGCATTTCAATCTTTTCATCGTCATCAAAACTGATCAGTTCACTTTCCAGTTGGGCTGATAGTGCCGTGATATCGGCCTTTTCACTCGCCGCAAACGCGTTGAGTTTTTGATACGATTCCAACGCGTCCAGATCTTTGAGCTGGGCTTCCGAGACATTGAGCACATACAGCATCGGTTTACTGGTGAGCAGCCCAAACCCTTTGAGGCGTTTCATTTCATCGGCACTGAACGTTTCGGTGCGAATTGGGGTTTCATTTTCTAAAAGGGTCTTCACCCGGGAAAGCAGTTGAAACTCCGCCACGGCCTCTTCATCAACTTTCAGAGCGGCCTTTTTTTCAATTTTAGGGAGTCTTGTACTGACGAGTTCTAAATCCGCCAAGATGAGTTCAAGTTGAATGGTTTTCAAATCTCGAATTGGGTCAACGGAGCCATCCACATGGGTGACGTTATCATCGTCAAAGGCACGGATGACGTGAATGATCGCATCCACCGCCCGGATATGCGATAAAAACTGATTGCCGAGGCCTTCGCCTTTGGAGGCGCCTCGGACGAGCCCAGCGATGTCGGTAAATTCAAAGGTGGTGGGAACTTTTTTCTTGGGGTTGACCATGGCGTTGAGCGTTTCTAAACGAGGGTCGGGGACGAAGACCGTGCCCACGTTGGGTTCAATGGTCGCAAAGGGGTAATTGGCGGCCAAAATGCCGGCCTTGGTGATGGCGTTAAAAAGCGTCGATTTACCCACATTGGGTAAACCGACGATGCCTGCGGTTAAACTCATGCAAACCTCTATGAATTGACGTGAATGGACGCCACGTATTCAAGGCCTTCAGGCCTTGGGGCTGCGTCGTCCATGAGAATTTGACCGGTGTGACTCAAGGATTCGAGCCCGATCATGATGTGGCGCATGGCAATGCCCATGTTAATCATTTCAGAGTCAGCCACTTGTTCAGGGAATTTTTCGGTCCGTTTTAAATAGAGATGGAAATCATCGTCTTTGACCAGCACCCGCCACGGTTGTTTGTTGAGCGCAGACGGCGCTAAGCGGACGAGTTCTAAGACTTCATAGTAAGGATGAGATTTATCCACCGGGGTGGAAAAATCATTGAAACCGAATAAGTCTTCGTGTTTTTTCCGGTCGGACGCTTCTTGTTTCATGCGTAAGAACCGTTCTTTTAAGCTTTGTTTGTAGCCGGGATACCCCACCGGGGCCATCACCGGAACGACGTGCCCTTCACGGGCAAAGTTTTCTAAATCTTCATTGTCAAAATCCCCAGACAGCCAAACGGTTCCAAACCCGCGTTTGACGAGTTCCAGAATGGCTTTTTCAAACACATACCCAAAATCAAGGAGGCCGGTTTTGGTGTTTTCCGTGCTTCCTGTGAGATAGGCAGGGACGTGTTTCACGTACCCATACATCCCGACTTTTTTACTTTCGGGAGAATGGGCATCTTTGTTTCTTAAGAAATAGAGTTTGACGGGGGTTCCAAACGGCGCCGCTTCTTGCATGCCATCTTGGACAATTTTTTGAATGACTTTCTCGTCGTCTAGGCTGATCGTCTTTTTTTCAAAGGTGCGCACAGAATGCCGTTGTTTAATGACTTGAATCATGGATTGCCTCCTGAGGTTATAAATTAAATAATGCGCGCGCATTATGGGTGGTCGCATCAATCAAAGCCGGAACACTCATGCCTCTAAGTTCGGCAATGGCAGAAGCAATGAGCGGTAAATACGCCGGCGTATTGGGTTTTCCCCGGTAGGGGTGAGGGGCTAAATACGGGGCATCGGTTTCTAAGAGCAGCCGGTCTAAAGGGACTTCCTTCGCGACAGCCTTCGGGGTCTTCGCATTTTTAAACGTCACAGGTCCATCCAGGCCAATGTGAAGGCCTAAATCTAAAAAGGCTTGGAGCATCTCAAGCGGCCCTGAATAACAGTGCATGACGCCTTTTAAGGGGGCGTATTCTTTGAGGATTTGATAGGTGATTTCGGTCGCATCCCGCATGTGAATGACCACGGGTAAATCCAGCGATTTCGCCGTTTGAAGTTGGCGGTGAAGCTGCGTTTTTTGAACGTCTAACGTCGCTTTTTCCCAGTGTAAGTCGATGCCAATTTCACCGTACGCACGGACCGATGGGTGCGTGAGGGCGGTTTCTAAAAATTGATAATCGGATTCTTGCATCTGGGCGACCACCGTCGGGTGAAACCCGAGGGCCAATTTGACCGATTCAAACCGGTCAGCCAGGGCCAGCGCCGCTTGGATGGTTTTTGGGTCAAAGCCCACCACGAGAAACTTTTGAACGCCCGCGGCGTGCGCTTCTTCAATGACGGTTTCGGCCTTTTCATAAAGCGGCGAAACGTTGATGTGAACGTGGGTGTCAATCATGAAAAACCTCCTTTTCATTATACACGTTTGAGCGCTTGAATAAAAGCATGCATAAAAAAAGGAGTGCGCTTTGGCACTCCTTAAAATGACATTATTCAATGATTTCTGCGACGACGCCCGCACCGACGGTCCGGCCACCTTCACGGATGGAGAATTTGGTTCCTTGTTCTAAGGCGATGGGGTGGATGAGTTCCACGGTCATCTCCACGTTGTCCCCAGGCATCACCATTTCAACGCCACTTGGGAGTTCAATGACCCCAGTGACATCGGTGGTACGGAAATAAAATTGCGGACGGTAGTTGGAGAAGAATGCCGTATGACGGCCCCCTTCATCTTTGGAAAGGATGTAGACTTCGCCACGGAATTTCGTATGCGGAGTTACGCTTCCTGGTTTGGAGACGACTTGGCCCCGTTGAATGTCTTCGCGGTCAATCCCACGGAGTAAGATTCCGATGTTGTCCCCAGCTTCCGCTTGGTCTAACAATTTACGGAACATTTCAACGCCGGTGACGACTGATTTACGAGTCGCTTTAATCCCGACAATTTCCACTTCGTCTTGAACTTTAACGGTTCCGCGGTCCACACGGCCGGTGGCCACGGTTCCACGTCCTGTGATGGAGAAGACGTCTTCCACAGGCATTAAGAATGGTTTATCGGTTTCACGGACAGGATCATCGAAGTAATCATCCACGTGTTGCATGAGTTCTAAGACGGTATCTTCGTATTTTGCATCGCCTTCTAAGGCTTTTAATGCAGACCCTTTGATGACAGGAATGTCGTCCCCTGGGAAGTCGTATTCACTTAAGAGATCACGCACTTCCATTTCGACGAGTTCTAAGAGTTCTTCATCGTCGACCATATCGACTTTGTTTAAGAAGACGACGAGTTTAGGCACCCCAACTTGGCGTGAAAGTAAAATGTGTTCACGCGTTTGAGGCATCGGTCCATCGGCCGCCGAAACGACTAAGATGGCGCCGTCCATTTGCGCTGCACCGGTGATCATGTTTTTTACGTAGTCGGCATGACCGGGGCAGTCGACATGCGCATAGTGACGCTTGTCGGTTGCGTATTCGATGTGTGAGGTATTGATGGTAATTCCACGTTCTTTTTCTTCGGGTGCATTGTCAATGGAGTCGAACGTTGCCGCGCTGGTTTCCCCAACGCCGCGTTTATGAAGTACGGTAGCAATGGCCGCTGTTAACGTGGTTTTTCCGTGGTCCACGTGGCCGATGGTTCCAACATTTAAATGGATTTTATTCCGTTCAAATTTAGCTTTTCCCATTTGATTTTTCCTCCTTGATTACAATCAAAAATATTTTACCGCATTCAACGAGCGAATGCAAGCAAGCTTAATCCCTTACCGAGCGCTTTTCGATAATATCTTCAGCGATGGATTTCGGTGCGGGTTCGTAGTGCGAAAACTGCATATTGTAGTTCCCACGACCTTGCGTATTGGACCGTAAGGACGTGGCATACCCAAACATTTCAGACAGCGGAACTTTGGCGACGACTTCTTGGGCATTGGTCCGTTTGTTTTGCGATTCGATCTTTCCGCGACGCGCGGTGAGATCGCCAATGACATTCCCAATGTAGTCTTCGGGGGTGATGGCGGTGACGCTCATGATGGGTTCTAAGAGAATCGCTTTACACTGGTCTTTGGCTTTTCTTAAGGCTAAGCCAGCGGCCACTTTAAAGGCAATTTCACTGGAATCCACATCGTGGTACGACCCATCATAAAGGGTGGCTTTGACATCGATCATGGGATAGCCCGCTAAGACCCCAGATTCCATCGATTCTTGAAGGCCTTTGTCCACCACGGGAATGTATTCACGTGGCACCACGCCTCCGACAATTTTATCAACGAATTCGTAACCTTCGTTGGGGTTCGGTTCAAATTTAATCCAGACGTGACCATACTGTCCACGACCCCCACTCTGACGGACGAATTTCCCTTCCACTTCCGCCGGCGTCGTGAAGGTTTCACGGTAGGACACTTGAGGCGCCCCGACGTTGGCTTCGACTTTAAATTCACGTTTCATCCGGTCGACGATGATGTCGAGGTGGAGTTCGCCCATCCCGGCAATGATGGTCTGACCGGTTTCTTCGTCAGTGTAGGTTCTAAAGGTGGGATCTTCCTCGGCGAGTTTTTGCAGCGCCACGCCCATTTTATCTTGGTCACCGCGAGATTTCGGCTCGATGGCGACGCTGATGACGGGTTCTGGGAAGACCATTTTTTCTAAGATGATGTTGTATTTTTCATCGGCCAAGGTATCGCCGGTGGATGTATCTTTAAGTCCAACGGCCGCCGCAATATCGCCCGCATACACTTCATCGATTTCTTCTCGGTGGTTGGCATGCATCTGCAAGAGCCGGCCGATCCGTTCTTTTTTCCCTTTGGTCGTGTTGATGAGATACGACCCTTTTTGTAAGACGCCGGAATACACCCTAAAGAAGGTGAGCCGGCCGACAAAGGGGTCGGTGGCCACTTTGAAGGCCAGTGCGGCAAATTTCGCTTCGTCTTTGACTTCAATCGCCACTTCTTCGCCGTCTTTTATGACGCCTTTGATTTCCGCGACATCCACAGGGGCCGGCAAGTAATCAATGACGGCATCCAGCATCAACTTCACGCCCGTATTTTTGTAGGCGCTGCCACAAAGCACGGGGAAGAATTCCACCGATAACGTGGCATTTCGAATGGCACTTTTCAGTTGCTCGTTGCTGATGGTTTCACCGTCTAAGTAAATCATCATTAATTCATCGTCAAATTCTGAAACGGCTTCAATCAAGAGTTCCCGACGTTCTTCCGCGGTGGCTTTTAAATCCGCAGGAATTTCAATTTCTTCCGGCGTTTCATCGGGGCCCCCGTCGTATTTGTAGGCTTTCATTTCCACGAGGTCGATGATGCCATTGAAGTCGCTTTCTGCGCCAATGGGCCATTGAATGGCCGCCGCTTTGACGCCTAAACGTTCTTCAATCGTCGAGAGCGAATACGCATAATCGGCGCCCGTTTTGTCCATCTTATTGACAAAGACAATCCGGGGCACCCGGTATTCGGTGGCTTGACGCCAAACGGTTTCCGTCTGGGGTTCCACCCCAGCTTGCGCATCCAATACGGCGACCGAGCCATCGAGGACGCGAAGCGACCGTGACACTTCGACCGTAAAGTCCACGTGGCCGGGGGTGTCAATGATGTTGACTCGGTGCTCTTTCCAAAATGCCGTGGTGGCCGCGGATGTGATGGTGATGCCGCGTTCTTGCTCTTGTTCCATCCAGTCCATTTGGGAGGCCCCATCGTGGGTTTCTCCGATTTTATGGATCCGGCCGGTGTGAAAGAGAATACGTTCAGTGGTGGTGGTTTTACCCGCATCAATGTGGGCCATGATGCCGATATTACGGGTCTTATCTAAGCTGTACTTACGAGGCATACGTATCTCCTTTCTTACCAGCGATAGTGCGCGAAGGCTTTATTGGCATCCGCCATGCGGTGCATGTCTTCACGTTTTTTAACCGCGGCGCCGACGCCATTGGCAGCATCCATGATTTCTTTGGCGAGGCGTTCTTCCATGGTTTTTTCGTTTCTTAACCGGGCGTATTGGGTGAGCCAACGTAACCCGAGGGTGTAGCGACGTTCTTCCCGCACTTCCACAGGGACTTGATAGTTTTGACCCCCGATGCGGCGGGCTCTAACTTCAAACGTGGGCATGATATTATCCAGCGCTTCTTCAAACACTGATAAAGGGGGTTTGTTGAGTGTTTCTTCGACTTTTTTAAATGCGTTGTACAGAATGTTTTGAGCCGTTCCTCGTTTTCCGTCAAGCATGATGTTATTGATGAGCTTGGTCACCAATTTCGAATCATACATCGGATCGGGGAGAACGTCTCGTTTGGCAATATGACCTTTACGAGGCATTTTTGCTCCTCCTTTTATGAGCGTTTAATTACGCGTTTTTCTTAGTTCCGTATTTACTTCTTCCTTGTTTGCGGTCGTTGACGCCGGTGGTATCGAGCGTTCCACGGACAATGTGGTAACGAACCCCAGGTAAGTCTTTGACCCGGCCGCCACGAATTAAGACGACACTGTGCTCTTGCAATTGATGGCCGATGCCAGGAATGTAGGCCGTGACTTCGACGCCATTGGTTAAGCGGACCCGAGCGTACTTACGAAGGGCCGAGTTTGGTTTTTTCGGAGTCATGGTCGCCACACGCGTACAAACGCCACGCTTCTGCGGGCTCATGGTGGTGGTGTATTCACGTTTTAAAGAGTTAAATCCAATGTTCAAACTGGGGGATTTACTCTTTTTGCCTTTGGATGATCTTCCTTTGCGAACCAATTGGTTGATGGTGGGCATGGTGGTTCCTCCTTTCTTACAACAGTTCCGTGTGTATCAAAACGGGGATGAAAACAGGGGTCTTGAACGACCCAACTGTTTTACACGCGAATATGATTATAGTGAACAAATTCGCAATTGTCAAGCCAAAATGACACTTACTTCACTTCGGCTGCAGGCGCTTCTTCGGGGGCATCAAATAATGGATCCCCTTCGAAATCATCGTCATCGACTTCGGGTTTTTCATAATCGAAGTACGAATGGGATAAAATTCCCGTTCCCGCAGGGATTAAGCCCCCGATGATGACGTTTTCTTTCAAGCCGACTAAATCATCGACCTTGCCCCTGATGGCCGCATCGGTGAGGACACGGGTGGTCTCTTGGAATGAGGCCGCGGACAAGAACGATTCACTGCGGAGGCTTGAACGCGTGATGCCGAGTAAGACCGGACGAGCAATCGCCGGATTTTTGCGCTCGGCCATGACCGCTTCGTTGGCTTTTTTGAATTGACGGATGGATACTTGCGCGCCAGGGAGTAAGTCTGTATCGCCGGAGACAATGATGTTTACTTTCTGCATCATTTGATGGACGATGACTTCGATGTGCTTATCGGAGATTTCCACCCCTTGCGCACGGTACACTTTTTGGACTTCGCCGAGAATGTATTGTTGAACCGTTTCGGCGTCGGTGACTTTCAAGAGTTGTTTCGGATCCACGGATCCTTCGGTGAGTTGTTGACCGGGGATGACGTGATCGCCTTCAGACACTTTTAACGTGACCCCACTGTTGGTTTCGTATTGATAGAATGTGGGTTCTTTTTCAGACGGTTTTAAATCGCCTTTGAGTGTGATTTTAAACCGTTCATCGATTTGTTCGATTTCGGTAATCACCCCATGGCTTTCGGCAATGATGGCTTTCCCTTTTGGCGTTCTCGCCTCGAATAATTCTTGGATCCGAGGGAGCCCTTGGGTGATGTCGGCGCCGGCCACCCCGCCGGTGTGGAAGGTCCGCATCGTTAACTGCGTTCCCGGTTCCCCGATGGACTGAGCGGCAATGTAGCCAACACTCTCGCCGACTTCCACTTTATTGCCGGTGGCTAAGTTACGGCCGTAGCATTTCTCACACACGCCATGTTCCGCATGGCAGGTGAGGACCGAACGGATTTTCACCGTTTCAATGCCCGCCTTTTCCACCGCCCGAGCGATGTCTTCGGTGATGTAGCCATCTTTTTCAATTAAGACTTCGCCGGTTTTGGGATCGGCGACGGTTTCTTGAGAATAGCGGCCAATCAAACGATCGGATAAGGTCACAATGACTTTTCCATCGTTATCAAAAATATCTTTCACGGTGACGCCACGATTGGTATGACAATCATCTTCTGTGATGACAATGTCTTGAGATACGTCCACCAAACGTCGGGTTAAGTACCCAGAGTCGGCCGTTTTAAGCGCCGTATCGGTCGACCCTTTCCGGGCGCCGTGGGTGGAGATAAAGAACTCAGACATCGTTAACCCTTCGCGGAACGAGGCTTTGATGGGGAGTTCGATGGTTTCGCCGGAAGGTTTACTCATGAGTCCGCGCATCCCAGCGAGCTGCGTAAAGTTCGAGATGTTCCCCCGAGCGCCAGAATCCGACATCATGTTGATGTGGTTTTCGTTGGTGAGTTCGTCTTTTAAGCCTTGTTGAATGCGGTTTTTGGCTTTTTCCCACTCTTTAATGACCAGCCCCCGACGCTCTTTATCCGTCAAGAGCCCTTGGTCAAACATCGATTGGATGGTGTCCACTTGGTCGGACGCTTCGCCAATGACTTTTTCTTTGTGGGTGTAGGGCATGACGTCATAGGCACTGACCGTGATGCCCGCATACGTCGAATACTTGAATCCGAGATTTTTCATCTTATCCAGCATTTTCGACGTTTCATTGATTTTGAAATCTTCAAAGACACGAGAAATGACGAGGGCCAAGAACCGCTTTCTAAAGGGTTCTGTGAGGCGACGTGCGTCTTTTTTCTCTAATGCTTTAAGGTCTTTTTCAAGTTTTTTCACTTCCGCGTCATCGCCGGCATCGGCTTTCAGCCGTTTTAACGCGTCGCCTTTGGCGTGATAATCGGCGTTATTGTGAATGATCTCAGCGATGTTCGATCCCTTAGGCAGGAAGTGTTTCGACGGCGTGTTGTCTTCTAAATTTTCCACGCTGGGTTCGTTGATGTAAGGGAATGACCGCGGCAAAATCTCATTGAAGATGAGTTTGCCCACGGTGGTCATGAGGTAGCCTTCACGTTGGGCTTCCGTGAGCGGGGCATTGCCCAGCGACGATGCTTTAATCGCAATCACCGCGTGCAAGGAAATCTCCTCATTATCAAACGCGAGCAGTGCTTCTTTGGAATCTTTAAAGACTTTTCCTTGCCCTTTTTCGTGCGGTCTTTCTAACGTCAAGTAGTAGTTCCCTAAGACCATGTCCTGCGACGGGGTCACGACGGGTTTTCCGTCTTTCGGGTTCAAAATGTTATTGGACGCGAGCATTAAGACGCGCGCTTCAGCTTGAGCTTCTTCTGAAAGCGGCACGTGAACGGCCATTTGGTCGCCGTCAAAATCGGCATTAAACGCCGTGGTGACAAGGGGGTGTAACCGTATGGCTTTTCCTTCAACCAGTTTGGGTTCAAACGCTTGGATCCCCAAACGGTGTAAGGTGGGGGCCCGGTTGAGTAACACGGGATGTTCTTTGATGACGTCTTCTAAGACGCCCCACACTTTACTGTCTGACCGGTCGATCAGGGCTTTCGCACTTTTAATGTTGGACGTGATGTCTCGAGCCATGAGTTCGCGGATGACAAACGGTTTAAATAACGAAAGCGCCATTTCTTTCGGGAGACCACACTGATACATTTCCAAATCTGGCCCCACGACGATGACACTTCGGCCGGAATAATCCACCCGTTTTCCGAGCAGGTTTTGACGGAAACGGCCTTGTTTCCCTCTCAACATATCCGATAAGGATTTCAGAGGACGGTTTTTCTCCACGACCACTTTCCGGCCGCGTTTTGAGTTGTCGATGAGTGCATCGACCGCTTCTTGGAGCATCCGTTTTTCGTTTTTGGTGATGAGGTCTGGGGCTTTTTGCTCCAACTGCCGTTTCAACCGATTGTTACGGTTTAAAATCCGGCGGTATAAGTCGTTAAGGTCGGTCGTCGCAAAGCGTCCCCCATCGAGTTGCACCATGGGGCGAAGTTCGGGGGGAATGACGGGTAAAATGTCCATGACCATCCATTCCGGTTTGTTGTCGGATTGGTGGAACGCTTCGATGATTTCTAAGCGTTTGAGAATTTTATCCCGCTTTTGTTTGGACGCATTCGGGAGTTCTTTACGAAGCCGGTACGCTTCATCTTCCAAATCGATTTTTTTCAGAAGCGTTTTAACGGCTTCCGCCCCACTGAGGGCGCGGAACCGGTTTCCGTATTCCAGATGTTTTTCGGTGTATTTCGCTTCCGATAAGATTTGCATGTTTTGAAGATCGGTATCGCCTTTGTCAACGACAATGTAGGAGGCGTAATACACGACTTCTTCGAGGTCTTTACTTTTCAGATCGAGTAAGGTGGCAATGCGTGACGGAGAATTTCTTAAAAACCATGTGTGGACGACGGGGGCGGCCAATTTAATATGGCCCATGCGTTCACGACGGACTTTAGATTCGGTGATCTCAACGCCACAAATGGGGCACTTTTTCCCCGACTGACTGGACCGTTTGGATTTATTGTTACAGGCGCATTGATAATCTTTGGTGGGCCCAAAGATTTCTTCACAAAATAATCCTTTACGCTCTGGTTTTAACGTCCGGTAGTTGATGGTTTCGTGTTTTTCGACTTCCCCATACGACCAATTTAGGATTTCTTCGGGGGAAGCGATTCGGATTTTATAATGCGAGAATTTTTGGCTCATAGCATCATCTCCTAAGCGTTGAAGCCGTATTTATCGATATAATTTTCTAATCCGGTGTCTTCGACCAACGATTTGTTGGCTTCATTGAGACCTGTGGTCCGGTTAATGAGTTCGACCGAAATCCCGAGTGACTGGAGCTCACGCGTCAAGACGCGGAAGGATTCAGGCAAGCTGGGTGAGGGAATGCTTTTGCCATCCACAATGGCTCTAAACACTTTGTTTCGGCCGATGATGTCATCGCTTTTAACCGTGAGCATCTCTTGCAGCGTATAGGCGGCGCCATAGGCTCCCAGAGCCCATACTTCCATTTCCCCGAAGCGTTGGCCGCCGTTTTGGGCTTTCCCACCCATCGGTTGTTGGGTGACTAAGGTGTAAGGCCCCACCGAACGGGCATGGAGTTTATCGTCGACCATGTGATCGAGTTTAATCATATACATGACGCCGACGGACACATCGTTGTCGTATTTTTCACCGGTTTGACCCGAGTAAAGCGGCGTTTTCCCGGTGGGTTGCATGCCGGCTTCTTGCAAGATGGTCTCTAAGTCATCGCTTTGAACCCCATCAAATACAGGCGTTGCCACGTGCACGCCTAAGCGCTTCGCGGCCATCCCTAAGTGGATTTCCAAGACTTGACCAATGTTCATCCGTGACGGCACACCGAGCGGATTTAACATGATATCCACGGGCGTTCCATCGGGCAGATAAGGCATATCTTCGACGGGAAGGATTTTGGAAATAACCCCTTTGTTCCCGTGACGACCGGCCATTTTATCGCCTTCCGAGATTTTACGTTTTTGGACAATGAAGACATGCACGATTTCATTGGCCCCCGGTGGCATTTCATCGCCATCGGCGCGCGAGAAATATTTCACGGACTGGACGATTCCGCCCCCACCGTGTGGCACTTTCAAGGACGTATCTCTCACTTCTCTGGATTTTTCTCCAAAGATGGCTAAGAGTAAGCGATCTTCTGGGGTGGGTTCGGTTTGACCTTTCGGGGTCACTTTCCCCACTAAAATGTCGCCTTCTTTCACTTCTGCGCCAGGGATGATGATGCCGCGCTCATCTAGGAACCGGCGGCCTTCTTCCCCCACGTTAGGAATTTCTCGTGTGATTTCTTCTTTTCCAAGTTTGGTGTCGCGGGCTTCCACGTCGTATTTTTCGATGTGAATCGATGTGTAGACATCTTCTTTCACCAAGCGTTCGCTCATGATGACGGCATCTTCATAGTTGTAGCCGTTCCAAGTCATGAAAGCGACCACGACATTTTGCCCTAAGGCCATTTCGCCTTGGTCCATGCTGGGACCATCGGCAATGATGTCCCCGACGGCCACTTTATCGCCTTTTTTGACGATTGGACGTTGGGTGAGGTTGGTGCCTTGGTTGGACCGTTCGAATTTCGTCAGGTCGTAGCGATCTTTTTTATTGCCACGGCGAATCACAATCAACTTGGCATCGACATAATCGACGGTGCCGGCGTTTTTCGCGACGACACAGGAGCCGGAATCTTGGGCGGCTTTAAATTCAATGCCGGTGCCCACCAGAGGTGCACTCGGCTTTAAAAGCGGAATGGCTTGCCGTTGCATGTTGGCACCCATCAACGCCCGGTTTGCATCGTCGTGTTCCAAGAAGGGAATCGAGGCGGTGGATACCGAGACGATTTGCTTGGGCGATACATCGAGGTATTCAACCTCGGCTTGCGGGACTAAGTTAGTTTCGCCATAGTAACGGGCGACCACTTGATCTTCGACAATAAAGCCATCATCATCAACAACCATGTTGGCCTGACCGATGGTGTAGTTTTCTTCTTCATCGGCACTCATGTAGATCATTTCATCGGTGATTCGTTTTTTATTGACGCCATCCACGACGACATCTTCGACTTTTAAATACGGCGTTTCCATGAACCCAAACCGGTTCACGCGAACATACGTCGCTAAGGAGTTAATGAGCCCGATGTTTTGACCCTCAGGGGTTTCAATCGGACAAATGCGGCCATAGTGTGAGTAGTGAACGTCTCGCACCTCGAAGCCGGCGCGATCACGGGTAAGTCCCCCGGGACCAAGCGCTGAAATCCGGCGTTTGTGCGTGATTTCATCGAGTGGGTTCGTTTGGCTCATGAATTGCGATAACTGACTGGAGCCAAAGAATTCTTTAAGTGATGAGGTCAAGGGACGAATGTTAATTAAATCTTTGGGGGTAACATCGTCGATGTCTTTGGTACTCATGCGGTCTTTAACGTTTTTTTCCAGTTTGGAAAGCCCAATCCGGAATTGATTTTTAAGCAGTTCACCAATGAGACGTAAGCGACGGTTTCCGAGGTGATCGATGTCATCCAGACGCCCAAATCCCTCAAATAAATTGAGGTAGTAACTGATGCTGGCGACGATGTCGGAGGCCACGATGTGCTCGCGGGTTTCTTCGGAATCATTCCCAATCACCCGCAAGGTGACGGTTTCATCTTGATCGTTTTGGTGGACGATGTTTAAAACTTCCACATGGGCGATGTCTAGCACGAGTTCTGGGTTATTCAGGGTTTCTTCAAGCGCATCTTTGACTTCTTGGACTTTGATTTTGCCTTCTTTATCCGTGAAGGCTTTTTCGCTCAATCCTTCTTTTTTCAAGAACCCTTTGAACGCTTCTTTGGGGGTTGGATACGCTTGCGTGCGAATCATTTCCATCTTTTCAGATCCGCTTAAGTATCCGAGATATGGATTCGCATCCAAGAGTTTTTTCTGAACCGCGAAATCGTATTCTAAATCCGCGCTTAAAACACCGGGTAAGGCTTCTTTGATCCACGCCCGATTCTTTTTAAGTTTATCAATGATGTCCCAGGTGATTTCGGTGCCTTTTTTAAAGACGACTTTGCCTTTGCCATCTTTGATGTCTTGGGCAAGGATTTTACCTTTCACATGCGTGAGTACATCGAGTTTTTTATTGACTTTGTAGCGGCCGACCCCCGCGAGTTCATAGCGTTTGCCGTCGTACAGTCTGGAGACAAAAAAGTTCATCGCGCCGTCAATGGTCGCGGTTTCCCCTTGACGCAATTTTGAATAGACTTCTAAAATCGCTTCTTGAGGCGAGTGTGTGCTGTCTTTTTCATACGTTTGATCCAACGCTTCCGAGGGCGTAAAAAGTCGACGAACCACGTCAGAATCATTGAGGTTAAGCGCTCTTAAAAGGGTGGTTAAAGGAATTTTTTTGGATCGGTCCAGTTTCACATAGAGGTTGTTTTTGGCGTCCATCTCAAATTCCAACCACGCCCCGCGGTTGGGGATGATTTGTCCGAGATACCGGCGAGATAACGTCTTTTTGTCAATATCGACGGAGTAAAAGACACCAGCCGACCGCACGATTTGCGAGACAATGACGCGCTCAGACCCATTAATGACAAAAGACGCACGATCGGTCATGAACGGGAAATCGCCCATGAAAATCTTGCGTTCTTGAATCTCGCCCGTTTGATTATTGACCAACTTCACGTTGACATAAAGCGGTTTGGCGTATGTTAGTTCTTTATCTTTGGCTTGTCTCAGGGTGTATTTTTCATCCGCAAACTCAAACCCTGAAAAATAAAGCTCCAAATCACCGGTGAAATTTTCAATCGGTGAGATGTCATCGAATAACTCTTGCAACCCCTCCGTCACAAACCATTCAAAAGAATCGGTTTGGACATCAATGAGATTGGGTAAATCAATGTTCATTTTAACGCGTGAATAGTCTCTTCGCTCGCGTTTTTTACCATATTGAACTAGCTTATAACCCACTAATGTGTCACCCCAATTTTTAGACTATAAATCTGTGTAAAATGCAAAAAAGCGCATTTTATCGCATTTTAAAATTTTATCACATCACCGTCAAATCGTCAACGGCGTGCTTGAGCCTTAGAACCTTGAATCCTTTTTTCCGAACGATGGTCTCTAAAGACCCCCACGACTTCGCATGGGAGATGAACGATTCAACGCCATGTTTTTTATGCATGACCACCCATAAAGAGCCCCCAGGTTTAAGATGCTGGAAGGCATCCTCAAGCAACGCGTACATCGCAGGTTTCCCGATGCGGATGGGCGGATTGGTGATGATATGATCATACGAATCTGGCAACGCCTCAAACCCGTTGCTTTTTAACACATGGACCGGCAAATCTAAGGCCTCTGCGTTTTTTTTGCTTAAGGCAATGGCGCGGTCGTTGACATCGGAACATGTCACTTGGGCCGCTTTGGCACGGGCTATGATTAAGCCCATGACCCCGATGCCACAGCCTAAATCCAACACCGTCTCATTCGCCTCAATTTCGGCATGTTCCACCAATAAACGACTCGCAAAATCGAGTCCGTCTTTCGCAAACACCCCATGGTCCGAATGGAACGTAAACGCATGCCCCAAGCAGGTCACATCAAACGTGAAGGGTTGCGATGGAGTTGTGACAGTTTCGTCAAAATAATGAGCCATATCATCCTCTTTTTAACGGGCAAAAAACCTGAGACGAATCTCAGGTTTTGATTGATGCCATTAAGCGAGCTTGGTTATTTAACTTCGACAACCGCGCCGGCTTCTTCGAGTTTTTCTTTAATGCCTTCCGCTTCTTCTGGGCTGATGTTTTCTTTGATGGGCGAAGGCACATTATCCACCAATGCTTTGGCTTCTTTTAAGCCAAGGCCGGTAAGTTCTTTAACGATTTTGATGACGCCAATTTTTCCGCCGCCAGCGTTATTGAGAATGACGCTGACTTCGCTGGGTGCGGCTTCGGCTCCACCGCCGGCTCCCGGTGCTGCAACGGCTACGGCGCTGGGATCAACCCCAAAGGTTTCTTTCATCATGTCAACCAGTTCTTTAAGTTCTAAGAGTGTTTTTTCTTCCAATGCTTTGATGATTTCTTCATTTTTTAATGCCATGAGTGGCCTCCTTATTGGTTACTTTCTAAATTTTCAATGTGCATGTTTAAACCGATTGCAACTTCTTTGATGGGTTGCAAGAGTCCGCCTGCGAACATAGTAAGCAATGCTTCGCGAGATGGAATTTGAGCCAATTGATTGATTTGATCGAGATTCATGACTTCACCGTCAACGATGCCTGATTTAAGTTCTAACACAGGATGGTCTTTGGCAAACTCATAAAGAATCTTAGCGGCTGAGACACTGTCGGAATTCGAGAATGCGACGGCGTTAGGGCCGACTAAATCGTCCATCAGTGCATCGTAGCCCAGTGCTTCAGCGGCCCGGCGCGTAATGTTGTTTTTGATGACTTTAAGTTCACAATCGTTGGCGTACAATTCGCTTCGTAAGTTCGTGACTTCTTCGACCGTTAGGCCTCGGTAGTTGACCATCACAACGGCAGGCGTTTGTTTGATTTTCTCAACCAGTGCTTCCACTTGTTGTGCTTTTCTTTCGATGGCTGCTTGCGACATATTTTCCTCCTTTTCATGAATTTTTCCATGAAAAACCCACTTTTGCGCAAGACAAAAGTGGATGGGATTTCCAAGTTTGTCTCGTTAGGATGATTAAGCTTTGATAGCCCCTAAGTCTAGGACGCGTGGGTGATTCAATTGTTAGAGTGAGATGCTTTCAGGATCAATGTTGATCCCAGGTCCCATGGTACTGGAGATGGCGAAGTTTTTGATGTACGTGCCTTTCACCGTCTGCGGTTTTGCGCGCACCATGGTGTCGTAGAATGCGGCGACGTTTTCTTCAAGCTTGTCGGCACTGAATGATACTTTTCCGACTAAGCTGTGCATGTTTCCAACTTTATCCACGCGGTAGGATACTTTACCGCCTTTGATTTCACTGACTGCTTTGCCAATGTCCATCGTCACGGTGCCGGTTTTTGGGTTCGGCATTAAGCCTTTAGGGCCTAAGGTGCGTCCGAGTTTCCCGACCACCGCCATCATATCTGGGGCGGCCACAACGACGTCAAAGTCGAAGAATCCTTTGAGTATTTTTTCGGCGAGCTCTTCGCCCCCAACCACGTCGGCTCCGGCTTCTTCGGCTTCTTTGGCTTTGTCGCCTTGAGCGAAGACGCAGACGCGTTTGGTTTTACCGGTGCCATGCGGTAACACGAAGGCACCTCGTAAGTTTTGTTCCGCTTGGCGGGGGTCTAAGTTCAGTCTGAGTGCGACTTCAACGCCCGCATCAAATTTTTCAAATGCGATTTTCTTTACCAGCGCCACGGCGTCTTTGAGCGCGTATTTCTTTTCGCGATCGACTTGCGCGAGGGCGGCGGTATATTTCTTACCTTTTTTTGCCATGGTATTCCTCCTAAATGTGGTCTAACAGAAAACTTCCTCCCACATTTAGTTGCTTAAGCGTTAAACAACTAAATGGAATCAGCCTTTAATTTCAATGCCCATGTTACGGGCGGTGCCAGCAATGATGTTCATTGCGGCTTCAACGTCATTGGCGTTGAGGTCGGGCATTTTGGTTTCCGCAATCTCTTGAAGTTGGGCTTTTGAGATGCTGCCTACGACTTCTTTGGATGATTCGCCCGCGCCTTTGGAAACACCTGCGGCTTTTTTAATGAGATCTGAAGCCGGTGGGGTTTTAGTGACGAAGGTGAAACTACGGTCTTTATACACGGTAATGACCACAGGGATGATGTTCCCCATTTGGTCTTTCGTGCGGTCGTTAAATTGACTGCAAAAATCTTGGATGTTGACGCCGGCTTGTCCCAGTGCGGGTCCCACAGGGGGCGCAGGATTGGCTTTGCCAGCCGGAATTTGTAATTTAACAACGGAATTCACTTCTTTAGCCACGATGATACCTCCTTTTTTTCGTGATGTGGTCAACAGACAGATAGTGTCCTCCCACGCGTGCATCTACTATTTAAAGCATGCTTGAAAATTATAGGGTAGGTTGAAACTTTTTTCAAGCCTTAATTACGATAACTTCTCAATTTCGTCAAAGCCGAGTTCGGCAGGAGTGGGACGGCCAAACATTTCGACTAAGATGGTGGCCACGCTGCGTTCAGTGTCAATTTCATCAATGGTGCCAATTTGGTCTTTAAAAGGCCCGGCCGCCACGCGCACTTGTTCACCAATTTGAATGTTGAGTTTAGGCGTTGCCATGAGGCCGGCTTTTTTAAGGATGGGATTGATTTCTTCGGGGGCGAGGGGAATCGGTTTTGTTCCGCCACCGGAAGAACCTAAGAAGCCGGTCACACCGGGCGTGTTACGGACGACGAACCAAGAATCATCGGTGACAATCATCTCAATGAACACATACCCAGGATAAATTTTGACCAATTTTTCTTTCATGGTCCCGTCGGCTTTTTTTTCGTAGGTGAGTTCTTCAGGAATGACCACTTGGTAGATTTTATCTTCCATCTGCATGGTTTCAATTCGGCGCATCAAATTCATTTTCACTGAATTTTCTAACCCCGAATACGTTTGAACGATGTACCAGTTTTTTTGGGAATAAAAATCCGCCACGTTACGCTCCTAAACGGTATAACACATCAAAGATGGGTTGTAAGACTAAATCATAGACGATGAAAACAGCGGCCAAGAGGAGTAAAAAGCCAAACACACGCGCCAAGTAGTTATTGGTCATTTCGCGGTTGGGCCACGATACCTTATTCATCTCTTTAAGCCCTGGGACGAAAAAGGGTGCGAGCGCATAGACTAACGCACTGAGGCCAATGAGCATGACAATGATCGAGAACGTTGTGATTTTCCATGGCGCGTTAAAAATCCACCAATTGGTGAGGGTGACTTCGAGGACATCGCCTTCAAAAATATAGACGCCCAATACGAGCACCAAAGCTCCTAAGATGGCAAGGAGTACCCCTTCGAATGGGTATTCTCTCCGTAAAATTTCGAGGACTTTAAACGATTTTTTTTCTTCAGACATTTGAGGCTCCTAAAGGGTTTGTTTGTGTAAGGTATGTTGGTTGCAATGAGGACAATATTTCTTGATTTCAAGCCGTGTGGTTTGGTCTTTTTTAGGCTCGACCGAGTAGTTGCGTTTGCCACACACACTGCAGGCGAGAATGACTTTTTTCTTCATTCGGGTTTTCCTTTACACTTGCAAATAAATAATGTATCAAAATTTCACGGGTTTGTCAAAATTATCATCGGCGTAAAGTGCCTTGATTTTGCGCTTGGCACGGTACAACGTATTATAAATCGATTTTTCACTGCGCCCGAATTTTTCACAAATAAATTGAATGGACGCATGCGTGAGTTCACGCAAACAAAAGATTTCAAATTCTTGAGGCGTTAAGCAGGCCTTGATTTCTTCCACGTAAAGATCGAAATAGGGGCCTTTTAAGGCGTTGGCGTGACAGTGATATTTGAGCGAATCTTCTTGCAGTTCATGCGCCCATGTCTTTCGTTTCATGCGCTCAATCGTGGTGATCATCATCCGCGTAAGATTCAGTTCAAAATACCGGGTAAACGTTTTTTTGTACGTTGGATCATACGCATAAATAGACCGGTGTAAACACATCAAGGCATCTTGATAGATGTCGTCATACATGTATGCCAAATGAAACTTTCGAATGTTTTTGGCAATCAACGGATGATACTTCGATACCATAAACTGAAATGCGTTATCGTCTCCTTCCCGGATAAGATAAATAATTTCGTAATCGTTCTGATATCGATGCATGGCTCATCCTTTCTATTTAGGACGTATGGTACAGCGCAATGGCCGCCGCCACAGAGACATTCAGCGATTCAACCTCCGGATGCATCGGGATTTTGACCAATTGATCGACCGTTTTTTTGACCAAGGGAGATAATCCTTCGCCTTCACTTCCTAAAACCCAAGCCAACCGTTCATCCGGCGTTAAATCACGAATGGACTGCGCCGCTTCACCGGCTAATCCATACGTCCAAATATTGTGCTTTTTGAAGGTTAAGAGGGTCTGATGAATGTTCGCCACTTCGACGATGGGAAGTTGCTCAATGAGGCCTGCACTGGCTTTATACACCACAGGAGTGATCGGGGCGGTCCGTTTTTTGCGCATCACAAGCGCATCCGCTTTAAACGCTTTGGCACTTCGGATGATTGCCCCTAAATTATGGGGGTCCATGATGCCATCAAGCACCACAATCCGGGTGGGATTTTGCTGCATCAGCCAATCCAAATTGTAAAGTTTCAAGGGGTGAATCTGCGCCGCCATGCCTTGCGTGTCAGGCCCGAATTTTGATTCCATTTCCGCCTTATCTAACCAGATCACTGGAAAGGAAGGTTGGGCACTTTGAGGCAGCGTCACGCCTTTTTGAATCCATGCGGTTTCAATGCGCTTTGGCTGATGCCAAAGGGTCATGACCACATGCTTCCCATAAACAATCATAGGGCTCCTCTAGGGGTTTAGTTTAGCACTCATTTCATGGAATTATTTTGAAAAAAGTGCGGGGTTTTTCGTCGATAAAATCTGGGCGCATAGCGACGTAATTCGCGCGGGGTTTTTGGTCCAAAAAAGGCCCCCGAAAATCGCTTCAAATCCACTTGAAGTGTGCGCTTCTTGCATGGACACTTTACGCGATTTCTTGGACAGGGGCGCATTTCTTCCTTGTTTAAACCAGCCGAGCTCTTCGTCGGTCCAAACCTCTTCAAGGAGTGAAAAAGCCCATGCCTGGGCTTGTCCACTGGTGAGTTCGGAAACGATGGCATGCAGTTGATGAACGCGGGTGATTCCCGCTTGAATGCACTGAGCTCTCAGTTCAAGTTCATAGACGGCATCGCCCAGGTACGCAAGTGCTTGGCCCGACGGAAAGGTCAATGTAAAATCCCTCGCTCCGTCAGTTTCTCACGGAGTTGATCGGCACGTTCAAAGTCACGGTTACGTCTCGCATCTTTCCAGGCGTGATACATATTTCGATCGGCTTTCGATAAGCGTTTCAAAGGTACTCTGAGCCCTAAGATGCTAAACATAATCTTCAAGTTATTGAACGCCGCTAGAAGTATGTCATAGGCGTTGTCTTCACGTAATTTTTGATTCAAGAGTTTGACCAAACCATAAAGATGTGAGAGGGCGTTGGCGGTATTAAAGTCATCGGTCATCGCTTCAATGAATTGGTCATGGAACGTTTCAATCTCCGGATAGTTTTTCGCCTCGCCATCGAGCATTTCCATGAGGTCTAAGGCATAAAAAGCTTGCGAATACGTCCGTTTGATTCGCTCCCATTCGTTGGTGTAGGTGTTGAGTGCTTCGTCATTAAACATTAACGGTGCCCGGTAATAGGTTCCAAGCGTCAACAACCGAAAGCCCATGGGATCCACCGTTAAATCTTTGACTAAGATCACATCACCTTCGCTTTTCGACATTTTGCCGTCGTTGATTTGCAGGTGCCCATTGTGCATCCAGATGTTGGCGAGGTGATGATGGTGTAAGGCATGCGCCTGGGCGATTTCATTTTCATGATGGGGAAAGACTAAGTCAACGCCCCCACCATGAATGTCAATTTTTTCGCCAAAGATGTCATCGATCATGGCCGCACATTCGGTGTGCCATCCGGGTCTTCCTTGGCCCCATGGTGAATCAAATTTGAGGCCTTCTTCGGTTTTTTTCCAAAGGGTAAAATCTAAAGGATGCCGTTTTTTGTCATTGATGGCGATGCGGGCTCCCAGTTCTTGTTCATCAATCTGCCGGTTGGATAAGAGGCCATAATCGTCACTTTTTTTGACATCAAAATAGACATCCCCCTCCACTTCATAGGCATGGCCTTTTTCGATCAACTGTTCGATGTAGTGAATGATCGGTTGCATGTATTCGGTGGCTTTGGGGGCCATGTATTTGGTGGAAGATCCAAGCCGTTCAGCATCGTCTAAAAACGCTTTGATAAAGCGTTGGGTCAATGTGATTTCATCGGTTTCAAGTTCTTTGGCTCGGGTGATGATTTTGTCGTCCACATCGGTGAAGTTGGAGACAAAATTGACCGTGTATCCGAGATATTCAAAGGTGCGCCGAACGACATCAAAAAAGATGACGGGTCGAGCGTTTCCAATGTGAATGTAGTTATACACCGTGGGCCCACACACATACATATTCACCGTCCCAGGATGGACGGGTTTAAACGGTTCAATTTGGTGGGTTAAAGTGTTAAAAATACGCATGGGTTGCCCCTTTTCTTAAAGTCACGTTTATTGTATCACACCGCCGATAAGCGGATAAAAAAAACAGGAACGAAACGTTCCTGTTATTCGGCTTGACGTTCGACGTTGGCCGCTTGGGGTCCGCGGTCACTGTCATTGACTTCAAACGTGACTTTTTCGCCTTCGTTTAATGTTTTAAAGCCTTCGACATTGATGGCGCTGTAATGCACGAAAATATCTTGCCCTTCCTCATCGGTGATGAAGCCATAGCCTTTTTCGGCATTAAACCATTTTACTGTACCTGTCATGAATCGAGAATTCTCCTTTAAAAATATAAATATGCAATATTATATCACAGAAAAATTAAGATGAAACGACCCACTGTAGGGATTTTTCTAAGCGTTCAAGTGTGGTCTCAAAGCCCAATAAATGCATCAATTTAGGCAGTTCAGGCCCGTGCATGGACGCGGTGGTCGCAATCCTTAATGGCATGAACAACATTTTGCCTTTGGCACCTGTTTTTTGGCCACTTTCTTTGATCCATGCTTTGAGGGTCACGGGATCAAAATGATGGGGATCCAGACCGTCTTTAAAGGTTTGTAGTAGGACTTTAACGCCTTCTTCTTGCATCAACGTGCGCATTTCTTCGTCCCACTCAAACGGCGCATTTAAAAAGCTTTCGGTTAACGGCACAATCTCTTGCCCGTACGTGGTCCGCTCTTGGAAAACGTCAAGCAGTGAATCCACCCAGGCCTCATCCTGATCGGTGATGAGCCCAGCCGCTTCTAAATGCGGTTTCGTGTAGGTTTTGAAGGTTTCTAAATCCAAATTTTTGAGCGTTTGGTGGTTGATGAATTGCAATTTTTGCGGGTCAAAGGTGGCGGGATGATTGGACAGTTTTTCCGCCGAAAACACTTCAATGAGTTCGGCCGGAGTTAATAGTTCTTGTTCACCCGGTGAAAAGCCGAGCAACGCAATGAAATTAAATAAGGCTTCCGGCGCATAGCCTAGGTTCTTATATTGTTCGATGAACTGGATGATATCGCCATCGCGTTTGGAGAGTTTCTTACCGTGTTGATTGACGATGAGGGTCATGTGCCCATAGGTGGGAACGTCCCATCCTAAGGCGTGATAAATCATCATCTGGCGGGGCGTGTTGGTGATGTGATCTTCCCCTCTTAACACGTGCGTGATTTCCATGAAATGATCGTCCACGGCACAGGCGAAATTATACGTTGGAATGCCATTTTGTTTGACCATCACCCAGTCGCCAATGTCTTCGCTTTTGAAGGTGACCTCGCCTTTGACTAAGTCATGGAACGTGTAGGTTTGATTTTCAGGCACCAAAAAGCGAATGGCATAGGGTTTATCTTGCTCGGGAGCGTGCAGACATTTTCTCGAATAATGATATTTGTCTTCGCCGCGGGCGATTTGGGCCGCTTTTTCGGCTTCAAGTTCTTCTTTGGTGCAATAGCACTTGTACGCGTGCCCTTGATCCATGAGTTGTTGGGCGATGGCTTGATAGATATCCAAGCGTTCAAGTTGGCGGTATGGGCCATAATCGCCCGGCCGATCAATGGATTCATCCCAATCAATGCCCAACCACTTGAGCATGCTGAGTTGATTTTCGATGCCGGTATCGACATTGCGCTCCGTATCCGTGTCTTCAATCCGAACGATCATTTGACCGCCGGTTTTTCTCGCAAATAAATAGTTAAAAAGCGCCGTCCGGGCGTTTCCAATGTGTAAAAATCCGGTGGGACTGGGCGCATATCGTACGCGATTTGGCATGCATGCCTCCTTGTCAACGTGTTTTATTATAGTACACTTCTTCATGCCCCTTCAAGCCAAAAAAAAGCACGGAGTTTCCGTGCTTTTTTGAAATGCCATTAACGTTTCGAGAATTGGGGAGAACGACGTGCTTTCTTAAGCCCGTATTTCTTCCGTTCTTTGACCCGTGGGTCACGGGTGATGAGCCCAGCGGGTTTTAAGACTTTTCGGTATTCAGGGTTCACTTCCAATAAGGCGCGGGTGATGCCTAAACGAATCGCCCCGGCTTGACCGGAAATGCCGCCGCCTTGAACGTTGACGGAAATATCGAAATTACCTTCATTGCTCGTGAGCGTTAAGGGTTGGGACACATCCAAACGAATGGATGCGGATGGGACGTACTCTTCAAAGGAACGACCATTGATCTCAAGTTTTCCAGCTCCCGGGGTCATAATGACACGGGCGATGGAGCGCTTGCGACGGCCGGTGCCACGATAAATGACTTCTTTTGCCATGCGCGTCCTCCTAACCTTTCAACGTATACACGACAGGTTTTTGAGCCGCATGAGGATGCGTATCACTCGCATATACAAAACATTTTTTGAACATCTCTTTGCCGAGTGTTCCTTTGGGTAACATGCCTTTGATGGCTTTTTCCAGTAAGCGTTCTGGGAATTTATCACGTAACACTCTGGCGCTCATCTCGCGAAGTCCGCCTGGATATTGAGAGTGTGAGTAATATGTCTTTTGATCCCATTTGCTGCCGGTAAGTTCTACTTTATCCGCATTGATGATGACGACGTAATCGCCCGTATCCACATGCGGCGTGTAAGTAGGTTTGTGTTTGCCTCGCAACAAGGAAGCAACTTCTGTGGAAATACGACCGAGGCGTTGGCCTGCGGCGTCGACGACCAACCATTTCGGGTCAACCGTGCTTTTGTTCGCCATGAATGTTTTCATAGCAGCCTCCTATTTAATATATTGTGAGGGCTAAAAGTGTGGAGATAAAAATGTACCGGACAATATAATAGCCCAGCCCCGCGTATATGTCAAACGGTTTTGCGCGTTTATTTGACTAAATCTCCGGGATTTAAGCGGTCGAGTTCGACCACTTCCAAGGTCTCATCGTTGGAGCCGGCCAGAAGCATGCCTTCCGATAACTCACCGCGTAATTTAACCGGTTTTAAGTTCGCCACCACGATGACTTTTTTGCCCACCATCGCTTCGGGCGTGTAATGCCCGGCAATGCCGGAGACAATTTGTCGAGGTTTTTCTTCGCCCAAATCGACGGTTGAGACCAATAACCGATCGGCATTCTCATGGGCTTTGCAGGCCGTAATCACGCCCACTCTTAAATCCAGTTTGGCAAAATCATCAATCGTAATTTCTGCTTTGATGGGAATCCCTTCTTTCTTCGGGGCTTCTTGCGTCGTTGCGCTTTTGAGCGCGTCCAGTTCTTGGGCGACATCCAAACGTGGAAACAGCGGGGTCACAGTCTTCGCCACACGGTAAACGGGTTTGAATCCATAGATGCGTGCCGCGAAGACTGTCGCGTCTTCGTCCACATTCAAGTCTTTAAAGAGCTGTTGACTGGAATCATGCATCACAGGTTGTAATAGGGTACCAATGACGCGTAATGCCTCTAATAAATGATACAAGACATTTTCTAAGGTGTCTTTGGCCGCGGGATCTTTGGCCAACACCCAGGGGGTGGTTTCATCGATGTATTTATTGGCTCTAGAGATCAGGCTGAACACCACTTGCACAGCTTCAGCCGGTTTATACGCATCCATCAAGGCGTCGTAGTCTTGAACGGTGCTTTCGATTTTTTTCTCAAGCGCCGCGTCCACGTCTGTCGGTGCATTTTTTTGCGTGACTTCGCCGCCAAAATATTGATTGACCATGGCAATGGAGCGGTTGAGCAAATTGCCAAAGTCATTGGCAAGATCAAAATTGAGTCGCTCCAAAAACGCATCAGGGGCAAACAGACCGTCGCTGCCAAAAGGTAACTCCCGAATCATGTAATAGCGCATCGCATCAAGGCCGTACCGATGGATAAACGGTTCGGGATAAATCGCGCCTCCTTTGGATTTACTCATCTTCCCATCTTTCATCATGTACCAGCCATGCGCATACAGCTTAAAGGTAATGGGAATGTCCAGTGCCATCAACATGATGGGCCAGTAAATGGCGTGGAAGCGTAATATATCTTTGCCCACCACATGTAAGACTTCATCGCCGTTCCAGTATTTGTCATAAAGCATGGGGTCTTGATCCAATACCCCCAGTGCGGAGACATAATTGGTTAAGGCATCCAACCAGACATAAACGACATGTTTGGGATCCGACACGACTTTGATCCCCCAATCAAAGGTGGTTCTGGAGACACTGAGGTCGTTCAGGCCGCTTTCGATGAACGCCAGCACTTCATTGCGTCTGGATTCTGGCTGGATAAAATCCGGATGATCCACGATGAAATCGTGAAGTTTCTTTTCGTATTTCGAGAGTTTTAAAAAGTAGCTCTCTTCTTTTAAGGTTTGCGTGGGCCGACCGCAATCCGGGCAGAGATGATCTTCGCCCACTTGGGTGTCGGTGAAGAAGGATTCACAATGCATGCAGTAATGCCCTTCATAATGCCCTAAATAGATGTCTTTTTGCTTCAGCAATTGCTCAAAAAAGGTCTGAACAACGGTCTTATGACGTTTTTCGGTGGTCCGAATGAAATCGTCGTATTCGATGTCCATCAATGCCCAAAGGTCTTTGGTTTCTTGGGCAATTTTGTCGACGTGATCTTGCGCAGGAATCCCAGCCGCTTCCGCCGAGGTTTCGACCTTTTTCCCGTGTTCATCCATGCCGGTTAAATAATACGTATCAAACCCTTGCAAAGACTTATACCGTTTAAGCACGTCACAGTAAAGGGTCGTGTAGGCGTTGCCGATGTGCAGTTTCCCGCTCGGATAATAAATCGGCGTTGTGATATAGAAGGTTTTACTTTGAGCCATCTTCTGCCTCTTTCTTGTACTGTTGATAAGCCATGTAGACCGTATTTTTCTTAAGATTTCTCACATGGGCGACTTCTTTAATGGCGTCTTTTTCTGAGAGTCCATCGGCCATCAAAAGTTCGACATGCGATGCGTAGTCATCGTCCAGTTCAATCGGACGATGATTGCCTTCGACTATGATAACATATTCGCCGCGTGGTGCCTTGATTTCAAGGTCCTTGGCAAGCGTTAAATGCAAATGTTCTTCGAATTTTTTTGTCAGTTCTCGGCCGATGTAAATGGGCCGTTCCCCAAGGCCTTCAAAGAGCGCCTTTAACGTCGCATTGATGCGATGTGGGGCTTCATACAATACCAAAAGCCCGGGCATGGCTTTAAGCCGGTTTAAAAGAGCTTTTTGGGCTTTCTTCTGCGTCGGGATGAAGCCTATAAAGGTAAATTCATGCATGGGAAAAGGGCTTGCGACCAGGGCCGTCAGTAACGCCGACGCGCCGGGAATGGGCACGATCTTGATGTGGGCCTCCACCGCTTTTGCGATCAGGGTATCTCCTGGGTCTGAAAGGCGTGGCGTCCCCGCATCGGAGACCAAAGCGACCGACTGACCGGCCAAGCATTTCGCGATGACGGTGTCGCTTTTCCCCATTTCATTGTGCTGGTGATAACTGTCAAGCGGAGTCTCAATCATGTAGTGATTCAATAATTTTTTCGTCTGCCTCGTGTCTTCGGCATAAATGATGTCGACGGTTTTTAAAAGGTCCACCGCCCGGTAGGTCATATCGGCCAGATTGCCGATGGGCGTGGCCACTAGATATAAGATGCCTTCACTCATTTTGCATCCTCGTAATGAAAGATTTTCCGGACTTCTTGGGTGTATTGATCATCGTCATCATGGACATAAAGGGGTGGGATAAGTGTGAGTCCTGGTTGGCCTTGGAAGGTGGCTTCACCGAGGAATGACGTCGCATTTTTTTGGGCTTTCGGGTGCACAAACCGCATCCGCTTTAAGGCAAATCCATGGGCGGTTAACGACGTGATGATTTCACTCATCCGCTCCACGCGATGAATGAAGAAAAACGTCCCTTGATTGGCGAGCACATATTTCACCGCCTTTAAGATATCTTCCCACGTCACGGCCACTTCATGGCGCATGATGCGTTTGGTTTCTTGCGTGTTCAAGGGACTTTGTTCGTGCATTTTAAAAAACGGAGGATTGACGGTCACCGCCTCAAACGATTGGGCCTCAAACACATCCTGAATGGATTTAATGTCCGCCTGTTTAAAGGTGAGTTGCTGCGAGAGCGCATTGATTTTCGCGTTGGATTGGGCCAACTCTACCAAGGCCGGTTGAATATCAATGCCGGTAATGGGAAGGGTAGTTTTGGTGGATAAATATAGCGGGATGGGCCCTGCCCCAGTGCCGAGATCAAGGATGGACTGCATCCGCTTTTTTTCGGTAAAAAAATCAGCAAGTAAGATTGAATCCAGTGAAAATGGAAGATAATCTGAGTCTTGCTGAATCTTTATTGTTTTTAAGCCAAGGAGATAATGGGTCTCAACCGGCATCACTGATACGTCTCTTTCATTTGAATGAGCTCATCGACTTTATACGTATGGACGCCTTTGTTTTCGATGTATACGCGAACCGTTTGCTCCAAGATATTCATGGAAAGGACTTTGCCTTTGCCATCTTTGGAGGTGACCATGGAGTGTTCTTTGGGCATGCCTTTTTTGCTTTCGGTGTACATCTCATCTTCATAGCGCAAGCAACAGAGTAATTTCCCGCACAATCCAGAGATATTCACGGGATTTAGGGCTAAGTTTTGATTCTTCGCCATTTTGATGGAGACTGCTTCGAACTCACCCAAAAAGGTATTGCAGCACAAAATCAATCCACACGGACCGATGCCTCCAAGATGTTTGGCAGAGTCGCGAGACCCCACTTGCTTAAGTTCAATACGCGTTTTGAATTGGTAGGCTAAATCTTTGACGAGGTGTCTAAAATCCACCCGACCATCCGCATAAAACTCAATCAAAAGTTTGGACCGGTCTAGCGTGTATGAGGCATTGAGCAACTTCATGGTCAGTTGATGTTTATCGATCAGATGTTGCGTCTCTTTTAAAATGCCCGCAACGGCTTCATCGTTTTCTTGAGCCGCTTGAATATCGTCCGGTGTGGCCCGTCTTAAAATGGGTTTAACCGTTTTGATGAGTGGATCATCCACCAAGGTTTTTTCTGGCTCAATGACTTCGGCAAGCTCGATGCCACGGACCGTTTCGACCACAATTTTTTCACCCAATTCATAGGTGTCATTTTGGGGGTCAAAATAATATTTTTTTCCAACGGGTTGGAACCGTATCCCAATCACATCTTTTTTCAAATGACATCGCCTCTTTCGATCATTAACGCCCAATTATCCAGTGCCAAACTGAGATGGATGGGTTTCTCACATTTTTCTTTTAAGGCCAACGTTTCATTCCAGATTGTGAGCAAAGCGTCATAATCATAGGCCTCGGCCGTCTTTTCCAGTGAGGGGGAAACTTCACAAAAAACGGCTTTATCGCTTGCTTTTAGTTTAGCATATAACAGATCTTTAAGATAGAGCATGAAGACATCCAGGAATTGGATGACCGCCCCTTTATCCCGATCTAATTCGGGCCAATAATCCCGCATTTTTTTGAGGATGGATGGCCCATCCGTATCTCGAGCGAGCACCCGGGGGATGTGATCGAGCAAATGGGTGAATTCATCGCTTTCAATCGCTTCTTGCGCACGGTCAATGTTGTGCCAAAGGGCTGCTGCCACCGAACTCGCTTGACGCGGAGCACCCGAAGCGATGAGCTGATTGAAAATCGCTTCATTCGACCCCGAGCTGACGGTGATCAGTTGACTGCGCGAGAGAATCGTGGGCAGCAGTGAAAGCGCATCGGAGGTGACTAAGATGCCATAAATGTTGGCATGCGGTTCTTCCAAAAATTTGAGTAATGCGTTGGCCGCATATCCGTTCATTTTCTCCGCATCAAAAATCACATAGATTTTCGGGCCGGCTTCGATGGCGGTTTGATTGAAATCATGTTGTAAAGCGAGGATGTCCTCTTTGGAAATGGCGGTTTTGGTCGATTCAATGACTTTCACATTGGGATGCGTCAGATGAAAAATCCGCGGATCTTTTTCGCCAGGGGTTTGCCCATGACACATGATTTCTGCGGCCATTTCTAACGCCAGATCTTGCACGCGAACATCTTGAGATCCCTCTAAGATAAGCGCATGCGAAAGCCGGGACTTAAGCAGTCCTTTTTTAATCCGGTTTAAGGGCACTTCATGGGCGGGATGAGGGGTTATTTCAGCCAAAAAATCATCCTTCGTCTAAGATTTCACGGATGGCATCGGAAGAGACTTGATCCATGGGTTGATTGCCTTCAATGACTTTGATGCGATTGGGTTCAAGCTCGGCCAGTTGTAAGTAGCCTTCATACACTTTTTGATGAAACTCAAGGGTTTCTAAATCCAGTCGGTCCATCTCCCGTTGATTGGACTTCACACGGGAAAGTCCCACTTCGGGTTTGACATCGATAAAGAGCGTTAAATCTGGAATCAAATCTTCGATGGCAAAAAGGTTGAGCGCGTAAACTTCTTCAATGCCTAAGCCTCTGGCGACCCCTTGATACGCAAGCGATGAATCGATGTATCGGTCGCATAACACCACCTTGTTCGCGTCCAGCGCAGGTCGGATGACTTCCACCACGTGCTGCCGCCTTGAAGCCGCAAACAACATCGCTTCGGTGCGCGCATCCATCGACTCATCCACAAAATCAAGGAGTAATGATCGGATGCGCTCAGACAGCACAACCCCACCGGGTTCACGCGTCACTAAAACGTCATATCCTTGGGCTTTTAACGCTTTTTCTACTTCTTTAATGACCGACGTTTTTCCGGACCCTTCAGGGCCTTCAAACGTGATAAATTTTTTCATAGATTCAACTGCCTCATTCGTAATCACAATAGAATAGTGTACGTTCTTTATAATATCACTGAAACCCTTTATTTGAGGATGTGGCGGGTAAAAATGCCATATTTTTCACTGTAATCTCCGCTTAAAGACTGTTATAATGTAAGGGCATACATTCATTTTTTAAATCGTATGGACAAGAAAGGGTGGGCTTATGAAGCAATATGATGTGAATCAAATGAGAACCGTCGCCGTGGTCGGACATTCCGGAACGGGGAAGACGAGCTTTGTTGAATCTGTGCTTTATTTAACCGGCACAAAATCGGAAAAAGGAACGGTGGAAAAACATACCACAACATCGGACTACCTTCCCGAAGAACACGAAAAACTCGCGTCCTTTTCAACCAGTCTCGTTCCCGTTGAGTATCAAGATTACAAAATCAATTTTCTCGATACCCCTGGCAATGAAGAGTTCGTCAACGAACTCTATCAAGCGTTAAGTGTGGTCAAAGGCGCGGTATTAGTGATCGATGGCACGAAAGGCATCGATATTGGATCGGAACGTGTTTTAACCGAACTCAATGCGCGCAACATTCCCACAGTCATTTACGTCAACAAAATGGACCAACCCAACGTTAAATTTGAAAAAATCATTGACTCCATTCGCGATGTCATCGGCTATCAAGCCGTTCCCTTCTTATGGCCCGTCGTCAAAGATGAAACCTTTAAAGGGTACGTCAACTTAGTGGATATGAACGAAAAACTGCATGAAGGCGATTCCAGTCATATCCAAGACATTGAGCCCGCATTCATGAGTGCGGTCGAACCGTTGCGTCAAAAAATCGTAGAGTCGGTGGCTGAAACCAGTGAAGCCCTCTTCGATAAACATTTTGCGGGCGAAACTTTGACCCAAGAAGAAATCTATGAAGGCTTGCGAAAAGGCGTTTTAGATGGTGATCTCAAACCCATTGTCTTTGGATCGGCCAGTCATGATATCGGCGTCAATGCGTCGCTGGATATCATCAAAAATTTCATGCCCGCGCCCAATGATTTAAAACCGAAAGTCGGGAAAAATCCTGAGACCGACGCCGAAGAAAACCGTCAAACAGCGAACGATGCGCCGTTTTCAGCGTACGTCTTTAAAACCACGGTTGACCCCTTCATGGGCGCCGTCAGTTTAATCAAAGTGTTTTCAGGGGAACTCAAATCCGGCAGTGAAGTCAAACTCTCTTCTGGCGAAAAAATTAAACTCGGCAACGTCTTTAGTTTGCGAGGGAAAGAACAAATTCAAGTCGACGCACTGAGTGCGGGAGACATTGGGGCGGTGGCCAAGGTGGAAGAACTCTCTACCGGTGAAACCCTCTCCGATCCCAAAGCCCCCATCCGCTTTGATGGTCCCACCTTACAAACCCCAACCATGTACGTCGGCATTCATCCCAAAAACACGAGCGACGATAATAAACTTTCCTCGGTGTTGGCCAAGTTAAAACTCGAAGATCCTTCGGTCGAAATCATCCGTAACCCTGAAACCGCTCAGCTGCTCATTGGGTGTCAAGGGCTGACCCACATTGGGTACATTGTCGATAAGATGAAAAATCTGTATAAACTGGAAGTCGAAACGAGCGATCAAAAGATTGTCTACCGCGAGACGATTAAGAAAAAAGGCGATGCGGAAGGCCGCCACAAGAAACAATCGGGGGGCGCCGGTCAATTTGGGGTCGTCAAAATGCGTTTTGAACCCCTCAATCCCAACGAAAAAGAATTTGAGTTTGCTGAAGAAGTGCACGGGGGAAGTGTCCCGAAAAACTACTTCCCAGCCGTGGAAAAAGGGCTCATTGAAACCTTCCAAAAAGGGCCCCTTGCGGGCTTCCCAGTCATTGGGGTGAGGGCCGTGCTTTATGATGGGGCTTATCACGATGTCGATTCCAATGAAATTTCCTTTAAAATGGCTGCCAATTTGGCATTTAAAAATGCCCTTGACCAAGTGAAACCGACCATCTTAGAACCTGTGATGCATGTGGATATCACGGTGAAAGATGACTACGTCGGTGAAGTCATGGGCGATGTGAATAAACGCAGGGGCCGTGTCCTCGGGATGGAACCCTTAGACGGTGGGCGCCAAAAAATCGCCGCGGAAATTCCCGAAGCGGAAATCGTCAAATACACCATGGACCTCAAAGCCATGACCCAAGGCTCAGGCGCATTCACACGTCGGTTTGAACGCTATGAAGAAGTGCCAGAAACCATGGTCACTAAAATTGTGGAATCTCACGCCCAATCATAACCAAAAAAAACCCCTCGCTTCGGCGAGGGGTTAATATTGAATGGCGTATAAATAGAGCCCTTCAGCGGGCGCTAAATATTTTTTCATGGCACGCTCAGGATGGGCCAATCCGTCTTGGATGGTGGGCCCGTCAAAATGAAGCGCCGCCCCAATCATCATCCGAATCATATGACGCAAAAATCCTTGACCGGTGATTTCTAACGTGTACGCATCGTCGGCCCTTATTTTTAAGTCGACCGACTGAATGGTTCTCACGGTGTTTTTTGCATCCTTGGCTTTCGCAAAATTTCTAAAATCATGCGTCCCCTCAAAGTGTTTCATCCGAGCTTCGAACGCTGCGATGTCATCCACGGGCAAGACGCTTTTTTTATGCATGAATGCCACGTCTTTTTGCAGGCTAAACTGATAAAGATAGGTTTTTTCTTTCACGTCATAGCGGGCATGGAAAAACGGGGATACGGCGTGCACATCGTTAATGACAATGTCTTTGGGCGCCATTTGATTCAGCATCTGTTTGATTTTTTCTGGGGCCATCGGAAAAGGGATATCGAAATGGGCCACGGCGCCTAAAGCATGCACGAGGGCATCGGTTCTCGATGCCGGGGTGATGAAGACGTCGCTTTGGAATA
This sequence comes from uncultured Mycoplasmatota bacterium, assembly GCA_913057225.1. Classification (GTDB taxonomy): domain Bacteria; phylum Bacillota_I; class Bacilli_A; order Izemoplasmatales; family Izemoplasmataceae; genus JAGYII01. The sequence continues at coordinate 88,226 of CAJXNT010000001.1, forward strand.
GATGCTTCAACATATTTTCCAGTTCGTGTTGGATGGTGGGATCGTGCGGTTGAATTTGCGACCCTGAATAAAGGGTTCCATCGTAGCCATACACCATCGCCATCCGCGCGTGGGTGGGGGCACTGGCGATCAGGTCGAGCCGGGTGATGGTTTCCCCGTCCATTTTCACACGCAGCCACTGCGCATCGCGCCGGACAATGACCCAAGAATATTCCGGCGTAATCGTGAAATCTTCCGCGGTGAGCGAAGTGATAAAGGCCTCCGCTTCCGGCCAAGCGATGGGGTCAAACGAGGCATCGAGCAAAAGCGCATCTGGAGCTAAGTGGTGCTTAAACTTTTCAGGCGCTTTCAGCCACGCGTTTAAACGCGCCAAATCTACCATAAAATTCTCACTCCAATGGAGGCGACCATTAAGACCAGTGAAACCACTAAAACGAAGGTATCTAACGGTTTCCACGTGAGTTGATTCAACCGAGTCCTGGGCTTTCCAGGCACAAAACAACGCGCTTCCATGGCGTTGGCCAGTTCATCCGATCGTTGAAATGAAATGATAAACATGGGCACGAGTAAGGAGATGATTTGCACGATTTTTTCTTTGAATTTTCCTTCTTGGAAATCCACGCCTCGGGACGCTTGGGCCAGAATAATTTTATTGGCCTCATCGAGGAGGGTGGGAATATACCTGAGGGAAATCCCAATGATCATCGCAATTTCTTCGGTGTTGACCTTGACGATTTTTAACGGTTTTAAGACCCGTTCCAAGCCGAGGTTTAAATCGGTGGGCTTGGTCGTAATCGTGAGGATGGTCGAAAGCGTCACGATGATGACCAATCGCAGAAGAATAAACACCGCAAAAAAGAGGCCTTCTTCATAAATCGCAATCGTATATCCCCCAAACGACCGTAAAAAAGTCACCTGCGAGAGCACCGTTAATATGGCCGCCAGGGCCAGTAAGAAACTCAGAAACGTAAACGATGTCCACCGTTTGCCATAAAACCAGGCGATGAAAATCAAGCCTGCAAGGCTCACATTTAAAGGATCAAAGTCTAAGACGAGCGTCGTCAGGAGTCTTCCTTGCGTATTAAATAGAATTTGAAACACAAAGGTGAAAATGAGTAAAAAGAGTAACGGCCTCAGGCCAAAATAAACTTTTTTGATGCTGATTTTTCCCAGCGGTAAAAGCACTAAAATGCCCGCCAGAGCGCCCACCATGACCCAGAGCTCGTCAATGACGAATACGGCCACAAACAGTAAAAATAAAGCGATGAGTTTGACTCGGGGGTCCATCCGGTAAAGAAATGAATCCCCTGGAATGTAGCGTCCAATGACGATGTTTTTCATGATTGGCCCTCACGGATGATGGCGTCAATGAGTTCATCGGGGGTGGTCACGGGGTCTTTAAAGGAATGATGGGTTTTGAGATATTGCATGACTTTGAAGCGGTCGGGCACATCCATTTTCCAGTCTGCCAGTTCCGGCCGTTGGAATAAAGCGTGCGGGGTCCCATCAAAAACCAGCGACCCTGCTTTCATGACCAACACACGCTTGGCGTAGCGTTCCACCCAGTTCATGTCGTGGGTGATGAATACGATGGACGTATGGGTCCGATTTTGAATGGATGTGAAGACATCCATGAGCATTTCTTGCGATTTCGGATCGAGGCCACTGGTGGGTTCATCGAGCACTAAGATATCGGGTTCCATCGCCAAAATGCCCGCAATGGACACGCGTTTTTTCTCGCCCCCTGAAAGATGAAACGGGCTGCGAGCTTCAAACGATTCATCCAGCCCCACCAACCGTAAAGCGTCTTTCGCTTTTTGAATGGCGGCTTCTTCTGAAAGGCCAAAGTTTTTAGGCGCGAAAGCGACGTCTTTTAAGACGGTCTCTTCAAACAGTTGATATTCCGGAAATTGAAAGACCAATCCGATGCGTTTTCGGATGGGGGTTTTTTTGATTTTTTTATCTTTGAAGGTTTCGGCCGTCAGGGTCACATCAAAAAGCTGGGCTTCTCCCGATGTGGGCGCCATCAGCGCGTTAAAGTGTTGAACCAGCGTTGATTTCCCGGAGCCTGTTTCCCCCACCAAGGCGATGAATTCATCGGTGGCTTGGATCGTTAGACTGACATTTTTCAAAGCTTCAAACGGGGGTTGATTGATGCTTTGATACACGTGACTCACAGCGTGAAGGCGGATTCCCATAATAAGGCCTCCCAGGCGTCGGTCAGACGATTTTTTTCTGCCAAAGCGTTCATCATTTTAAACGGTTCTAAAAGGGTCAGATTGGCGGTGGTTAATAGCGCTTCATCCCGGAGGATTTCTTTCGGGGTGCCCAGTTTTAACACGCGGCCTTCATGCATGACGATGACGCGGTCGGCGTTCAACGTTTCTTTGAGATCGTGCGTGATCGAAAGAATGGTTTTGCCCGCTTTTTTGAGGTCGTTCATGATCGTCATCATGGTCTGTCTGCCGGTGGGATCGAGCATCGATGTGGCTTCATCAAAAATGATCAACTCAGGATGCATCGCGAGCGTGCCCGCAATGGCCACGCGTTGCTTTTGACCGCCGGATAATTGTGCCGGTTCTTTGTCTAAATAGGCGTCCATCCCAACGGCTTGGGCATAGGTCTCAATCCGCGCAATCATCTCTGGGTAAGGGACTTGCAGATTTTCCAACCCAAACGCGATGTCATCTTTGACGGTCACGCCGACAAATTGATTGTCCGGGTTTTGGAAAATGATGCCGATTTTTTCCCGGATTTCATGCACGGATGCCTCACTCAACCGCTCCCCGCCCACATCAATGGTGCCCGAAGGCACGGGTAAAAGTCCCATGATCAGCTTGGCCAAGGTCGATTTTCCAGAGCCATTGGGCCCGACAATGCTGATCCATTCACCCGCTTCAAGCGAAAAAGACACGTCCTGAATGGCGGGCGTGTTTCCGTAACTAAAATGGACGTGATTGAGCGTAAGGTATGACACGAGGGCCACCTCCTAAAAAACAAAATGCGAGCCGTAAGCTCGCATTTGAGGGTTATTCAACAAATTCAATGATGGCCATTTCGGTGGCGTCGCCACGGCGCGGTCCAAGTTTGTAAACGCGGGTATATCCGCCCGCCCGGTCTTGGAACCGAGGTGCAATGTCATCGAAGAGCTTTTGCAGCGCATTTTGGGTGTCATTGGCTGAAATAAACCGCACGGTTTGAGCCGCTTGGCGTCTGGATGCGAGGGTGTTTTTCTTCCCTAATGTGACCATTTTATCGGCCAGACGTTTGAGTTCTTTGGCTTTGGTGTACGTGGTTTCAATGCGTTCGTGCACAATGAGCTGGGTGACTAAGTCTCTCAGCATCGCTTTCCGTTGATCGGAACGACGATTTAATTTCGTATAACCTGTCATAATTTCCTCCTACTGAGACCTTGCGAGTGAAAGTCCGAGATCGTTGAGTTTTACTTTGACTTCTTTGAGTGATTTTTTACCTAAATTGCGAACTTTCATCATGTCTTCTTCTGATTTACGTGTCAACTCATCCACGGTGTTGATGCCCGCACGTTTCAGACAATTGTAGCTCCTCACAGACAAGTCAAGATCTTCAATTTGCATCTCTAAAATCTGGGAATTTTGCGCGGTTTCTCGTTCCATCATGTAAGAGTGTTCGGGATCCAGTTCGGAAAGTTCAACGACCACATTCAAGTGATCAATCATCATCCGAGCCGCCATGCCGATGGCATCTTGGGGACTGATCGATCCGTTGGTCTCAACTTCCAATAAGAGTTTATCTAAATCCGCACTGTCTTCGACGCGGGTTTTATCCACGGAATACATGACCCGAGTGACGGGGGTATAAATACTGTCAATGGGAATGACCCCCACGGCTTTATTGAACTGCTTGTTTTGTTCGGCACCCACATAGCCAATGCCACGACGCGCCGTCATGGTCATCCGGAAGGTGCCCGATTGAACGGTGACAATTTCTAAATCCGGGTTAATGACTTTGATTTCATCGTCGGGGAGTTTGATGTCTCCCGCCGTCACGACTTTAGGACCTTTGACATCGATTTCTAAGACCTTTTCCACGTCGGGATCGGACGAATCGATGGCTAAAATCACATCTTTTAAATTTAAGACGATGCCCGTGACATCTTCCACCACGCCTTCGATGGCCGAAAATTCATGTTGAACGCCATCAATTTGGCAATTGACAATGGCGGCACCGGGGAGTGATGAGAGTAAGATACGACGCAGAGAGTTTCCAAGCGTCATCCCATATCCCCGTTCGAGTGGAGATATTTCAAAGCTGGATTTCGTGACCACGTCGCCGCCTTGAACATCTAAGACTTTGATAAAGGGCTTTTCAAACATTAAGTCTTTCAAATTGCGAACCTCCTAAAATTGGGTTTATGGGTGTTATCCACGAGGCCGTTTTGGGGGACGACATCCGTTGTGAGGGACCGGCGTCACATCTTTAATCGATGTGATGTTAAGGCCCGCGGTTTGTAAGGAACGGATGGCGGCTTCACGGCCAGGCCCAGGGCCTTTGACGGTGACATCGACCCGTTGGACCCCATGATCCATCGCGGCTTTGGCACACGCTTCAGAAGCGATTTGCGCCGCATATGGGGTGGATTTTCTCGACCCTTTAAACCCTAAAGCACCCGCACTCGTCCATGAGATGGCGTTGCCTTGAGGATCGGTGATGGTAATGATCGTATTGTTAAAGGTGGAGTGAATGTGTGCCACTCCACTGGGAATATTCTTTTTGACACGACGTTTACGTGTTCCTTTTCTAACTGCCATAGTGTCCTCCTATTTCCGCTTATTCGCGACGGTGCGTCTTGGCCCTTTACGGGTTCTTGAGTTGTTACGCGTGTTTTGTCCACGGGTGGGAAGCCCACGACGATGGCGAATGCCACGGTATGAGCCAATTTCTTGGAGTCGTTTAATGTTGAGCGCAACTTCACGACGTAAATCACCTTCGGTTTTCACTTTGGCGATTTCTTCACGAATGCGTTTGAGTTCATCTTCCGATAAGTCTTTGACGCGGGATTCTTCTGAGACGCCGGCCGCAGCGAGCACTTTTTGGGACGTTGATTTGCCGATGCCAAAAATATAGGTCAGTGAAATCACTACGCGCTTATCATTGGGAATATCTACACCTGATATACGTGCCATAATCTGGCCTCCTTAACCTTGTCTTTGCTTATGTTTGGGATTTGAGCAGATGACCATGACTCTGCCTTTGCGTTTAACCACTTTGCATTGGTCGCACATTTTTTTTACGGATGGTCTTACTTTCATAGGGATGTGCCTCCTTTGGCTTTTACCATTATTTATGCCGGTAGGTGATGCGCCCACGTGTTAAATCATAGGGAGACATCTCCACTGTGACGCGATCGCCAGGTAAAATGCGTATGTAATACATGCGGATTTTACCTGAAACGTGAGCTTTGATCTTATGTCCGTTGGGCAATTCAACGAGAAATTGGGTATTGGGAAGTGCTTCAACCACTTTCCCTTCAAATTCAATTTTTTCTTCTTTACTCATAGAACCTCCTTAAAGGATCGTTAAGAGAACGGGCGCTGCTTCGGTGATTAAGACGGTGTGTTCATAATGCGCGCTTGGCTGATGATCGAGCGTCACCGCGGTCCATCCATCGGCGAGGACCTTGACTTCTTTGTGGCCCAAATTGATCATCGGTTCAATCGCGAGCGTCATGCCTTTTTTCAGTTTCGGCCCTTGATGCGGCGGTCCAAAGTTCGGAACTTGCGGCGCTTCGTGCAAGGCTTTGCCTATGCCATGGCCGACAAATTCTCGGACCACACTCATGCCGTGCCGTTCCGCATAGGTTTGAATGGCGTGAGAAATATCGGAAAGGTGATTCCCGGCTTTCGCCATGTCTAACCCGGCATAAAGCGAGCCTTCGGTGACTTGCATTAAAGTCTGAATGGATGCATCCACATCCCCGACGGCATAGGTCCACGCGGAATCGCCGTGATAACCTTGATAATACGCACCGATGTCAACTTTGAAGACATCGCCTTCTTTCAATGTGCGGCTGGACGGAATGCCATGAACCACTTCATCATTGACGGAGGTGCAAGCACTTCCTGGGAACCCCCCATAGCCTTTGAACGAAGGCGTGGCGCCGTGAGCGGTGATGACCGATTCCACCAATTGATCGATGAATTCGGTGGTGATGCCCGGTTGGATGGCCTCTTTGACGGCTTGATGAGCGAGCGCCACAATGCGGCCTGCTTCGCGCATGATGGCCACTTCTCGTGGGCTTTTTAAGATAATCATAGATGGGTTTCCAATAACGTCTGAATGTCTCGATACACCGCATCAAAGCTTTTTTCGCCGTTCACTTCATAGAGAATGCCTTGCGCATCGTAATAATCAATCAGCGGTTTCGTCTTTTCTTTGTAAATATCCAGTCGGTTTCTCACCGACTCATGCTTGTCATCTTCGCGCTGGTAAAGCACCCCGCCGCATGCGTCACAGACCCCTTCTTTTTGCGGAGGTTTGTAGTCCACATGATACGTGGCCCCGCAAATCGAGCAGGAGCGTCGGCCCACCATGCGGTTTAATATGACGGCATCGGAGACGACAATTTGGATGACCGCATCCAGCTTGGTTTGTTCCACCTCGAGCATCTCATCGAGGGCTTCCGCTTGCGTGATGGTCCGTGGGAAGCCGTCTAAGAGAAAGTTTTTCTCGACGTGATTGACAAAGAGTCTGCGGCGGACAATCTCGATGGTAATCTCATCGGAGACCAGATGCCCATCGCGAATAAATTCCATGGCCAACAGGCCCAGGGATTCTTTTTTTCGGTAGGATTCGCGGAACATGTCACCCGTTGAAATATTGGCCAGGTGATAGTCTTCAACGATTTTCTTCGCTTGCGTTCCTTTTCCGGCACCCGGAGGTCCCATCATGAGGAGTTTCATGCGCGCCTCCTATTTAATGAAGCCGCTGTAATTTTGACCCTGTAAGTCGGTTTTAATTTGTTGGGTGGTTTGAATCGCCACACCGACGACGATGAGGAGCGATGTCCCGCCCACTTGCACGTAACTCGGTAAGTTGAAAATCACAGCCGTGAAGATCGGAAGCGATGCCACAACGAGTAAGTAAAGGGCCCCGACGACGGTGATTTTAAACAGCAATTTCGACACGTAATTTTCGGTTTCAAGCCCCGGTCTTACCCCGGGAATGTACGCATTTTGTTGCTGTAAGTTTTTCGCAATTTTTTCGGGATTGATTTGGATGAATGAATAAAAGAACGTAAAGAGAATGATGAGAATCGCGTAAATCATAAATCCAAGCGGTCTTTGGTAGTTAAAGAATTCACTGACCCAAAGGCCAAATCCGGACGCTGAAAATTCAGGTAAGAATGACAGCAAGGTTTGCGGCAGAGACAGAATCGTGACCGCAAAGATGACGGGAATCACGCCCGATGAATTAATTTTGATCGGGATGTTGGACCCTTGACGCCCGGTGGTTTTTGAACTGGTGGGACGGTTGGCATATTGAATCGGAATTTTCCGGTCCGCCGCCGTCATGATGGTGACGCCCACTAAGACGAGCAAGTAAAGCACCACGACCACCGCAAAGGTGAGATAGCTTCCTAAATCACTGGTGGCTCCGGCTAAGTATTCTTGCCCCAAAGACGTGAACATGCCAGGGAGTCCTGAAATAATCCCGGCCACAATGATCATCGAGGTCCCGTTGCCGATGCCTTTGAGTGTAATTTGATCCGACAGCCACAACAAGAAGGCAGTCCCCGCCGTCATGACAATGGCCAAATACGTGTAGGTGAAGAAGTTGGCTTCAACTCCGATGTCAAAAATCGTATTGCCGGTTAAGGCAAACCCATAGGTGAGCCCGAGCGCTTGAATGAACGCAAGCGCTATGGCAAGGTAACGGGTCAATTGATTGATTTTTTGTTTTCCGGTTTCCCCTTCTTCCGACCATTCTTTTAAGATGGGCACAATGTCCATTTGCAATAACTGAATCAAAATGGACGCCGTGATGTAAGGGCCAATCCCTAAGGCAATGATGGAGAAGTTGGACAGGGCACTTCCGGTGAAGGCATCGATGATGCCGATGAAGCCCCCTTGCGCTTCAAAGAATTGACGAATTTGTTCGGGGTTAATCAGAGGAATGGTGATGAACGTTGCGGCTCTAAAAACCAGAAAAGCCGCAAGCGTAAAGAGAATCTTGTTGCGGACTTTCGAGTTATCAAATACGGCACGCATGGTATCCATTAGAGCACCTCAGCTTGGCCGCCAGCTGCTTGAATCTTTTCTAAGGCAGCGCCGGTAAATTTGTGCGCTTTGACCGTGATGGCATCGGTCAGTTCACCGTTGCCAAGCACTTTTAACCCATTTTTCGCGATGTTTTTTACCACTTTATCTTCTAAGAGCATCTCTGGGGTGACCACAGCGCCTTTTTTATACCGGCTGAGTTCCGAGACGTTGATGGTGGTATAAACTTTGCGGGTTGGGTTGTTGAAGCCCATTTTGCGCAAACGTTTAATGACGGGGGTTTGGCCCCCTTCAAAGTTGATGCGAAGGCTCCCTCCCGAACGCGCTTTTTGACCTTTATGGCCAGCGCCGGCTGTTTTTCCATTGCCACTTCCGTGGCCTCGGCCCACGCGTTTTTTTGCATGAGTGGATCCAGGCGTTGGTGTGAGTTCATGTAATTTCATAATGCCCTCCTATTGCTCAGTAACCGTCACGAGATGGGCGACCGTTTTAATCATGCCACGAATGGTCGGTGAATCTCCTTTGACAACGGTTTGATGCACTTTGTTAAGCCCTAAGGCTTTTAGGGTTTTGCGTTGATTGGGAAGTCTCCCAATCAAGCTTTTATTCAGCGTGATGGCTAACGATTTCATTAGTGTAAAATCTCCTTCGCGGTTAAACCACGCGTTCTGGCCACTTCATCGGCGCTGCGTAATTTAGAGATGGCATCCATCGTGGCACGGATGATATTAATCGGCGTCGAAGAGCCTAACGATTTCGATAAGATGTCTTTGACGCCTGCCGCTTCTAAGACCGCACGCACAGGGCCTCCAGCAATGACACCGGTCCCTAATGATGCCGGTTTTAAATAGACTTGACCGGCCCCATGAATCCCGGTGATTTCATGCGGGATGGTGGATCCATACATGGGCACTTTGATCATCGTGGCTTTCGCGGCTTCAATCGCTTTTTTAATGGCATCGGGCACTTCTTGGGCTTTCCCAGTGCCAAATCCGACTCGGCCTTTTTTGTCTCCGACGACGACCAGGGCGCTGAATCTAAACCGACGGCCCCCTTTGACGACTTTCGTGACACGGTTGATATTGACGACGCGTTCTTCGAATGGGTTTTCTTCCCGTCTTCTGCGGGGTTTTCTATTGTTTTGCATCGACATACCTCCTAAAATTCCAATCCGGCTTCGCGAGCCGCTTCAGCCAAGGCTTTAACACGACCATGATACAAATAGCCACTGCGGTCAAAGACCACGGATTTAATGTTTTTTTCTTGGGCTTTTTTGGCGAGTTGCGCGCCCACTTGTTTCGCCACATCCACGGTGAGGGTTTTGGCTTTGGCATCTTTAATCGAAGACGCACTGGCCAAGGTCACCCCATTTAAATCATCAATCAGTTGGGCGTAGATGTTTTTGTTGGAACGGTACACACTGAGGCGCGGCCGTTCAGAAGTCCCGTGTAAGCTTTGGCGAATACGATAATGACGTTTTTGTCTTAACGTGTTGCGTGAAATTTTCTTAATCATATCAATCTCCTACCGTTACTTAGCGGTTTTTCCTTCTTTACGACGTACGTACTCATCGACATACCGGATGCCTTTTCCTAAGTAAGGTTCGGGTTTGCGGATTGCACGAATGTTGGCCGCAAATTGACCGACTTTTTGTTTATCAATGCCTGACACCGAAAGGTTGGTGTTTTTTTCCACCGTCACTTCAATGCCATCGGGGATGGCAACTTCGACAGGATTGGAGTATCCCGCACTGACGACCAAGGTTTTCCCTTGCACTTGCGAGCGGTACCCAACACCGACCATTTGCAGGTCTTTTTTGTAGCCTTCGCTGACCCCAGTGACGAGATTTTGAACTCTCGCACGAGACGTACCAAACAAGGCTTGCACTGAGTTTGATTCTAATTTTTTCTCAAAGACGAGGGTATTTCCATCTTGTTTCACGGCGATGGAATCATGCACGTCATAGGAGAGGGTTCCTTTGGGTCCTTTTACCTCAACGTGTTGTCCGTTGATGGTGGCACTCACCCCTTCAGGTAAAACGACCGGTTGTTTTCCGATTCGACTCATTTTATCCTCCTCAGGTTGACTACCAAACGTAGGCTAGGATTTCGCCACCCACATTTTCACGACGGGCTTGACGATCAGTCATCAAGCCTTTCGATGTGGATAAGATGGCAATTCCTAGTCCGTTCAGGACTTTTGGGATTTCTTGGCTTTGAGCATACACTCTTAAGCCCGGTTTTGATATGCGTTTTAAGCCACGAATGACACGCTCATTTTGATTGTATTTAAGGGTGACTTTAAGATCGTTAAAGCGTTCACCTTTGACAAGTGAGACGTTGGTAATGTACCCCTCCGCTCGCAACAAATCTAAGACTTGTTGTTTTAACTTGCTAGCAGGCATTGTCACTGTTTCTTTTTTCATTTGGTTTGCGTTACGGATGCGTGTGAGCATATCCGCAATCGGATCTGTCATGACCATATTAATTGGCCTCCTTCCAAGTTACCTTGTCTTACCAACTGGCCTTTTTCACGCCAGGGATTTGTCCTTTGTATGCCAATTCACGGAAGCAAATTCGGCATAATTTGAATTTACGATACACAGAATGTGGGCGTCCACAACGTTCACATCTGGAATATTCACGGACGGAATATTTTTGCGTTCTTTTTTGTTTCATTTTCATAGATGTTTTTGCCATGATTTACCTCCTTGAATTATTTACGGAAAGGCATGCCGAGTTCTTGCAGTAAGAACCGACCCTCTTCGTCTGTATGTGCCGTAGTGACAATCACGATGTCCATGCCCCGAACCCGGTTCACTTTATCGTAATCAATTTCGGGGAAGATGAGTTGCTCTTTCACCCCAAGGGTGAAGTTTCCCCGACCGTCAAACGCTTTTTTGGATACCCCTTGGAAGTCACGGACCCGGGGGAGCGCAATGCTGATGAGTTTATCCAAGAAGTCATACATTCTTTGACCTCTGAGATCGACTTTACATCCAATCGCCATCCCTTGACGAAGTTTAAAGTTCGCAATGGATTTTTTGGCTTTGGTGATGACGGGTTTTTGACCGGCAATTTGGGTGAGTTCTTCCACCGCATCGTCCAGTGCTTTTGCATTGTTGATGGCATCGCCAACCCCAATGTTAATGATGATTTTTTCGACTTTCGGGGTTTGCATGACGGATGCATAGTTGAATTGTTTCATCATCGCGGGTTTCACGGATGATTGATATTTTTCTTGCAAACGATTCATTAGATTCTAACTCCTTTGAGATTAGTCAAGAACCTCACCTGATTTTTTCGCAAAGCGAACTTTGCGCGTCACTTTCTCTTTTTTGACGGTCTCGGTGATTTCTTTATAGCCAATCCGAGTGGTCTCTTTGCCATCTAAAAGCATGACGTTTGAGGCATGAATGGGTGCTTCAAACTCCAAGATGCCTCCGTCAGGATTTGCTTGCGATGGTTTGGTGTGTTTTTTAATCGTGTTGACCCCTTCCACAATCAGGGTGTCGTTTTTGGGGAAGGTTTTAAGGACGGTTCCTTCTTTGCCGCGGTTGGCGCCACTGATGACGCGAACTTTATCGCCTTTAAGTATTTTCATGGAATCGACTCCTTACAAAACTTCAGGGGCTAATGAAACGATTTTCATAAACCCTTTTTCTCTGAGTTCACGGGCCACTGGACCAAAGATCCGGGTTCCGCGGGGGGATTTGTCATCACGAATGATGACCGCAGCGTTATCGTCAAAGCGAATGTATGAGCCGTCGCCACGGCGGACCGAACGCTTGGTTCTTACGATGACCGCTTTCACGACTTCCCCTTTTTTCACTTGGCCCCCAGGGGCTGCTTGTTTCACGGTGACGGTGATGACATCACCGATGGATGCGTATTTCCGTTTACTGCCGCCGAGGACTTTAACCGTCAAAACTTCTTTGGCACCGGAATTATCCGCGATTCTAAGACGTGATTCTTGTTGAATCATGATTTTGACCTCCTCGACTATTGAATGGCGGGACGATCCAAGACTTCCACAAGGCGGAAGCGTTTTGATTTAGAGAGTGGACGTGTTTCCACAATTTTTACAAAATCGCCTTCTTTTGCTTCGTTCTTAGCATCGTGTGCCGCAAATTTTTTGGATTGCTTAACACGTTTCTTATAAATAGGATGAACTTTGTAACTTTCTACCAATACTGAAATGGTTTTATCAGGTTTACTGGACACTACGGTGCCTGTTAAAACACGTCTTTGATTTCTTTCCATGTTCGCCTCTTTCTACTGCTCACGACGTTCATTGAGAATGGTTTTCATTCTAGCAATGATGCGCTTAAGGGTTGAGATGCGTGCCGTGTTTGTAAGTTGACCGGTGGCTTGTTGAAAGCGAAGATCAAACAATTCGCGTTTGAGATTGCTAATCTCAGTCACGATGGCTTCGGTTTCCATGTCTCTAATTTCTCTCGCAGTCATTAAGCATCACCACTTTCACGTCGAATAAATTTGGTACTGACTGGCAGTTTGTGAGACGCTAAACGAAGCGCTTCTTTGGCGATTTCTTCAGTGACCCCACCAATTTCAAACATGACAGTTCCTTCTTTAACGACGGCCACAAAGCCTTCAGGTGCCCCTTTACCAGAGCCCATCCGAACTTCTAACGGCTTTTTCGTTTTCGCCATATGCGGAAAGATTCGTGTCCAGACTTTCCCTTGACGTTTCATATACCGAGTCATGGCAATACGTGCGGCTTCAATTTGACGGTTGGTGATCCAAGCGCCTTCTAAAGACTGCAGTCCATATTGACCAAAGTCCACTCGGGTGCCACCCTTCGCTTTGCCTTCATAAGACACGCGATGCGGACGGCGGTATTTCGTTCTTTTCGGTGTTAACATCTATTCCGCCTCCTTTTTGGCCGGCAAAATTTCACCTTTATAAATCCAAACTTTAACGCCCAATTTTCCATAGGTGGTCATCGCTTCTGCGAATGCGTAATCGATGTCAGCCCGTAAGGTATGTAAGGGAACGTTGCCTTCTGAATACCCTTCGGAACGTGCCATTTCAGCGCCACCTAAACGGCCGGATACGAGGGTTTTTACCCCTTTGGCTCCCGCCCGCATGGCCCGTTGAATGGCCATTTTTTGGACCCGACGGAAAGACGCACGGTTTTCAAGCTGTTGGGCAATGGAATCGGCCACCAATACGGCGTTAAGTTCAGGTTTCTTAATCTCAACAACGTTTAAAATGATCGCTTTATCGGTCACTTTGGATAACCGCTTAATGGCCTCATTTTTTAAACTTCCTTCACGGCCAATGACCATCCCTGGTTTCGCCGTATGAAGCGTTAATACCACCCGGTTTTTTAACCGTTCAATTTGAATGGTCGAAACCGAGGCGTTAACGTAAAATGCTTCAAGAATTTCACGAATTTTGATGTCTTCTTGGAGTAAATCTGCTACTTCGCCCTCGTTGGCATACCAACGTGAATCCCAGTCACGAATGACTCCGATGCGTAATCCTACTGGATTAACTTTTTGACCCATATCAGCTGCCTCCTTATGCTTTCTCAGCCACGACGATGGTCGTATGGCTGGTTCTTTTCAAGATTTGTGATGCACTCCCTTTGGCGCGAGGACGAATCCGCTTCAGGGTGGGGCCTTCGCCCACAAAGATTTCTTTAACGTATAAACTGTCTGGATTCAGACTGTTGTTATGTTCTGCATTCGCCACAGCTGAACGCAATAGCTTTTCAACCACGGGGGATGCAGCTTTGGGGGTATTGGCTAAGATTGCGAATGCCTCTCCTACCGATTTACCACGAATCAAGTCAATGACAAGTTTCACTTTACGAGAGGAAAGACGGACCATTTTAGCTTGAGCTTTAACTTCCATATTCATCCTCTACTTTCTGACAGCTTTCTTGTCTTTATCGTGGCCACGATAGGTCCGAGTTGGGGCAAACTCACCCAATTTATGACCGACCATGTCTTCGGTGATATACACAGGCACATGTTCTTTACCGTTGTGAACCGCAATTGTGTGTCCCACAAATTGAGGAAAAATGGTTGAACGTCTTGACCATGTCTGAATGACACGTTTTTTGTTTTCTTTATTCATTTGAGCCACTTTGAACATGAGATGATCGTCACAAAATGGTCCTTTTTTAATCGATCGAGCCATCTAATTTCCTCCTACTTATTTCTTACGGCCTCTAACAATCAAACGATCGCTAGATTTGTGAGTTTTACGGGTTTTTAAGCCTAAGGCAGGTTTGCCCCAAGGCGTCATGGGACTCTTACGGCCGATGGGTTGTCTACCTTCACCCCCACCGTGAGGGTGATCAAGTGGGTTCATGACTGAACCACGAACGGTTGGTTTGATGCCACGGTGACGGTTTTTACCCGCTTTACCAATGTTGACAAGTTCATAATATTCATTACCTACCACGCCAATGGTTGCGCGGCAAGTCCCAAGAATCTTACGAACTTCTCCACTGGATAAACGAACCAGCACATATTTTTCTTCACGTCCTAAGATCTGTGCTTCAGCCCCTGCAGCACGGGCCACTTGGCCGCCTTTACCTGGGGAGAGTTCGATGTTATGAATCATCGTACCGACGGGGATCTTATTCAGTGTTTTGGCATTGCCAACTTTGATATCTGCATTTTCACCGGATTCAATGACTGCCCCCACTTGTAATCCTTCGGGGGCAATGATGTAGCGCTTTTCGCCGTCGGCATAATGCAAGAGTGCGATGTTGGCCGAACGGTTCGGATCGTACTCAATGCTGGCGACTTTGGCAGGAATGCCATCTTTGGCGCGCTTGAAATCAATGATGCGGTATTTTCTTTTATTACCACCACCATGGTGACGGACGGTGATCTTGCCTTGATTATTACGTCCTGATTTTTTGTTGAGTTTGACAAGCAAAGATTTTTCAGGCGTGGTTTTGGTGATTTCGGAATAATCAAGGGAGGTCATATGGCGGGTACCATTGGTCATGGGTTTGTAATTTTTAAGGGCCATGTTGAATTCCTCCTTACCTTACTAAGCCGTAAAGATTTCGATTTTGTCATCGGCTTTGAGTGTCACAATGGCTTTTGATTTCTCAGCCTTAAAGCCTTGGTACTGACCAACACGTTTAGGTTTTCTCGCCGTGTTGATAACGTTGACACTGGTGACTGTCACATCGAAAAGTTCTTCGATGGCGTTCTTGATTTGTACTTTGTTGGCACGTTTATCGACTTCAAAAGTATATTGATTGAGATTTTCTACGAGTTGCATGCTTTTTTCAGTGATTAACGGGCGTTTAATAATTTCGCTGGCTAACATTATTTAAGTCCCTCCTCAAGGTGGGTTGCAGCCGCTTGAGTCATTAAGAGTGTTTTTGAATTCATCAATTCATAGACACTGGCTTGATCTGCGGTCGTCACCAAGACACCTGGGATATTACGAGCGGATAACAGCACGTTCTCATCCATTTGGTCAAGGACAATGAGTACTTTTCCTGAGAGACCGAGTTGAGTTAGCACACTCTCCATCGATTTGGTTTTGATTTCTTCCATCGTGAGTGCATCGAGAAGAACGAGTGCTTTGTCTGCCACTTTAGCAGATAACGCAGAGCGTAGTGCGAGTCTTCTAACTTTGCGGTTGACTTTTAAACTGTAGTCTCTTGGTGTGGGTCCGAATACGACCCCACCGCCTCTCCATTGAGGAGAGCGAATGGAACCTTGTCGGGCTCGACCGGTTCCTTTTTGACGCCAAGGTTTACGTCCACCACCGCGAACTTCCCCGCGGTTTTTAACACTGTGTGTGCCTTGGCGCATGGCAGCTCTTTGCGCTTTAATAACATCGAATAACGCTTGTTGGTTTGGTTCGATGCCGAAAACATCATCGCTTAGAGTTGCTTGAGTAACTTTTTTTCCAGTTTGATTAAATACATCTAACTTAGGCATGATTGACCTCCTTCGAACCAAACACTATTTTTTCTCTTCATCCGATGAATCATCTTTGGCTTCATCCGATGAAGGGGTTTCTTCATTTTCTTCTTTGGCGGTTGCATCTTCTGCAGGGGCTTCTTCAGCAGGAACAGCTTCTTCCGCAGGGGCTTCTTCAGCAGGAGCAGCTTCCTCGGCAGGAGCTTCCTCAGCAGGAGCAGCTTCCTCGGCAGGAGCTTCCTCAGCAGGAGCGGCTTCTTCAGCAGGAGCAGCTTCCTCGGCAGGAGCTTCCTCAGCAGGAGCGGCTTCTTCCGCAGGGGCTTCCTCAGCAGGGGCTTCCTCAGCAGGGGCAGCTTCTTCAACCGGAGCTTCTTCAACCGGTTCAGGCGCTTCTACGACGACAAAATCTTCAGGATTGAGCGGCGCAAGCTCCTTATCGTGTTTAACGGCATTTTTAATCACAACAAGACCTTTACGAGGCCCTGGGACATTGCCTTTAACGAGTAACAAGTTTTCTTGAATATCCACTTTCACAATTTCAAGGTTTTGAATGGTGACGGTTTCAAATCCCATGTGTCCAGGAAGATTTTTTCCGGGTCTTACATGGTTGGGATCAATGCTTCCCATTGACCCTGGTAAACGATGATAGTGAGAACCATGTGACATAGGTCCACGATGTTGGTTATGACGTTTGATGACCCCTTGGAATCCTTTACCTTTGGATGTTCCGGTGACATCAACTGCTTCACCTTCATTAAAAATGTTGACTTTGATCTCTTGACCTACTTCAAAGTTGCTGAGTTCTTTACCCGCAATCTCTTTGATGTAGCGCTTAGGGGTTGTATTCGCATTTTTGAATTGACCCTTAAGTGGTTTTGAAACTAACGCTTCACGTTTATCTTTGAATCCGACTTTAACTGCGTCGTATCCATCGGTTTCAATCGTTTTCTTTTGCAAAACCACATTGGGTTCGCATTGAACGACGGTCACCGGCACAAGTTTCCCTGCGTCATTGAACACTTGGGTCATTCCAAGTTTGGTTCCTAAGATACCTTTGGCCATGAGACACCTCCTTATTTAGTTTGAGAATTATTTGAGAACAATATCGACGCCCGAGGGTAAATCTAAATGCATAAGACTATCGATGGTTTGGGGCGTGGGTGACAAGATGTCGATGAGTCTTTTGTGCGTTCTGCGTTCAAATTGTTCACGCGATGTTTTGTTGATGTGAACAGAACGTAAAACGGTAAACACCTCTTTTTTGGTTGGTAACGGAATCGGTCCCGATACCTTGGATCCAGTTTTAAGTGCGGTATCAACAATTTTTTTTGCTGATTGATCGAGTAACCGATGATCATATGACTTAAGACGGATTCTAATTTGTTGTGCAGGCATATGGTCTCCTTTCGCCTATAATCTGGTATAGACTTGCTCCACGGAAATTTTCAACACTTTTTAGACAACGCTTTCCAGTGTATCATTAACCTCCCGTTTCACAGCCGTGACTCAGGCAGAGTCTTGAATAATATATCAAATAAAAAAGGCCTATGCAAGCCTTTTTTTTATCTTTTTTATTGACGAATGAGTGGCATGGTCAGACAATGAGGGCCGCCTCGCCCCCTGGAGAGTTCAGACGCCTTAATGGTAAGCACTTCAATTCCCGCTTTTTCCAGCGCATGATTGGTTTTTTCGTTGCGCTCATACATGATGACTTTTCCGGGGGCAATGCATAACGAATTCGCGCCATCGTTCCATTGCTCTCGGGCACTGGCAATGGCGTCATCACCGCCACAAGGAATCATACGAATGGGCATTTTTAATTCTTTTTCTAATAGAGATTGAATGGTTTGCTTGGATTCACGAACCGTGAGTGTGCCATCTTCAAGTGCAAAGGTAAACACATGGGTTAAATCAAACACATTCGTGTGATATAAAAATGCATCGTCATCGACTTGCGTCAAGATGGTATCTAAATGCATGAACGCGCGATCTCTTGGGATTTTCAGCGCCATCACTTTTTTCCATGAGGAATGCGTTAAGAGTTTTTGTGACAGTTGTTCGATGGCCAGTGGATGCGTC
This sequence comes from uncultured Mycoplasmatota bacterium, assembly GCA_913057225.1. Classification (GTDB taxonomy): domain Bacteria; phylum Bacillota_I; class Bacilli_A; order Izemoplasmatales; family Izemoplasmataceae; genus JAGYII01. Next base: position 106,490 of record CAJXNT010000001.1, read on the forward strand.
CGTTTTGAGATACCTATGAGGAGCGTCTCTTCGTTTAAAACTAACACATCGCCCCCTTCGAGGTTGAAGTCGTTCGTCCCGTCAAAGTATATCGAAGACTGGGTGGATTTAAACGCGGGGTGGTGGGCAAACACAAACTTTGGAAGCAACGCTTCTTTGGTCCGGATGGTGGAAGAGAGATTGGCAATGGCTGCGCCATGGCCGATGGAAATCATGGGATCTCTTTGATACATCAAGTTAGGCATTGGATAGACAATAAAGGGGTCATCTTCATGAAACGCTTTTAAATCAATCGATGAGTTGGGATAAATTTCATTGATTAAGATTCCGGAAATAATGGTGTTTACGAGCTTAGCGTTAGGCAACCCTGTTAAATAATCTTTTAAACGTTCGATGGTGGGATCATAATGAATCCCAGCCATTTGAATGTATTCTTGAATGAGTTGAGGCTTCGTTTGTTCGGTGAGCGCTTCTTCAACTAAGTTTTCGATGTATTGCACGTCAACATTGTTGGATTTTAAGAGCTGGGCAAAGGCATCGTGCTCGTTTTGGGCCGTGGCCAAGTAGGGAATATCTTCATACAAAAAATCACTGAGAAGATGGGGCACTAAATTTTCGACCTCAGCTCCAGGACGATGCATGAGCACCGATTTAAGTGGTGCCACTTCTGAAAACACATGAATCATCAGAGGCCTCCTTTAATCTTTTAAACGCATGGCCAATTTTGAATAAGTGATTTTGCCTTTCAGATAATTGAAATAATCCGTATCCTTGGCAAACTTTTGGTCGATGATTTGCCGGCGATATTCAAAACGCGACCCCGATATTGACCCCTCAAGCCTTGACTTAAAAGAGACTGGGGTGGTTTCAACATATTTGACCCGCTTAATTTTAGGGGGAAAGTTCACATTAATCACATAATCACGAGACGGCAGGTTTTCATCAATCATCCGTTTAAATGTGCGAGAAAAGGCTTTTTTTAAATCTCCTTCAAACCGGTAGTCGGCGGAAAAAGCCATGGATGGGACGCCATGGTATTGAGCCTGAAATGCCGCACCCACCGTGCCGGAGTAATAGATGTCAATGCCTAAGTTAAATCCGTTATTGATGCCTGAAACGATTAAGTCAGGGTTTAGATCGATGCCTTGGAGGGCAAAATTCACACAATCAACTGGGGTGCCTACCACCGCATAATGAGATGTGTTGATTCGAGTAAAGCTGACACCTTTTGGAGTCATGGCCATACTTTTTGCGGATTGTTCAAAAAGTGGGGCGACAACGGTCACTGAATGTCCCAGCTCAATTAAAACTTCCTCCGCCAGAGCTAATCTCTCAGATTTAATGCCATCATCATTGGTCAGTACAATATTCATCGCTAGTCCTTTAATATATTAAATTCTTGAGGCCTTCGTGGATCTTCAAACAAATACGTAATCATATAATCCACAAAAAAATCAATGTTAGTCTCATTATACATGAGATGTTTTTCGATTTTTCTTCCAAGATCGTATTCCGGCATGCCAATAAATGCATAAAGAAATAACCGATAATCTTCCGGTAAATAATTCATCATGAGTTCTTTGTAAATAACAAGTTCTAGTTCCTTTTTTTGCCACATGGCACTTTGATTGGGAAACGTTGACGATAAACGAAACTCAAATAACAAAAGGTTTTTTCCGACTTGGAATATGACATCCACACGCCGGTTTTTTGAGTACGGTATCTTATATTCTAAAAAGATTTTAAGAGACGTGTACTGTTCTTCATTGAGTTCTTTTTTTAATTTTCTGAATATTCGTTTTAACAAGTGGTATTCATCCAAAAAAGATACGATTTCTGCAATTGATACCATGCGTCTAAACAGATTCTTTTCTTTAAAAAGGTGTCTCAACTTTTGCGTGTAGGCCCGGTTTTCAATCCGGCTTCCACGATCATTCATTTTACCGGTCACTATTTTCCACTCATGAAGCACGCCCAGCGACGTGTAAAACTCAAAGAATTCTTTTGGTGAATCAAATCCAATCATTGAATTATTCTTGAAATTCATGTGATCACTCCTTTTGTCGTCTATATAAACTATTGCTACGAGGAGTGATTTTTTCTTCCTAAAAATAAAAAAAATTAAGCCCTAGGCTTAATTAATGGGGGTGGTGGCTCAGGACAGAATCGAACTGCCGACACACGGAGCTTCAATCCGTTGCTCTACCAACTGAGCTACTGAGCCAATGGCGGTCCCGACGGGAATCGAACCCGCGATCTCCTGCGTGACAGGCAGGCATGTTAACCGCTACACCACGGGACCTAAATGGTTGCGGGGGTAGGATTTGAACCTACGGCCTCCGGGTTATGAGCCCGACGAGCTACCAGACTGCTCCACCCCGCGATATATGGGTCTTAAATTTTTATGGCGGAGGAAGAGGGATTCGAACCCCCGCGACGGTTTCCCGCCCTGACGGTTTTCAAGACCGTTCCCTTCAGCCAGACTTGGGTATTCCTCCGAGAAGAATTTTCATATTTGGTGGACCCGGCAGGATTCGAACCTGCGACCAACCGGTTATGAGCCGGCAGCTCTGACCAACTGAGCTACGGGTCCATACTTGGTAGCGGCGAAGGGAGTCGAACCCCTGACCTTTCGGGTATGAACCGAACGCTCTAGCCATCTGAGCTACGCCGCCAAACATTAAGGCGCTGGGTCTGTCATGCCTAGCGGAATCACCGCTGACCTAGAAGCTTTTGGGACAAGCGCTCTCCCAGCCGAGCTTAGGCCCCCGGTTGATGCAATTATCTGTAATGGTACCTGAGGCCGGAATCGAACCGGCACGGTCTCACGACCATTGGATTTTAAGTCCAACGCGTCTACCTATTCCGCCACCCAGGCAAGAAATGGTGTCCTGTAGAGGATTCGAACCTCTGACCCACTGATTAAAAGTCAGTTGCTCTACCAACTGAGCTAACAGGACTCGTACTGGTGCCGGAAACAGGAGTCGAACCCGTGACCTACTGATTACAAGTCAGTTGCTCTACCATCTGAGCTATTCCGGCGTGGTGGAGGATACCGGGCTCGAACCAGTGACCCCCTGCTTGTAAGGCAGGTGCTCTCCCAACTGAGCTAATCCTCCAAAAAAAGAGATGGTGGAGCCTAGCGGGATCGAACCGCCGACCTCCTGCTTGCAAAGCAGGCGCTCTCCCAGCTGAGCTAAGGCCCCGGGTATTAGATTGTAAAATGGTGGGCCTGAATGGACTTGAACCATCGACCTCACGCTTATCAGGCGTGCGCTCTAACCGGCTGAGCTACAGGCCCCTAACCATTTTGAAACGCGAAACTTATTTTACACTTATAAAATACGGCTGTCAATGCGCGATTGGTGTCTTTTGGAAACATCTGGACTTCTGAAATGAGGTGGCTGGGCTGGATGGATTCGAACCATCGATGTCGGAGTCAAAGTCCGATGCCTTAACCACTTGGCGACAGCCCATAATGGTGGAGGGGGACGGATTCGAACCGCCGAACCCTGAGGGAGTAGATTTACAGTCTACCGCGTTTAACCACTTCGCTACCCCTCCAAAAGGCGCATAAAAGATTATATTATATCGCCATTTTTATTGCAAGGCTATTTTTTACTGGGGTACTTGAGTTCATTCTTTTTGAGTTTTTCCTCGATGATTGTTTGGATATCAAGCCCTAAGTCGTGGGCCATTGCAATCGCATAGATTAAGACGTCTGCAAGTTCTTCTTTGACGTTTTCCTGGTCATAAGAGACTTCCCCCCACTGGAAGTTTTCTAAAAGTTCAGCGGCTTCAATCACAATGGATTTCGCGAGCTTTTCTGGATCATCGGACAAATGCCAGTCTCGATCATCTCGAAACTGGATGATGGTGTCAACGAGTGCTTTGATTTGATCAGTCATTCTTAATCCTCTTTATCCGTTTGAGTAGCTTAACTCTCTCCAACATCACAATGCGATCACATCCAAGGCATCGGATTTTTACATCCGCGCCGAGTCGTATGATTTCCCAGTCCTTTGACCCACACGGGTGAGGCTTTTTCATTTCGATGACCTGACCCATTTTGAGTTCATCACTTTGCATTCAGCTGATCCTCGATGAATCGATCTAAAGCGTCATCCGATTCAAAGCCCAAAATGATCTTTTTCCCTTGGACCTTCACATCGGCATGGCTGATCTTTAACCTTTTCTTTAATGAAGAGACAAGTTTTGAGGTTTTTGATTGACTTCGGTGGCTTAAATGTTGTTCTAAATCTCTCACCGACCAATGTTCGTTGATGATTTTTTCAGCCAGTGATCGCACCTTTTTGAAATCATTGAGTTTGCTTAAAACTCTCGCATGCCCCATGCTCAACTTCCGTCCAAGTACCAACTCTATCACGTCTTCAGGTAAGTGCAGCAAACCAATGATGTTGGTGACATAGGATCGACTCTTGCCAATCTTTTTGGCTAATTGTGCATGCGTGTAATTGAAATTCTCAATCAATTGTTTGTACGTGGCAGCTTCCTCAACGGAGGTTAAATCTTCTCTTTGGATGTTTTCAATGAGCGCCAGTTCCGAAGCCATTTGTGCATTGTAGTCTCTCACGACTGCAGGGATGGTTTTTTTATTGGCTAAAAGGGAGGCTTTAAACCGTCTCTCACCGGCAATGATCATGTAACCTTTGGCAATAGGTTTCACAATGATGGGTTGCATAAGTCCATATTCTAAAATGGACGTCTTAAGTTCTTGAAGCTTCTTTTCATCGTAATAAATGCGAGGCTGTTCGGGGTTGGTCTTGATGTCTGCAAGATCAATCTGAATGATTTTTTCATCGGAGGATATTTCCAGAGCATTCTCGTCCATTAATTGGGCTAACCCCCGACCTAAGTTAGATTTACTCATTGTTTTCAACTAACTCCTTTGCAAGACTTTTATACCCTTGGCTCCCTTTGGATTGGGGAGAGAATTCGGTGACAGGCAATCCATAACTGGATGAAACCGCGACTTTAACATTTCTGGGAATAATCGTTTTAAATACTTTTTCTCGGAAATATGTTTTCACTTCACTGATCACTTCGTAGCCCACATTACTCCGGGTGTCGAGCATGGTCAGTAACACCCCTTCGATGATCAGTTCCTTTTGGGACAACTGTTTTTTATTCTGGATGAACCGAATGGTATTCAATAACTGTGTGAGTCCATCCATCGCCAAGAATTCACATTGAACCGGAATGAGCACAGAATCGGCTGCAATCAAAGCGTTGGTGGTAATAAGACCGAGCGAAGGAGGGCAATCGATAAGAATATAATCGTACTCGTCACGGATGCTCTCTAACGCAATCGACAAGACGTAGTTTTTATTATCATCGCCAATAAGAGCGCCCTCAACATTGGACAGATCAAATTTGGCAGGAATGATATCTAAGCCCAGTTTGGGTAACCGTAACAACGCTTCTTTGGCTTGAGCTTGACTCATAAAAATATCGGTGGAAGAATGCAACAGATTTGACCGATTCACCCCTAGGTTTGTGGTGGCATTGGCTTGGTAATCGATGTCCACCAAACACACCCTTTTTCCCAGTTGGGCTAAAGCACTTGATAAATTCACCGATGTGGTGGTCTTGCCCACCCCACCTTTTTGATTACTAATTGCGATGATTTTCCCCATGTGCGCGCTCCTCATAAAGTAATCGTATTTTATCACAGCCCCCCCAAAAGCATCGGACAAATCAAAAAAAGTTTTCCACACTCATCGTGGAAAACTTTTGGTGGAAAAATAAGGACTACATCTTTTTATATAACTCTTCGTTGTCTAAAAAGACGCCAATGTCTCGGTCATTTAAATAGTCTTTAATGGCCTTGGACTGAAAGATGGATTTGATTTCACCATGTTCCAAAGATTCTGCAACCCTTCCCCACTTATCGAGCTGGGTCACTTCTTGTTTTAAATATCGATAAATCATCGCCCCAGCGATGATGCGATCGGTCTCGAATCTCAAAATAGAGTCCAATGCTGTTTCATAATTCTTAACATCGGGATGCAGGCCTTCTTGCGTTTGAGCCAACAATTCATACGCGAGCTCGGTAAATTCGTTATTGGCATTTAATAGATATTTTTTCAGCTGACGCATGGTCTCTTTGGTTTTGTATTTGAGAGTTTTTTGATGCATGGCTTCATCAATGTCGATATCGTGTAAGTAGAAATAAAACTCAACCAACTCTTGCATTTCTTTCGCTGGCTTGCCGTTCATTTCTCCTAAGAAGGTCGATAGTTCAGTCAAAGCTTGTTGAAAACTTGGGCGTTCATGCATGGGCGTGAGGTATTCCGATTCAATTTTGGTATCTTTCAAGCGCACCATGTTTTCAAGATATTTTTGCGTTAATTTTTTCGAGGATAAATATTCGGTGTAATACCGATCATTGGCGACTTCTGAATTGATGAAATACAGTAGAAAATAGACGTAAAACAGCAACAGTGTCACTTGGTATATGATGATTTGCATGGTTTCACTTGTCTGGGTGGTATCGCCGCCAAACAAATCAACATTGAAGAGCATGTACGCCACACCAAACAAGGTTAAGATCGTCCCATAAACAAAAAATGGGAAGCCTTCTTGGTAATAGATGATCACACTTAATATCGCAAACACAATGAGATAAATGTAAATGGGATTGGAAAAACTAAGGAATGAGCCCATCAAGATAAAGAAGCTCAAAATACTAAAATGCATGGCGGTTCTAGGGGCACCAGACACAAGTAAAATCCAAGCCACACCATACGTCAACAAGAAAGCCACAGGCACAATCACTTGAATCACCGTCGTTGCGGTCAAGATTAAACTAAAGGGAATACTTACGGCGCTGACCAAGAACAAAACCACCAACAACAATGCGATTTTGATGGATAAAATCTCGTTATTGGAAAGGTACTCACTGTTGCGAATCTTCAATAAAAGATCTCTCATAGTGGAACCTCCACACCATCAATCGCATCGGTCATAATGGTTTCAATCACATCTTGATACTCCGTGAACGTTTTTAATATTCTTGGTTCAACCAGACGATCGATTCCACTCTGATTCAGTAAATCCATAAACGCCTGATGCGAATAGGCATCTCGGTCAACATCGGGGTGTCTGAAGTAAACATAAAATGCACTAAACACCATGATTTTTACGGCTTCAGAATCATCGTAGTGACGGAAGGAATTGAAGGCATCTTTAGGATCAATGATGGTTTGTGAGTCTCCATAAATTTGCGAGATGCGATACGCTAAATACCTCAATTTTTGATGGTCAGAAAGCGTCAATGATTGCAGTTCAATAATGATTTCTTCAGGGATCTCTTTATACTTTTTCTTAGCTTTTGAAAGGGATAACTGATGCAAATCTTCAATCAGTTGAAGGCGTTTCTCAAAGACATTTTCCATCTCTAACTTCTGCGTAAATGATTCAAAAAATGCATGCATATCTTTGAAGAAAACATCGGTATTGATCGGGTCATTTAATACCTCTTTTTGAAAATCAAAAAGGCCTTGAATGATACGGTATTCATTTTCTTTAGATTTCGCCAATTTCTCATAATTAAACTGTTTCATGCGGATGTTAAAAATGGCAGATAAATAAAGGAAAATCATCACTACCACAATCGATGCATTGATAATGCCGAGTTGCGCCATCGTGGATTCTTCGACCGCTAATATTTCCGGGAAAACCCATAATACGAGTGAGCTCGTGAAGGTCATCAAGACATGATTTAGGGTCGCTGTACGGCTATCCAAATAGATAAATCCAATGGTGAAAGCAATGAACAAATTAGCAAAAATGCCTGGCAAGCTTTGATTAAAAAGTAAATAGGTAATGAACGTGTAAATGAATAGGACATTAAGCATCCCCAGTCGAGTCAACCATTCAAAACGCCATGAATTAATGATCGATATCACATTGAATGAAAGGACTACGACAAACACAAATAAATAAAGAATGATCTCATTGATTGGAATTGATTCAACAAAAAAAAGCGTCATCAAAAACAGACTATAAACCCCCATCATGGTGGTGGCAATGATGGCACTGTTTTTATGTGCACGATATTTTTGTTTTTGAATCTCACGCCCAATGCGCTGATTGATTTTTGATTCCATGATTCACCAGAGTGGATTTTTTTTGATGCTCCCATACACTCTTGGTTTCAAGGGAACATCGTGTGTTTTTTTGAGCACAAGAATAAACCGTGTGATTTCATCAATATGGATGGGATAGATCGATTTTTCTAACTGCAATCGTTTCAAAACTTCTTCAGATCCATTAAGTTCTTCGTCCAACTTTGGTCCTTTTAAAAAAATCATCGAGCCACCTGGTTTTAAAAGGCGATAGGTCAGTTCAACAAGGATGCTCACTTGGGCCACGGCCCGACTCGTCACATAATCAAAAAGCGTCTCGGGTTGGACCGTTTCAATGCGTGCATGGAGAGGGTCCACATTGCTTAAGCTTAAGTGGTCAACTAAACGCATTTGAAACTTGACTTTTTTTCCGGTAGATTCCACCGAAGTCACGTGCAAACTGGGTTCCATGATGGCCAGGGGTATCCCAGGAAATCCACCCCCACTCCCCACATCACATACGCTCTTTTTCTTAAAAGATAGAGGTAAAGATAATATGGTAATTGAATCCAGAAAATGCTTAATATAAACTGCATCTCTTTCCGTAATTCGTGTCAAATTTAAATGCTGATTGATGTCGGTTAAATACTCAAAAAAAAGATCGAATTTTTGAGCTTTTTCAGCGTCCCAGGAAATGTGATTTTCCTGTAGATATTCTGTGAATTTTTTGGGGGTCATCATAGATTCATTTTATCACTCTTCAAACGATTTAAAAAAAGTTCGAGTTAAGCCCTCGAACTTTTCATGGATTGTTCTTTTTGAAATTGTTTAAGATAGATGCTTAAAACAGCAATATCGTTCGGATTAACCCCACTAATTCTTGCCGCTTGGCCCAACGTTAAAGGTTTCACTTGATTCAATTTATCTTTGGCCTCACTGGCTAGATTTTGAATCTCATCGTATGAAAATGAATCGGGTATCTTAACATTTTCCTGTTTGGCTAATTTCTCAGCAATCTTCTCTGCTTTCAAAATGTAGCCTTCGTATTTCACGTCAATCTCAACTTGATTGAGAATCTCAGAATCGTACGCATCAAAATCAACAAAATGATAGATGTGTTCGGCTTTGATTTCTGGGCGACGAATGAGTTGATAAAAACTCGTTTTGTCTGTGATGGCGGCAGACCCTAAAGCACTCAATTTTTCTAACGTCTCGGGAGTGGGGGTAAGGAAGACATTTTTTAGATCAGACTCGAGTTGTTTCACGCGTTTATCTTGATTTAAAAAATGCTGATACTTGGATGCATCCAACAGGCCAATCCGATGGCCATGGTGCATTAAGCGACGGTCCGCATTGTCGTGTCTCAGTAATAGTCGATGTTCCGCTCTGGATGTCAATAATCGGTATGGATCGAGCGTCCCTTTATTGACTAAATCATCAATCAAAACTCCAATGTACGCTTCATGGCGTTTTAAAATAAAGGGCTCTTTTCCTTCGATTTTTTGGACGGCGTTGATGCCTGCCATTAGACCTTGGCAGGCGGCTTCTTCATATCCACTTGTCCCATTGATCTGACCCGCAAAATAAAGGCCCTCAACGGGTTTTGATTCCAGCGTTGGCCAGAGTTGACGAGCGTCAATGGCGTCGTATTCAATGGCATAGGCATATTTCGTTATTTCCACATTTTCAAGCCCAGGAATGGTTTTAATCATTCGCTCTTGGACATCTCTGGGCATCGAAGTCGAAAAGCCTTGAACATACGTTTCATCCAGTTCAACACTCTCTGGCTCTAAAAAGATTTGGTGGCGATTTTTATCGGAAAACCGAACCACTTTGTCTTCAATGGATGGGCAGTATCTTGGACCGACCCCTTCCACCATGCCGGAAAACATCGATGAGTGATCTAAGTTCAAATTGATGATTGAATGGGTTGAATCATTGGTGTAGGTTAAATAGCAATCATATTGTGCGTCAATATCGTAGGGCTTTTTGGGCCCGTGTGAAAACTGACGGTGGACAGAATCTCCAGGATGAAGCTCTGTTTTCGAATAATCAATGGTATCCGTTTTTATCCGGGGTGGGGTCCCAGTTTTCAATCGTTTCAAAGGAAAGCCCAGTGCTTCAAGCTGCGGACTTAATCCCATGGATGGTTTTTGTTTGTTGGGGCCTGATGACGTTTTTTCATGACCGATTAACACCGTGGATTGCATGTAAGTTCCAGTGGTTAATATGACACTTGACCCTTTAAACGAACGGCCATCTTCAAGTAAAACCCCGACGGCTTTTCCGTTCTCAACAATGACCTTATCCACATAGGCTTCTACGGCATCTAAATGATCTTGAGAAAGAATGGTATCTCGCATTCTTCGCGAATATGCCACTTTGTCGGATTGGGCTCTTAACGCTTGGACCGCTGGACCTTTTGAATGGTTTAAAAGACGCATTTGGATTTGAGTGGCGTCGGTATTCTCCGCCATTTCACCCCCAAGTGCATCAATTTCTCTCACCACGATACCCTTGGCTGGTCCACCCACAGAAGGGTTGCAGGGCATGGTTGCGATCATATTAATATTTCCGGTCACCAATAAGGTTTTCTTTCCTAACCTTGCACTGGCCAGACACGCTTCACTGCCTGCATGACCGGCGCCGATGACGATTACATCATACATACTATCACCACGGTCATTTTATACTGTTGGCCTTGATTAGTAAATAGATTAACTTTAATCAGGCCCCAAGGTAATATATAATATGAGCCATACGATATGTAAGGATAATCCATGAAGAAAATTCTACTGGTGGAAGACGAACCCACCATTAATCGAATGATCTATAACTACCTGGTCAAAGAAGGCTATGAAGTCTATAACACCTTTGATGGGTTAGGCGCCATTGATGCCATCAAAAAACATACATTTAATTTGGTCTGCTTAGACATCATGTTGCCCAAAATGAGTGGCTGGGAAATCGCCAAACATCTTCGCGAAAAATCCAATGTCCCCATCATCATGATGAGTGCTTTATCGGATGAAGAAGATATTTTAAAAGGGTATGATTTGAAGGTCGATGATTACATTACTAAACCCTTTAACCCACGGGTTTTAGTGGCAAAAATCAACGCGCTTTTAGCACGGTTTTCGAATGAAAAAACCGTTCCAAATCACCTGATTCAAGTCCCCCATCTCGATGTTGACACGAAACGGAAAGTCATCGCACTTGATGGTCAGGAACTCTCACTTGCGAGAAAAGAATTCGAATTATTATCATTTTTAATTCAGCATCCCAACGAGATTTGCTCACGAGAATTCCTATTCGATTCCGTCTGGGGAAAAGACGTAGATGGCGATCCAAGATTGGTGGATACTTACGTGAAAAAACTCCGCAAACATCTCAATGATTATGCGGATTTCATTAAGACCATTTTTGGGGTCGGCTATCGATTTGAGGCGTATGATTAATCGGTTGAAAAATTTCTATTACCGCCAATCCCTCACAGTCCAAATATCGGTGCTGATCATTTTGGTGTTCATCACGTTTTTTGTCATTCAGTTTTTGCTGAATGCGACGTTCTTTCCCAACTTCTACGAACAACGTCAAATTGAATCGTTTGAAACCGCCAACTCACGGTACGTGGAAAACATGAACGAAGTCACCAATGATGATTACTACTCAATCATGTATACGTTCATCCAAAACAATAATGCGGTGTCTGTCTTGCTCGATGAAGACTTTACGTTCATGCCCTCAGACCCTTCTCGCATCAGTGTAAATATCAACGATTCATTGTCGGGTGAACTCATCAATGTTACCCTCAATGATTATTTATTATTCAGCCGGAACGATAATGTTTTCGGCGTGGTTCGTCCCATTAACGAAGACACCTACATTTTTACGACCTTATTTTTAAATCAAGTTCGGGTTTTTGAAAACACCTGCACGGACCCCGCGTGTCAAAGTGTGAATGGGTTTGTGGTGAGCCAAGAAATCCCCAACCATACGAATCATGCGTATGCCAACGACATTAATGTTCGCTTTGAGGTCAATCAATTATCCCCATCCTTTTTAGCCCCATTTGAATACAACGACGGCTGGCGGTATGCATCGAGTTATGGCCCCAAAAACACCATGGTATACATCAATCCTGTGGGCGATGAGTATCTCCTGACCATCTTCAACCTCGAAAATACCACTAACATTGTCTCCATCCTGGCCAATTATCAAAATTACGTCTATTTAAGCGCCTTGATTTTGATTTTGCTTTATAGTTTTAGAATCGGAAAAGTAGCCTCGAATCCCATTCTCAAAATAGAAAATGTTGCGCGCGAAATCTCAAACCTCAACTTTGAAGCTGAGGCCATTGAGTTCAAAAGTAAAGAGGCCACGTCTTTGTCCAAAAGCATTAACTCTTTGTCCAAAAACTTACGGAACGCTCTGCAAACGCTCAACCAAAACAATCAAGAATTGATGGCATTATACAAAGAACAAAGCCAACAAGTTGATTTAAAAAAACAGCTTGTTTCCACCATTTCTCACGAACTTAAAACCCCTTTGATGATCGTTCAAGTCACCATTCAAGGCATCATTGACGGCATCATCCCAGACGATCAAATTGAAGAAGAGTTTGAGAACATCATGGCGGAAGTCAACCGGTCCACCCTCCTCATTCAAGACTTATTGGAAGTGTATCGACTGGATTCAAAAGAACTCCCCTTGAAAACCCAAGCCTTTGACTTTTCCCAAATGGTCGCCCGGCTCAAAAATGAATTCAATCCCATTATTAAAAATCGCTCATTCAATTATTTAGAAGACATCACCCCGGATATCACCATCATTGCCGATCCGAAATTGATGCAACGCGCCATTTCTAACTTCATGACCAACGCCATCAAATATTCGCCCAGTGGAGAAACCATTGAAGTCCAACTCAGAGAAAGCGAATCAGAAATCACCTTTAAGCTTATCAATTACGGCGTGACCTTAGACGATACCATCATCGCCAACATTTGGACCCCCTTTTACCGCGGGGATAATGAATCGTATGATGAGACCACCTCGAAAAGCTCCGGCATTGGCCTTTATCTGGTCAGCGAAATCTTAAAAGCGCATGGCTTTTCGTATCGCATTGAAAACTTAAGAAACGCCGTTCAAGCCACCATCATCATCAATAAAAACGTCGATTGATTCTTTCAATCGACGTTTTTTTAGATGAAATTAAAGTGTTTCAACGCTTTCGATAATCCATCATGGATGACCGAATCCGTCACATAATCCGCTGCCTTTTTAACAGGTTCTTGCGCATTGCCCATCGCAATCCCTAAAGGCGCATACTGGATCATCCCGATATCATTCATGCCATCTCCAATGGCGACAATTTGATCATCGTTTAAATGCCATAACTCTTTAAGCGCCGCGATGCCAGCTTCTTTATAAAGCACGCCTTCAATGACATCATAGCCATTGAAACTCGCTCTTAAAAAATCAAAAGGTGACGATTGAATGAGGCGTTCGGGGAGATCTGCTTGCGTGAATATATTGATTTGATAGATGTGGTCGTACGCATTGAATGTGGGATCAATTTCTGGGTGTTTCATATTAAAATGATCCGAAAACCCATGAATATCCTCCCCAAACATTTGGTGCGTTACGTAGCGATCATGCGAAGAAAATGTGTAATCGATTTTTGCGGCTTTGAGCGCCTCGATCAGCGGGAAAATAGCGTTTTTCTGCATGGGACGTTCGTGAATTAGTTCACCTTTTGAGACAATAAACGCCCCATTGGATCCAATCACATGGTCAATGCCGAGTTGCTGCGGGTGATCGTCCAAGAGGTATAAATTTCGTCCCGTGGCAATCACAGGAATGTGGCCGTTGGCTTTAAGGGTTTGGATAGCTTCAACACTCGACTTTGGAATGATGCCGGTGGCTGGGTCCATCAAGGTCCCATCAAAATCAATGCAAATGATTTTATTCATAGACTTCCTCATAAAAATCTCCCATTAAGCATCCCCACTCACATAGATCATTTACTTAAGGCTGCTTCATTTCTGACCTGACCTGGTTCATAAACACCTATTGAATGAGGATGCTTAATGGGAGATTTATCGTAAATTTTTAAAAAACGATGTCATCAAGGTTTGGGCGGATGTTTCTAAGATGCCGGAGAATACGTCCACTGGATAGGGCGCACTGTCAAAGACGTGTGCGGTGGATATATGGGCGCCGTATTTGGGTTCTTTAGCGCCATAATACACGGTTTTGATATGACTTTGCATGATCGCTCCCGCACACATGGCGCAGGGTTCTAACGTCACATAGATGGCACACGCATCCAGGCGCCATGTCTTGAGATGCCTGGCGGCCATATGGATGGCGTTGATTTCCGCATGACCGGTGACTTTTTTAGTGCCTTCTTTCGTGTTGTGACCGCGGCCAATGATTTTGCCTTGATGCACCACCACCGCGCCGACGGGGACTTCACCCATGCTGAGCGCTTGCTTCGCTTCATGCAACGCTTCTTCCATGAAGGATTCGGGAGAGGCTACCACGGAGTGTCCAATTTCGGTTTCGGTTTGTAGTACACTTTGTGGCAAAACCGACAGCGGGCTTCGTAGGATTCACTGGCCCCAATTAAGACAATCGGATCATGATATTTCGCGGGTTTACCATCCACAATGCGTTGAGTCTTCGTGGCAGGGGCGCCACATTTGACGCACACCGCTGAAAGCTTCAATACCGATTCCGCTTTGGCGAGTAATTTCGGCATGAACGTGAACGGTTCACCTCTAAAGTCGGTATCCAATCCGCTGACGATCACTAAAATCCCCCGCTCGACCATAAATTCTACCACGTCAAGCACGTCTTCGGTGAGAAACTGGATTTCATCGATGGCGACGATGTCGGTATCGGGAGCAATGTGGTTGAAAATTTCAGAAGGTGCCACAATATTGACCGATTTGGTCCGACTTTTATCATGAGATACCACTTCATTCAAAGCGTATCGATCATCCAAAGCGGGTTTAAAGACCACGATGTTTTTCTTGGCGAATTGATGTCTTCGAACGCGTCTTAACAACTCTTCTGTTTTGCCCGCAAACATGGGCCCAGTGATGACTTCAATGCCACCATTTTTTTGCCGTTTAGCCATGACTCACCTCACACTCATCTATCTTATATCAGTTTCTAAGATAATAAAAGGGCTAAAGAAAAAAGGTGCCGATTAGGCACCTTCTTCTGAGGGTTCTTCGTCATTAATACCGTAACGTTTATTAAAGCGGTCAATCCGACCATCGGCTGCCTTGTAGGTTTGTTTACCTGTGTAAAAGGGATGGCACTGTGAGCATGTATCGACACGGATTTCTTCAAGGACCGATCCGGCCTCAAATTCATTGCCACAGGTAGTGCAGACGACTTTTGCTTTTTTAAATTCGGGATGAATGCCTGGTTTCATCATAAACTCCTTCCGCCATGGATATATCCATAGTAAGTGTTTAAAGCACGTTGAATTATATCAAAGCCCTTAGGCTTATGCAACCATAATCATGGATTCGGGAAAAAGACCGTTTTTTGGAGGGCTTCGATATCATCGGCATCGGTGATGATGAATCCACCGGGCGTGAAATGCGCCAACCGGTCTTCTAACTCTAAGACTCGATACGTAAACGGAGCACTGAATGCGCCAAGCGAAGCCATATTTAGGGTTTCTTTTTGAGGCGTCGTCCCAATCAAACGGTAGCCTTCAATCAATCGATTGAATGGGTTGACTGTATCATCATCGGTCAACCGGTAGGTCGGGATTAATAATAAGGATGCGTCTGAGACATAGCCAAAAGCCGGCTGAATGTCTTCATTGATTTCAAGGTCAAGCCGGGTGTAATCGGCCCGGATTAAATAACTCAAATTATATAGAGAGCTGCCTGAGAAGTAATCATAAATTTCGTAATTCAAACGGTTATTATCAAAATATGTAAGCGCGAGGTGCCGGGAGATATCCAGTTCGACATATCGATCCCCAAAGAAGCCCGCATTGGTATTGGCCACCTGAACGGTCTCCCCATTGGCGAAGTCTTGATAGGTAAAATGATTCAAGGCTTCAGCGTCTGTATTGACGTAGAAGTACCCTTGTTTAAATACCACACGTTCAATGGTGGAGCGGAATTCCAGTGTTTTTTCCAAATCGTATCTGAGCATCTCATTGAAGAAATGAATGCGTGGAATGCCCGCGTCATCTTGGGTCCATACTTTTACCCCTTCTTCCACGAAAAAGAGGGCATTCCCTGGAACCTGCTCGCCTTCGACCACTTGTGTTCTGAAGTAGTACACATCGTCATCAAAATGATTGAATTGAATCACGGACGTGTCGAATGAATCCACCGGATTTCTAAACTCAAACACATCACTGGCTTGATTAAAATTCACGTGATCGACCGTTACAATGGCTGCGTCATGTCGGAAATGTACAGCGTTTTGATAATCGGTCAACACACTGGCTGAATCAATGATTCGTGATTCCAAATCCACTTTGGCAATGGTCACAAACGCATTGGGGCTTGACCGTTCGATGTAGGGAATGTTTTGCAGCAATGTTACGCGTTCACGGTCATCTTCCACCACGTATGGAAGGTAGTCTTCAATGTCAAATCCATTGGTCGCAAAAGGAATCCATGTATTGGTGCTTAACACAACATCACCGGCTTGCACACTCAAATTGGTTAAATGGCCACGCACTGCGAATGATTCTTCCAATCTTAATGGGCCTGACGTGTCGTAGATTTGAATGATGGTTTCGGTGTCTCTAAGCGAATAGGGGGCCGGATTTGTGACGCATTGCCCCAGCGAGCGAATGCTCACCACCACCAAGGAATCATCAATTAAGCTCATCCCCTGGGGCTCCGCCCGTTCAATTTCACAACTTGGATTGTCAATAATCGTGGATCCTTGGTAGGAAAGACCTTCACGGTCTTTGATAAGCGTTTGGATGCCCGTTTGATTTAGGATGTAGACATGAGAGTCGCTCTCTGCCATGAAGTCGAACCCTTCAAATGACACGGCTTGGACATCTTTGAATGCGACATTCTCTTCAAGCGGGATTTGCAGGTCGGTAGAAAAAGGGTTGCTGAAAAACTTGCCATAAAAGTCTTCATACACATTGACCGCTTCGGATTGACGGGTCAATGTCAGGGTGTTGGTTTGATAGGAAATGGGATTGCCGTACGCTCTAAAAATGATGAGACCAATCAATAATACCGCCATGAAAAGTGCGACGATTCTGCGGAACGTAAACCGTCTGACTTTGAACGTTCTTCGTTCCCCAAAGAAAATCTTTTTGACGCTGAGTCTTTGATTAAATCGATACTCTAAATAGACCAACCTCAGGGTGACTGAAACCAACGTTAAAGACGTCACAATGATGGCCACTGTGATCAAGTTATTGTATATAAATTCAAAGATATTAACGAGAAGGTTTTCCATCATGACACCTAAATGTTGAGCGTTTTCTTAAACGCTTTATAATACCGACGATTGACTTCCAATTGATCCCCATTTTTCATCAGCAGTGTGAGTTTAGAGTTGAGTGCGGGTTTGATGTATTCGATTTGATTGATATTAACCATGGCGTATTTACTGACTCGGATAAAGGCCCGAGTCTGAAGTAGTTCTTCGATTTCATAAAGTTTCATTTTGACAAAATAGCGGGTTTGATCGACCAAGGCCAAAACATCGTCACTTTCCACGATGAAATAATCGATTGTACTCGACTCAATGTTTTTCTGGCCGTTTTTGTCAAAGACTTGAACGAGAATATCTTCACTGCGTATGATGACATCTACCATCTCGGCAATCTTCTCTAAGTCCTTTTCCTGAAATAAGATATTGATCTTATTCGGTTCGGTTAAAGACTTATCCGTTGTCAAGACGTATTGGTAATCAGCGCTATCGACAATTTTAAGTCGTTCATTGATGCGAGCTTTTTGCGATCGAGGCGCTTTTAGCTTAAACATCTTGACCTCCTTTCAAACATCCACCTTCCATCCTATTTTACATGGGAAGGGCTTTAAAAACAAAATAGTATGTGTAAAACAGGTAAGCCGTTAAGCCGAATCTGAATATGCTACACTATGGGGTGTAAAGTGAGACCCAATGATGACCCCAATTGAAGCCTTAAAAGCGTATCAATCTCGGTTTAAATTTCCCATCGTGTGTGCCGTCAGTGGCGGCGTTGATTCGATGGTTTTATTACATGCCTTAAAAGCGGCGGGAGCCTCCATCATCGTCGCCCATATCAACCATCAATTACGCGACGATGCCATTGAAGATGAACGCTTGGTCAAAACGTTCTCTGAGTCCCTAGGCTGTCCGGTGGAAATCAAACGGGCTACGTTAAACGGCCGGGGTAACACCCAAAATAAAGGCCATCAAGTTCGTTTGGCTTTTTATCAAGCGGTGGCGGAAAAACACGGGGCGAAAGATATCTTTATTGCCCATCATAAAGACGATCAAATCGAACATTTTTTCATTCAAGTCTTGCGGGGGTTTTCCAAAATGGCTTGGGTCGGAATGCCCTCAGAGAGAAGGCTCAACCATCATACCCTCGTTCGGCCCTTTTTATCCCTTTCGAAATCGGATCTTTGGGCTTATGCCGATCAGCATCAAGTCTCTTTTCGAAACGATGCTTCAAATGACCGATTGATTTATTTAAGAAACCAAATTCGGCACCGATTGATGCCTTTCATTCACGCCCACGCCCCTGAGCTTTTCACTCGCATCAGCGATGGTCAAAAAGCGTTGCAGACCAGACTTGCTGCCGAGATTGCAACGTACTTAACCGCATCCGATGACACGTATCAACTATCTTATGACACGTTTTTAAAGGTGCCCTCTGCCCTACGGATTCGCTTGCTTCAGCATCTTTGGGCTTTGGCCAGCCCTTATCCGCCAAGATCACACGCTTTTTGGCTTATGTGCGAACGGCGCATGAAGGAATCACCGGCCAACGTCCATTTTCATATCACCCAGGATTGGTACTTAACGTTAGATTACGGCATGATTCGTGTCATGGAAGTTTCCAAACCCATCCATCATCCCGTCCTCATTCCTGACTTTGGAACGTACCGAATTCACGCGGGACTTACGCTTGAGGTTACCCCACAAAAAAAGGCACACGTAGGCGGATTAAGCCTTGAGGTGTGTTATAATGAACGCACGTTTCCCATGCAGGTAAAAACGGCTCAAAATGGCGATATAATCGCATTTGATTACGGACACAAAAAAGTCCATCAGTGGTTTAAAGATGTCAAAATCCCGTGGGGATTAAGACCGCAAACCTTGATGGTCGAAACGTCCGATCAACAGGTGGCGATTCTCCATTCTCGTTTTTCCCAGTCTTTAGGAAACTGTGCATCGAAAGTATACATTTACGAGGTTATCCATGCTGAATCATGATATCGATGATATCTTAGTCTCCGAAACGGAAATTGCCGGGATTGTTAAAACTCTGGCTTCAGAAATTACGCAAGATTACAAACACAAAAAACCGTTAGTGGTGGGGCTTTTAAAAGGCTGCATTCCATTCATCAGCGATTTACTCAAAGAACTGGATTTCTTCTTAGAAGTTGACTTCATGGATGTTTCATCGTATCACGGTGGGGTAGAATCCACAGGAGATGTTAAAATTAACAAAGATTTAGGCACGGCCGTCAAAGGACGCCATGTCATTCTCGCTGAGGATATCGTGGACTCGGGGCAAACCATTCAAGCCATCCGGTCTATGCTTTTATACCGAGGCGCTCAAACCGTCAAAGTGGTCACTTTGCTCGATAAACCCAAGGGCCGAGTGGTCCAACTCCAACCCGATTACATCGGCACCACGATTCCGGATGCCTTTGTGGTAGGGTATGGACTTGATTACAAAGAACTTTACCGGAATCTCCCGTACGTCGGAACGTTAAAACCGGCCATTTATGAAACGGAAAGTGAGGAATAAATTTGAACCCACAGAAAAAACCGAACAAACCCAACAACTTCAAATTTAATCAAATCGGCAATATTGTCGTCATGGTTCTGTTCCTCATATTTGTGTTCTCCATTATTTGGACATACACACAATCGGGTGAGGAACCACGCGCCATCAATGTCACCTCTTTATATGAAGAATTAGAAGCTGGAAATGTCGTTGAAATTGAATCCACTCCCATTGGCGGAGAAGCCAATGTGGGGTCCTTTTTAATCAGTGGGGAATTCACAGACGGCACGTTATTCACCGTCGAAATTCCCAACGATGCAACCCTGGATGAAATCCGGGTTTTAGCGACAGAACAAAATGTCCCATACACCCATTTAAGAGCCTCCACGTATAATTTTTGGAACATCATTGTCATCTTACTTCCGATCATTCTCATCATTGTGTTCATCGCTTTCTTTATGCGATCCAATGGCGGGAATAATCGCGCCTTTGATTTCGGTAAAAGCCGGGCCAAACTCAATCGTGGAAAAACCACCACGTTTAAGAATGTGGCGGGGGTTGATGAAGAAAAAGAAGAGATGGCAGAGATCATCGATTTTCTTAAAAACCCGAAAAAATACATCGCTTTGGGTGCCCGCATTCCTAAAGGCGTCTTACTGATTGGCCCTCCAGGAACTGGGAAAACGTTAATAGCCCGTGCGGTTGCAGGCGAAGCGAACGTGCCCTTCTTCTCGATTTCTGGGTCGGATTTTGTCGAAATGTTCGTCGGGGTCGGCGCCAGCCGAGTTCGAGACATGTTCAAAACCGCCAAGCAGAATTCTCCCTGCATCATTTTTATTGATGAGATTGATGCCGTCGGGCGTCAACGGGGAACCGGACTGGGCGGCGGCCATGATGAACGGGAACAAACCCTGAACCAATTGCTCGTTGAAATGGATGGCTTCGGAACTAACTCCGGCATTATTGTGATGGCGGCCACGAACCGCTCCGATGTTTTAGATCCTGCCCTTCTACGTCCCGGTCGTTTTGACCGTCAAATCACCATCAACCGACCCGACATTAATGGGCGGAAAGAAATTCTTCAAGTGCATGCCCGCGGCAAACGCATCCATAAATCGGTCACATTTGAGGAGATTGCTCGGCGGACCCCTGGCTTTACCGGCGCCGACTTGGAAAACCTCCTCAACGAGGCCGCCCTATTGGCAGCACGTGCGAATAAACCTGAAATCAAAATCTATCACATCGATGAAGCCGTGGACCGAGTGATGATGGGCCCTGCGAAAAAATCGCGCGTCTTATCTAAACGGGAACGGGATTTTATTGCCTATCATGAAGCCGGTCACGCAGTGCTCGGTTTGAAACTGGATAATGCGAACATCGTCCACAAAGTCACAATCATTCCTCGCGGTCGCGCTGGCGGCTATAACTTAATGCTTCCGGAAGAGGAAGAATCCTTCCTCATGACCCGCAAAGGACTCATGGATCAAATCACCGGATTGCTTGGAGGGCGTGTGGCTGAAGAAGTCACGTTCAACGAAATTACGACCGGAGCGCATAACGATTTCCAACGGGCCACCCAGATTGCACGGGCCATGGTCACCGAATACGGCATGAGCTCCCTGGGGACGGTTCAGTATGAACAGCGCTCTGGGAATGTATTTTTGGGTCGCGATTACGTCTCCGATAAAAGTTTCTCCGATGCGGTCGCCTTGGAAATTGATAACGAAGTCCGAAAAATCATTGAAGAAGCGTATGGGCTTGCCAAAGACACCATCACCCAACATCAAGACTTACTGAAGACCATTGCGCTCACCCTGTTAGAAGTTGAAACGCTGACCAAAGAAGACATCGATCAACTCGTTGAAACTGGGACGATTGACTGGTTAGAGCGGAAGCGTGAAAAAGAGAGATTAGACCAAGAAGCTGCGGCCAAAGCGGCCACAAGTGAAGACGCTGAAGCCACCCCATCCGATCCAAATACCAACCAATAAAAAGGGTGATTTCACCCTTTTTATTTGACCGAGGATTCTATGCGTATTGATAAATACCTAAAAGTGTCAAGACTCATTAAACGCAGAACATTGGCCAAAACGATGGCCGACCATGGACGCATTCAAATCAATGGGCGTGTGGTGAAAGCCAGCGCCACCGTCACCATTGGCGATCAATTGACCCTTCAATTTGGGGAAAAGATTGTTAAAATTGAAGTGACAAATGTCTTCGATTCCACCAAAAAAGAAGATGCTAAATATATGTACAAGTACATCGACTCAAAAACCGAGGTAAATCATGAGTGAATTAAACGATCAAGAAATCGTCCGGCGGGAAAAACTTCAAGCGTTATCCGATGCGGGCATGGATCCCTATGGAAGCCGGTTTGAAGTCACCGCCACCGCGCAGGGACTTCAAGACACCTATGAATCCCACACCAAAGAAATGCTGCATGATTCTCCCAGTCCCTCATATAAAGTGGCCGGGCGTATCATGACCAAACGCGGCAAAGGTAAAGCAGGGTTTGCGCATCTTCAAGATGCCACCGGTCAAATTCAAATCTATGTCCGCAAAGACAGTTTAAAAGACGGCGAGTACGATTGGTTTTTAAGTGCCGACTTAGGGGACATTGTCGGCGTCGAAGGCACCTTAATGCGCACCAACATGGGGGAGCTTTCTGTATGGGTCGAATCGTTTGTGCCTCTGGCCAAAGCGTTACGCCCACTGCCAGAAAAATTCCACGGACTCAAAGATGTGGAAGAACGGTATCGGCGACGCTATCTTGACTTGATCACCAACGACACCACCCGGCAAACATTCGTGCTGAGATCGAAAATCATTGCGCACATCCGTACGTTCTTAGAATCCAAAGGGTATCTGGAAGTCGATACTCCGATTTTGCATCCGATTTTAGGGGGCGCCACAGCGCGCCCATTTGCAACGCATCACAACGCCTTAGACATGCCCTTTTATTTAAGGATTGCGCCTGAACTTTACCTCAAAAGACTGTTGGTTGGTGGGTTTGAAAAAGTCTTTGAAATCGCAAGGACCTTCCGCAATGAAGGCATCTCCACACGGCACAATCCCGAATTTACGATGCTTGAACTGTATGAAGCCTACGGGGATGTCCATACGATGATGGACCTCACCGAATCGATGGTTGCCAGTCTCGCAGAAACCCTTCTGAAATCAACCAAGATTCCTTATGGGGATCATGAAATTGAACTGAAAAAACCCTGGCAAAGACTGCACATGGCAGACGCCGTGAAAGACGCCACAGGTCTTGATTTTTTCCGCCACGATCTCAACTATGAAGATGTGGCTGAAAGCTTGAAAAAAGATGGGCTTCATATCCCTGCCCACAAAAACACGTTGGGGCATTTACTGGATTTAGTCTTTGAAGAAAAAGTGCAAGACACATTGATTCAACCCACATTCATTTATGGGCATCCCGTCGAAATCAGTCCGCTGGCAAAAAACAATGCCGATGACCCACGCTTTACCGATCGCTTTGAACTGATCATCGCAGGCCGAGAATACGCCAATGCGTTCAGTGAGCTCAACAATCCCATTGAACAAAAGAAACGGTTTGAGGCACAACTAAAAGAAAAAGATCTGGGCAATCAAGAAGCCAGCGAGATGGATCACGATTACATCGAAGCCCTCGAATACGGCATGCCACCCGCCGGTGGCTTAGGCGTCGGCATCGACCGTTTGGTCATGCTGCTCACCAATGCCCCTTCCATCCGTGATGTGATCTTGTTTCCCCACATGCGCTCCAAAGGTCACCTATGATTGTTGAGGCCATCGATGCCCTGATTGGAAATACCCCCGTCATTAAACTCACTGAATTATCCCACGAATTAAAGCGCAGCATCTATCTCAAACTTGAATTCTTAAATCCGGGGGGAAGCGTCAAAGACCGCATCGCCAAATCAATGGTCGAAGATGCATTGAAACAAGGCCGCTTAAGCGCCGGAGACACCTTGATTGAACCGACCAGTGGAAACACCGGCATCGGCCTGGCCATGATGGCTGCGAGATATCATCTTGGATGCGTCATTGTCATGCCCGAATCGGTCAGTCTTGAGCGTCAAAAAATCGTTCAAGGTTATGGGGCAAAACTTGTCTTGACGCCGAAAGAACTCGGCATCAAGGGCTCCATCGCCGAGGCAGAACGACTCGTCAACGCCCACGGATACATCATGCTCAAACAATTTGAAAATCCGGCCAATCCCAAGGCCCACGAAACCACGACCGCACTTGAAATACTAGATGATTTTGACCATCTGGATGCATTTGTGGCAGGGTCTGGCACCGGGGGCACTATTACAGGAAACGGTCGTATCTTAAAACAACACTTTCCTACCATTGAAGTGGTCGCGGTCGAACCTCTAAGTTCTTCGGTGATCAGTGGTCATGCACCCGGCCCTCATAAAATCATGGGCATTGGCCCAGGCTTTGTGCCAGAAAACTTAGACACCCACCTGATTGACCAAATCATTCGCGTGCCGGATGAGGCCGCCTTTGAAACCGCGCGCACCCTAGCGAAAGACACCGGCATCTTTGGGGGGATTTCAACGGGAGCGAATCTTTACGCAGCCATCGAAGTGGCGAAGCGTCTGCCAGAAGGCTCGTCCATCCTTTCCATCGCATGTTCCAATGCCGAGCGGTATTTATCCACCGAACTTTTTGATCCCTATGCCCAATAAAAAATCCTCACTTTAAATGCAAAGTGAGGATTTTTTTATTCATCTTTTATGGTTAAAGAACATTCGGTTTCTTTCACGGCCTCTTTTTCGATGATGCGGGCTGGAATCCCAATGGCGGTCGCACTCGGAGGCACATCTTTGAGCACTACGGCATTTGCGCCGATGCGCGCATGCGCCCCAACTTTAATGTTTCCAAGCACTTTGGCCCCGGCCCCGATCATCACATGATTGCAAATGGTGGGGTGTCTTTTTTGATCGCTGATATTACCGGTTCCGCCCAAGGTGACTCCTTGATAAATCAATACATCATCGCCAATGCGCGTCGATTCTCCAATGACCACGCCCGTTCCGTGGTCAATCACAAAGCCTTTCCCAATTTGGGCGGCCGGATGAATCTCAATGCCGGTCAGAAAGCGAGTCAAATTGGAAATAAGGCGGGCGATGAGCTTGAGGTGTATCACCCAAAAGAAATGGGCGATGCGATAGAGTCCAATCGCATGCAGCCCAGGGGATGTCAGGAGGATATCAAGAAAATATCGTGCGGAAGGGTCGTATTTTTGAATGTTTTTTACGCTTCGTATGAGTCCCATGATCACCATTCTTTTCCGAGAATGCTCATCGCATCATCGGAAAGTCCTATGCCCATCGTGCGGGCGATTTCAACGTAAATATCCACAATGCTGGTGTACTCATAATCCAGCACACTCACCACTTGGTTCACAATTTGGTTAAACCGTTTTTGCGCGTATTCGAGATCTTTATCTTTTTGAGCAATCATATCTTCGATGCACGTCTCAAGTTCATCTAGGTCATCGAGATCAATCGCTTTTTTGTACTTTTCAATGTCGCTTCTAAAATCATGAATGAACAGCAAATAATTGACCAGATCGCCAAATTCTTCAAAGGCTTCACAACTCTGATTAAAGAGGGTCATGTAATATTCTTTGATCACACCAAATTGATCATTCAAATAATTTAATCCAACTTGAAAAATGGTCTCTAAATCTTCATTTAAAGGCCCTTGATGAATCGCTCGTTGATACGTGTAATTCAGCACCGCGATGACAGGTTCTAACCGCTTATATACTTTTGAGTCAATCGAGCGAAAGCGATCAATGATGTCGTCATTGTCAAGTTTCCAATTGACAAAGTCTTTGAGGATTAAATCAAATTGTTGCACCGCAACACATCCTATGCTTGATGGATGGAATTGAATAATGTCATTTTTTCTTTGACAGTTTCTTTGATGGCTTCAAATCCGGGGGCTAAAAGTTTTCTTGGATCATAGCCTTTACCGATTTGATCGAGTCCTTGTTCAATGTAATTCCGGGTAGCTTCTGCGAATACCAATTGGCATTCCGTGTTCACATTAATTTTGGACACACCATACGAAATGGCTTCTTTCACCATGGCATCAGGAATCCCGGTGCCACCGTGTAAAACAAGAGGCATTTGATTGGTGGTTTCGCCCACTTCTTTTAAAACATCCATGTTTAACCCTTTCCAGTTATCTGGGTAGGGTCCATGAATATTTCCGATGCCTGCTGCTAACATACTGATGCCCAGCTTTGCAAGTTGTCGGCATTCTTCGGGATCGGCAATTTCACCTTCACCGACCACCCCGTCTTCTTCACCGCCAATGCCTCCAACTTCTGCCTCAACGGAAATGCCTTTAGCGGTGGCGAGGGCCACGATTTCTTTGGTTTTTTCAACGTTTTCTTCAAAGTCATAATGAGAGCCATCAAACATGACACTGCTAAAACCTGCGTCCATCGCTTTCTTAGCCCCTTCAAAACTCCCATGGTCTAAATGGATGGCCACAGGCACGGAAATGTCATAATTTTCCATCATGCCTTTAACCATGTTGACGACGGTTTTAAAGCCTCCCATGTATTTCCCAGCCCCTTCAGAAACACCTAAAATGACGGGCGATTTGTTTTCTTCAGCCGTGAGTAATATGGCCTTGGTCCATTCTAAATTATTAATGTTAAATTGTCCGACTCCATAACCTTTTTTCCGAGCCGTTTCAAGCATTTCTTTGGCAGATACAATGGGCATAATTTCCTCCTAAATTTTCGCTCTCATTATAGTCTTTGAGTCATTACTTTGTAAACTAACTAGCCTTTGAATCATCGCCACCAATGGAGAGTTCTGACACATACACACTGGGGCTTCCGACGTTGTTGAGTCCGAATTTCAAATCCGATCCAATCGCTTCAATTTGATTGAGCATGGTGAAGAAATTGCCCGATAAGACAATCATTTTAACGGGCGTGGTGACTTGGCCCTTTTCGATTTTAAAGCCCCCGGCTTGCAAGGAGAAATCCCCCGACACGGTTTTGACGCCCGCATGAAGACCTTGAAGTTCTGTGATGTAGATGCCTTTTTCAATCGGAGCAATCAAATCATCGAACGATACATCGCTGGGTTCCACCACCATATTGGTGGGTGAAATGCGTCCTGAGAAACTATGACCATTCGGTTTTTCTTTAAAGATACTGGCCGTTTTCAAGTCATGCATAAACCCTTTAAACACCCCGTTTTGAATGATGGGCATTTTCGCAGTGGCGACGCCTTCATCGTCAAATGGAATTTGAAAATAGGCGTCTGGATGCAAGGGGTCATCGACCACATTAAGACTCGATACCGCGATGGATTCGTTCACTTTATCTTTCAAGGGGGATAAGTTTCGATACGCCGATTCCCCCGAAAAAATGGTGGTAAATGTGGCCAATAACTCCCCGAATTTTTCGTTCGAAAAGACCACAGGCATTTTGGCCGATTTCACGCTCGACCCGCCCAGCTTGGCCCATCCTTTTTCAAGCGTTGTTTGGATCATCTCATCCAAATTAAAGGCGTGATAGTCTTTAACGAGTTTGATGTCATAAGCAGTTTTAATGTCATCGTCTTTTTCAAACACGCCGATGGCATACGCATAGGCATAACTGTTTGACCGATGCAATTTCAACCCTTTAGAGTTCATCAGTGTGGTCTCATTGGCAGTCTCTTGATACGTCGTGGTTTGCACTTGTTTGACATGTTTTTGACCTAATATCCCCGCCTCTAAATCTTTGGCCAATTGGATTTTATCGGCCATATCAATTTGCGAAAAATCAAAGGTTTCTTGGTTGACTTCGGGATAGCTTTCAGAGCCCTCAAAAATGATTGCGGGCTCATCGGCGGTTAACGCTTTTGCGTTTGAGATTAAGCGATCAATCATCCCTTCGATGGCGTCTTCATTTTCGTTTTCAAATTTAATGGAAGAAATTTTTCCTTGATATATGCCTCGGAGTGTGACGCTTTCCACATCGCTTTCGACGTGTTGATCGATGCGTCCTTGATAGATGGTGAGTTTTAATGACTGATTGCGTGAGGCAAATATCTGTAAGTCTTCTAACCCTTTTTTAAGTCCGAGTTCTAACCATTTTTCATAACTCATTTTTGACCTCCTGCGCCACCCACGGTCATGCTTTGAACGCGGATGGTGGGTTGACCCACATCGACTGGAATCGAGCCTGAAATCGATCCACACATGCCTTGGCCAAATTCTAAATTATCGGCGACGCGGTCAATTTTAAATAACACGTCTTTCCCGTGGCCAATGAGGGTGGCCCCGCGGACAGGTCGGGTGAGTTTGCCGTCTTCAATCATGTAGCCTTCTTGGACCGCAAAGTTAAATTCTCCCGTCGCGGGTTGGACGGATCCTCCCCCCATTTTTTTCGCAAAGAGTCCGTATTTTGTGTCTTTAATGATGTCTTCAAGTTTATCTTTTCCAGGGGCAATGAACGTGGAGTTCATGCGGGAGGTCGGAGAAAATTTATAGGATTGACGCCGGCCGGATCCGGTGGGTTTAGCCCCCATCATACGACCGCGGCGAAAATCGACAAGATACCCTTTCAAAACACCGTTTTCGATCAATAAATTATTTTGGGTGGGGCGGCCTTCATCGTCGTAAGAAAGTCGACCCCAGGCGTTATCTACGGTTCCGTTATCATACGCAGTGACGACATCGGAGCCAATTTTTTCACCGACTTTTCCCACAAAGGGAGACAAGCCTTTGGCAATGGCGGTGGCCTCTAAAGGATGGCCACATGCTTCATGGAAAATCACGCCGCCAAACCCGTTATGAAGGACGACAGGCATCACTTGGGATTCGATGTCTTCCGCCGAAAGGAGCGTGATGGCACTTTCTGCGGTTTCTTTGGCTAAGGTCTCAACCTCCAGCGCATCAAAAATCTCAAAGCCCATCGAGCGGCCAGGTCCTTCGTACGCTTGTTGCATGCTGTTTTCGTCTTTGGCCACTGCCATCAAAATGACGCGGGCATAATGACGTTCATCTTTTTGGTAAACCCCCTCGGAATTGACCACCAGTACGTCTTGTTTCATATCCGATAACATGGCGATGCTTTGCACAATTCTTTCGTCATAATCGGCCATGATTTTGGTCAGAGGTAACAACTTCTCTGCCTTTTCTTGGGTGGTTTTTGTCTCCATGGGGATTTTTACTTGCGAATCATATGGGGCCGAATCCCCCAGTGGTTTTGCCTCATATTTGGGGCCTTCAAATGACACTCGAAGGTTTTGAATGATTCGCTCAAGCGAGGCTTCATCCACTTGATTGGTGTACCCATACACTTCATCATTGCCTTGAATTAAGCGAACCCCAGCGCCATAGACATTACTTGAACTCGCGTCCGTCACTTCTTGGCCAGTCACCCTCAACATATTTTGATGCGTGTTTTCTAAAAAGATTTCACAAAAATCAGCGCCCTGCGAGACGCCTTCTTGAATCAATCGTTGTAAGATTTTCTTATCAATCATGACACGCTCCTTTCATCTTTTTCAGTATAAACCATTTAAGCGCACATTGCTTTTGATAAGCCAAAAAAAAGCATGCTACGAAGTGGCATGCTTGATGAATTCTCGAAATAGTGGATGGGGGTTTAAGGGGCGAGATTTGAACTCAGGGTGAAACTGGGTCGCGATAAAGAATGGATGATCTTTGATCTCAACAATCTCCACGAGATCAAGCGGTTGATATACGCCGGCGATGACGAGCCCATGGGCCTCGACTAAATCGCGGTACGCATTATTGAATTCATAGCGATGGCGGTGACGCTCATCCACGGCGTCTTTTTGATAGGCCGCTTTTGATTGTGAGCCTTCGGTTAAATCACATCGGTAAGCCCCAAGCCTCAAGGTTCCGCCTTTATTCATGCCTTCGGTTTGGTCATCGAGTAAGTGAAACACAGGTTCTTGGGTGGTGGCATCGATTTCGGTGCTGGTCGCATCTTTGATGCCACAGACATTTCTGACAAATTCGATGGTGGCAAGCTGCATCCCATAGCATAAACCTAAATACGGAACTTTGTTTTCCCTAGCATATTGGATGGCTTTCATTTTGCCGTCGGTGGCGCGCTCGCCAAATCCTCCGGGCACGATGATGCCTTGCATGTCTTTGAGGGCTGATTCAATGGGTTTATCGGCGTATTCGGTGGCGTCGATGAACGAAATGTCCACGCGATACCCATGATGATGACCGGCATGATTCAACGATTCTACGACCGACATGTAGGCATCTTGTAAGGCCGTGTATTTCCCCACCAAGGCGATTTTGACGGTTTGGTGAATGGTCTCAATTTTTTCCACGTATGCTTTCCACTCTCGCATGTCAGCTTCCGGATAGGTGAGTTTAAAGTGCTCCAATACGAGATCATCCAAGTGCTGATCTTGAAGCGCAAGTGGAACTTGATAAATCGAGGGTTGATCCATCACTTCAATGATGGCCTTTTGGGGCACATCACAAAATAAGGCGACCTTTTCTTTCATTTCATCGGTGATGGAATGATGGGTTCTTAGGACAATGACATCGGGATTGATTCCTAAGCTTCTCAGTTCTTTCACACTGTGTTGAGTCGGTTTGGTTTTGAGTTCCCCTGCGGCCTCTAAATACGGCACGAGGGTGTTGTGAATGTAGAGCGTGTTTTCAATGCCTAGATCAATCCGGGTTTGACGTATGGCTTCTAAAAAGGGAAGCGATTCAATGTCGCCCACAGTGCCCCCAATTTCGGTGATAATCACATCGGCGTCCGAGTCTTGTTTGACGGCGGTCAGTTTGGCTTTAATCTCATTGGTGATGTGGGGGATGACTTGAATGGTGGCGCCTAAATAATCCCCACGACGTTCTTTATGAATGACGGTTTGATAAATCCGACCCGTGGTGATGTTGGAGTTTTGCGATAAGTTTTCATCAATGAACCGTTCATAGTGACCCAAATCTAAATCAGTCTCAGCCCCATCTTCGGTCACAAAGACTTCACCGTGTTGATACGGTGACATGGTCCCTGGATCCACGTTGATATACGGATCAAATTTCTGCATGAACACTTTCAGTCCCCGGTTCTTAAGCAATCTCCCAAGAGACGATGCTGTGATCCCCTTACCTAGGGAAGAAACGACCCCACCGGTGACAAAAATGTATTTGGTTTGTTTCATCGTTTGCCTCCAAAAATCTAATAAAAAAAGGTCTCCCTTTTTTGGGAGACCTTGTTTGAAGAGCCCGATTAAATTATATCAAAATTTTTCTCATTGTGTGACACTTTTTTTAGTGATCGTCGTATTGATCTTCGTACGCATCCATGATTTCGTTGTATTTATCTTCATCGAAATCTTCTTCGTACTCTGTGGTGCTTTCACTGTCTTCCGTCACTTCTTCTTCCACCACGTCATCCATGCCGAAGATTTCAATATCTTCTTCGATGTTTCCAAGTTCTTCGGCTAAGTCCGCCGTTGAGATGACCACATCTTCGGGTTCAGTGATTTCTAACGCGGGCGAGTCTTGGGATTCTCGGGCGGCTTGAATCATGGCTTCTTTTTCACGACGCGCTTCCAGCATCGCTTGATGCTGTTCTTCACGTTCTTTGGCAAGCTCGAGACGTTTTTCTAAGAAAGAGTCATAGACTTCTTTGTATTCATTGTAATAAGAGCCATCTTTTTCCCATAGATCGGCGTGATTGTGTTTTAAGTCCCAACGATTTTGACCTATGTATACAAATTTGGCTGAACTGGTTAAGTCCGCATAAAACGCGGTCATCAATTGAGCAAAATCCTCATCGGAGACAGGGTTTCCACTTTTTTTCACCACGGAATTGAAGAGTTCATACAGTTCCATGGGTTCTTTTGAATCATTCAGTAAATGTTCCGCTAGGTCGATAAAGCTCATTTCTTTTTCAAGCACTAAAATCAAGCCTCCTGAACGCTTTTGTAATCAATCGAAATGCGATGCGTTGATATGATGTCTTCTTGGTCGAGTAATTGATAGACAATATGAATGCCTTCCGTGTTCCGTTCAAATGCGACGGTTTTCACGTGAAGGATGAGGGTGTGGCTTCCGGTGCGGTAGATGCCTTCGCTGGGTTGGTTTGAAAACGTGAAGTCCACATACGCTTCGCCCCATTTTTGATATCGCCACGTACCTTCAAATGCGGTGAGTTGGTGGTCTTCACCCTTTGCACTGGTGAATGACACTGCATTTAATGATTCGGTGGCGATGGTGTCAAAGGCTTCCGTCACGTCTTCGGTTTCGATTTTTACGTGACATTTTCGCTGTTTTTCCATAAGCCCACGTATTATATCTTATTCAAAGTTTCCTTGCAAGTATTGGCTTAGAGCGGAATCAACAAGGTAAATGTGGTCCCTTTACCTTGCGTGCTTTCAACAAAAATTTGACCCCCATGTTTAAGCACCACATTTTTGGTGATTGAAAGGCCAAGCCCAGACCCTCCAGAATCCCGCCCGCGGTCTTCATCAATGCGGTAAAACCGTTTGAACACATACGGTAAATGCTCGGGAGCAATCCCGATACCGGTGTCTTGAACGGTGATCTTATAGTAATCCGAGTCTTGGGTTCCACTCACCGTAATGCTTCCTTCATCGGTGTATGCAATGGCGTTTTTGATTAAGTTAATCATGACTTGCTGCATGCGATTTTTATCCACGTAGATTTTGGTATCTTCAATCATCGGGATTAACGCGAGACCTTTTTTTTCAATCAAAGGCATCAACAGCGTTTGGGCGTGTTTAAAAATTTTAGATACTTTCACGGATTCTTTTTTCAACGTATAGTCTAAGCGATCCATTTTAGAAATGGTCAATAAGTCTTGAATCATCACTTCCATGCGCACCGATTCATGATGGATGGTCTCGATGAATTCTTTACGCGTGCTTTCATCCACGTCTTTTTCTTTTAAAATCTCACTCATCCCAATCAAGGCGCTGAGGGGTGTTTTGAGCTCGTGAGACACATCGGCGGTGAATTGCTTTTGGTAGTGTTCCGCGTTTTTGAGTGTCGTAATGTCATTAATCAAGACCAACATCCCTTGATAGCCTTCTTGAGACACTAAAGGGGTCAT
>CAJXNT010000002.1 GCA_913057225.1 uncultured Mycoplasmatota bacterium
GATCAATCCGATTGGGAAGAATACCGCAAACGCTACATCAGTTTTGTCTTTCAAAACTACAATTTGATCGATGCGTTTACGGTGTATGAAAACGTTGAAATTGCCCTCACGTTGAATCACCCCGATTTGAAAGATAAGAAATCGCGGGTGCTGGAATTGATCGAAAAAGTGGGCCTCAAAGATCACGCCCACCAAAAAGCATCGAAACTTTCAGGCGGACAAAAACAGCGGGTATCCATCGCCCGTGCGCTCGCCAAAGATGCGCCCATTTTGGTGGCGGATGAACCCACCGGAAATCTTGATCAGGCCACGGCGAAGTCGATCGTGGCTTTAATGCGAGAGGTCTCCAAAGACAAACTGGTGATTTTTGTCACCCATGAATTTGATTTGGTGAAAGACGTGGCGACCCGCCGCGTTCGCTTATTTGACGGTGAAGTCGTGGAAGATAAAACCCTGCAAACGTTTGAGGAAAAACCGTATGAAGAAACATCCATCGATGGGTTGTCGCTGTTTGCCAAGTTAAAGTTGGCGCTCAAAAACTTAAAAGCCACCCCCCGAAAAACCCTTTTCACATTGCTCATCAGCGTGTTCATTGTGGCGGTATTTGCGAGCTCTTATGGCTCCTATGTGCAGCAATCCAATGTCAGTGCGGCCACGTCCCATCCGCTCTTTGAAAATCTGCATGAATCGAGGCTCGTCATCACCAAACAAGATGGCTCGGCCTTCACCGCCTCTGAACTCAGCACACTTGAGAATCAACCGGGGGTGGAGGCGCTCGTTGCGTTTGATCCGGTGCTCGATATGTATGGGTTGATTGAAAACCGCAGCAGCGGATTTAATCAAGGATTTAGTGAAGCCAACCAATTTATCCTTGGATCGGACTCCAGGGTGACCGAAGGACGGCTGCCTGAAGACGACCGAGAAATTGTCCTTTTTAATGATTACGGATATGACGTTGGCGAGATTGTGACGGTGAATTTAAGTGAGTTTCGGTTTCCGAATATGGCGCCCGGTTCAACGGATGAAAATGCGATCGATATGGTGGTGGTGGGGCTTCATTCTGAACCCAACAACTTCCAATATTTTGCCTATGTACATGAAACATTTTTTGAGTCTGAAACCTTGCTAAACATGGCGTATTTTTCCGTGCTTAACTGGGGATTAACTTTGGATGATCAGCCTTGGAGTATGGTCTATGAAACGTCGCTTCGGTCCGATTTAGCCGCCGATGAAATCATTTTGAGTTCCGAATATGTTTCCCAACAAGGCCTCAGCGAACTTTCTCAAGATGATTTGATCGGGGCGCCCATCACCTTGAATCTGAATTATGCGTACTTGGAGTCTCCCAAATCGATCACGGCCACCATCAAAGCCATTGAGTCCAGCACAGAACGCTACATCCCAGCCTTGCAAGTCAGTGAGGCCTTGATCGCCGAAGAAAGTCAAGTGAGTCCCTATCAAGTTGCCTTGATGATGGAGAGCAGTTTTTCCGCCAATCAATTGCGGGAAAATCTAGAGGCGGAATACATCGGGATTTATCCCGCCGGGTATCAAGATCCCTTCAATCAAATCTTCAGCGTCATCGGCAATATCTTCCAAGGATTTACCAGCGTGATCTTGCTGTTGATTATGTATTTTGTCTCGTATTTAGTCCTCAAAAACGTCATCCGTTCGCAAGAAAGATCCACGCTCATCTTACGGTCAATTGGGGCGTATAAAAAAGACCTGTATCAAACGCTCATTATGGAACTCATGGTGGTCATGATGATCGCCTTTGCCTTGGTGGTTGGCTTTTTATGGGTCAACCAACTCACCCTGAATTGGGTCCCGAATTACCTCCCCTACTTCGCATGGAATAATTACCTATTTATGGGGGGATTACTGTTGGTGCTCTCACTCTTCTTAGGGCGCAGATTCCAGAAAAAATTATTTACGCGTTCGGTGATGAGCGCCCTGAGGAGTGCTTAAGATGATTACGTTAAAAGCGCTTAATAAGTACTACAACAAAAATAAAAATAATGAATTGCACGTCTTAAGAAATATTTCCATCACCCTGCCTGAAAAAGGGATGGTCGTCTTACTCGGCCCCTCCGGTTCTGGGAAATCCACCTTGCTGAATGTGCTGGGGGGCCTTGATTCCACGCACTCAGGTTCCCTGGATGTGCTGGACCATACGTTTGAGAAATACCGGACCAAAGCATGGGATCATTTAAGAGCCACTGAGATTGGCGTCATTTTCCAAAACTACAATCTCATCAACCAAGAAACGGTCTATGAAAACATCGCCATCACTTTAAGAATGCTCGGGTATAAAGATGAATCCGTGATTGAAAAACGGGTCATGGATCTCTTGCGTGCCGTCAAAATGGAACGGTTTCATAAACGGCGAGCCATTCAACTCTCGGGGGGCCAACAACAACGAGTGGCCATTGCCCGGGCGCTGGCCAAAAAACCACAGCTCTTATTGACGGATGAACCGACTGGGAATTTAGATTCTAAAAACACCTACGATGTCATGCGTATTTTAAGAAAAGTCGCCGATCAAACCCTGGTGATTATGGTCACCCATGAAGAAGCGTTAGCCCGTCAATTTGCGGACCGAATTTTAAGGCTTGAAGACGGTAAGATTATCAGCGATGAAGCCAATACGCCGGAAGCCCGGATTCATCAATCGTTTGACGGGGATATTTATTTAGGCGAATTTGCGCATCAATCGAAAACCACCAATGACGAACAATCCATGCATCTATACAGCGAAGAAAAAATCAGCGCGCCCATTGACGTCACCATGGTGTATGACCAAGGGACGCTCTATTTCAAAGTGGCCCAACCCGATGTGAAAAAAATCGTCCAGGTCACCGATCAATCGGACATTCGCTTTAAATCCGGAAAACGCCAAGAAGCGACCGTCGATGAAAGCGATGATTATGATTTATCCGCGCTTGATCAGTTTGAGAAAAAAAGCGTCATTAAAAATGTGTTAGACATTAAAAACACGGTGAAACTCACCTTGCAATCCCTGGCGCAATCGTCACGGGGGATGAAATTTTTATACCTGGGGTTCATTTTGACGGGGGCCCTCATCGCGCTCTCGCTGAGCTTTTTAAATACCATTGTGATCATCCCAGAAGACACGGTCAAACTATATCCCGAAGGAACCTTGGCCATTGAGCGTTCATCGTTGGACGGCAACTCCATCGCTTTCATTGAGGATGCCTATGGCGCGAGCGCCGCGGGGGATTTAAACGTGTTTATTCGGCCGGAAACCGGCTATGAGATGGAAGCCCCACCGCTTTATCAAACGACCAATAATGTGTTCTTATTTGGGGCCTTTTTCCCAAGCACGTTGCTGGATGATTCTGACATTCGTTATGGACGGTTGCCCGCGGCCGACGGTGAAATCGTGATGGATACCTTGCAAGCGGAAGACGTCTTAAGCAATAACACGTTGCAAGCGTATGGGCTGGAAGCGCCCGACGTGCTCCTTGGACTGAGCGTATTGATCGCCGGCACACCGTATGAGATTGTGGGGATTTCTGAAGGGGTGGCCAATGGCCTTTTTGTGAATGCCAATGATTATGCGAGCGTGCTTTCAAGTCGCGTGAATGGGGCCACCGTGTATGACAGCGTCCGAGACGATGTCACCTTTACCAGTGGCATCGTCCCCAGCGATGAAATGGGCGTCTTAGTCAATGCGGCGCTCTATCCAGAAGTGGTGCCGAGTACGTTAACCCTGGGCACGAATGTTTCGTTTAACGTGATTGGCACCTATGAAAGTGCCACCGTGATCGATCCCTTGATTGCGCAAGAAGGCATTCACCGGATCTTACTTTCACAGAGTAATGATGGCGATGTGATTCACCTGCAGGCTTCCAATCCAACCGCTCTCGGCACGGTCCTTGCCTCTCAGTCGATTCCTTATGAAGATGCCTTAGATTATGCCATCACCGATCAACGCGATGCGAACATTCAAAATTCCATTGGACTTTTAGTGTTTACGTTAATCGCGCTTGCGGCCAGTGCCCTGAGTTTTTATTTCATCATTCGGTCTTCATTGATTGACCGCGTTCGAGACATTGGCATTTACCGCAGTTTGGGCATCCGCTCCAAAGATATTTATAAACTTTTCGTGGTCGAAGCGTTGATCATCTCCACGTTGACCAGTCTCATCGGATTTGTCGGGATGAGTCTCATTTTGAATCAAATTCAACAGACCACCCGTGATATCATTGAAGTGTTACGCGTCAGTACCCTCAGCGTGACGGTGGGCATTCTCTTTATTTATACGGTGAACTTACTCGCGGGATTATTCCCGGTGTTCACCTTACTGAGAAAAACCCCATCGGCGATTTTGACCAAGTATGACATTTAGGAGTCTTCATGGAACATTCAAACTTCATTCGCACGATCATTGAAGAA
This sequence comes from uncultured Mycoplasmatota bacterium, assembly GCA_913057225.1. GTDB lineage: Bacteria > Bacillota_I > Bacilli_A > Izemoplasmatales > Izemoplasmataceae > JAGYII01. The sequence continues at coordinate 4,420 of CAJXNT010000002.1, forward strand.
GATTTAAACACCGGAAAACACGACCATATCGTCACCCGGTTTCCCCCCGAACCCAATGGGTTTTTACATCTCGGCCATGCCCGGTCGATCATCATGAATTACACCCTGGCCAAAGATTTTGGCGGTACTTTTCATCTGCGGTTTGACGATACGAATCCGGTGAAAGAAGATGCCACCTTCATTGAGGCCATCCAAAAAGACATTGAGTGGCTGGGTTGTTCGTGGGATGCCCTTTATTTTGCGAGTGATTACTTTGAAATCATGGTGGAAAAAGCCATCCTCCTGATCCAAAAAGGCAAAGCCTACGTGGACGATCAGCCCGCCGAGGTGATTAAAGCCCAACGCGGAGACTTGAAAACCCCCGGTCAAAACTCCCCGTTTCGCGAGCGGTCGGTGGAAGAAAATTTAACGTTATTTCAAGCCATGCGGGATGGAAAATATTCTGACGGCGAAAAAGTCTTGCGGGCCAAAGTCGATATGGCTTCCCCCAACATGAACATGCGCGATCCGGTGATTTACCGCATTCAACATGCGCATCATCACCGCACGAAAGATGCGTGGTGCATCTATCCCATGTATGATTTTGCGCATCCGTTAGAAGATGCGATTGAAGGCATTACCCATTCCCTATGTACGCTCGAATTTGAAGACCATCGCCCGATTTATGATTGGGTGGTGCGTGAATGTGAAATGGAAAGCGTGCCCCGACAAATTGAATTTGGGAAACTCAAAATCGCCAACGAAATCAGCGGTAAACGGTTCATCAATACGTTGGTCGCCGATGGCGTCGTCGATGATTACGCCGATCCGAGACTCGTGACGCTTTCGGGCCTAAGAAAAAAAGGCGTGCCCGTGGCGGCCATTCACCGGTTCATTCATTCGTTGGGCCTGCCCAAAAGTGAAGGCGAAACGTCCTTGCAAATGTTGGAAGAAGAAATCCGCAGTGAACTGGCCTCATCGCCCCGCATTCACTTGGTGAAAGATCCTTTGCTTGTGACCATCACGAATTATCCTGGAGAGGGTGAGATGTTAACGCATGCGGCCGATCAAGATGAGACCTTGATGCGTGACATTCCCTTTTCTTCGCAAATCTACATTGAAAAAGATGATTTTGTGGTTGAAAAACCCAATAAAAAATGGAAACGCCTCGCCTTAGGCATCGAAGTCCGATTGATGCATGCGTATTTCATTCAGGCCGAATCGGTGGTCACCGATGAAGCCGGTGACATCGTTGAAATCAAAGCCACCTATGATGTTCAAACCAAAAGTGGGACGGATTTTAATGCACGGAAGCCCAATGGCACCATTCACTTTGTGGATGCCAAGCAGGGTGTCCCGGTCACCTACACTGAGTACGAACCCCTTCTGATTGAGAATGCTGACCGGTCGCAACCGGTGGATGCCATCTTAAATCCAGAGTCGATGAAAACCTACTCGGCCATGGTGGAACCGGCCGCCTTGACATTGCCAGGGCCTTACTTCCAAGCCATTCGTTCAAGCTATGTGAAACGCGATGACGCCCATGCTTTCCACCGTGTGGTGGCGCTCAGAAGTTCATTTAAAAAGTGAGTGTTAAAAACCATCCAGAGCACGGATGGTTTTTTATTTGTAAAAAATACTTTACATTATGTAAAATATGTTTTACAATTTGATTATCTTAGATTTAAGGAGTTTTTATGTCTTACGCGGAACGTCGCAGTATCTTTGGACTTTTATTTACCCTTGGTTTCGTGATTGGGTTTTATCAATTCATGGTCACGCAAGGTCTGGAACAATTTTCGCTTCAAGATTGGGGGATTTGGTATCTCATCTTCTTTGGTAGCTTGGTTATTGGTCGCATTGTATTTACGGTAGTTCATGTGGTCATAGAAGCGATTCTCATTGCGATTAAAACGAAAGACGAAGCAAAGATCAATGCCGAAATCCAAGACGATGAACGCACGAAATTGATTGATTTAAAAAGCACCTATCACATTGGGACCTTTTTGATGTTGGGATTTGTGGGGGGCGTGGTGATCCTCGCATTCGGTGGATCCATCCAAAGCTTTTTTCTCGCCATGTATTTAGGCATTGCCCTCGCAGGGATTTCTTATGATGGTCTAGCGATTTATTACCATCGGATGCGTGGGGTATGAAAGGATCAGTGGAAAACACCCTCAAAACCCATCGCGTTATGGCTGAAATGACTCAAGAGACGCTGGCCGCACGCGTGGGAGTCTCCCGCCAAACCATCAATGCCATTGAAAAAGGGAAATATTTACCATCCTTAGAGCTTGCGTTAAAACTGGGCCAGGCATTTCATGTGCCTATTGAAACACTTTTTCATTTTAAGGAAGCTTCATGAAAGCGATCATTCAAACCCGCTATGGCGATGAAAAGACGTTAACGCTCACCGATGTCAACGCGCCAACCATCCAAAAACCCACCGATATCAAAGTGGCGATCAAATATGTGAATCTCACCGCCGGTGACATGCACATCAACACGATGGACATTGGGGGGCCGATGCGCGTCATGATGAAACTCATCTTTGGCTGGAGGCGTCCTCGAAAAAGCGTTCGCGGCATCACAGGAAGTGGCGTTGTCATCGAGACTGGGAACCATGTCCAAAAAGTAAAACCCGGTGATCATGTCACCTTCATTCAATCTTTGAATGCGGGGGCACTGGCGGATGAAATGATCATCCCGGAAAAACTCACCATTCAAAAAGTATCAAAATCCAATCTAAAAGCGGCCACCACCTTGCCTTTTGGATACTTGAGTGCGATGCATTTTATAAATACTGAGACGGTTAAACCGGGCATGAAAGTCTTAATACTTGGGGCCAGCGGAAGTGTGGGCTCAGCGGCTCTGGATATCGCCGTACAATTGGGGGCCTCGGTCACGGCTGTTTTAAGAGCGAAAAACTTCGATGCAATTGCTCATCTAAATCCCACTAAAACCATTGATTATCAGTCAGAAGCGTTTAAGTCCCCATCCAAATCCTATGACATCGTGTTTGATGCAGTGAATAAGTATTCCAAGCAAACAGCTGAGGGTTGGCTCAAACCCAGGGGGAGGTTCATGACCATCAAAAAAGCCACACGGGAAGATGCCAAGAAGCTGAATCAGCTAAATGAATGGCTAGAAAAGGGTCAAATCACACCGCTTATTGAACGGGTTTATTCGAGACATGAATACCGTAAAGCTCACCGCCATCTTTATGAGGGTCATAAGGTCGGAAACATTCTCATTGAATGGGATGAAGCTTAGGGATAACTAAGTTTAAAATCATGTTAAATCAAAAAAGAATTCTTGCAAAATCATGCGTATCGTGTATTATGAAGGTGAACTTAAACGAAATATTGTGATGAGTATGGTTTTTCCATTCTTCAGCACCAATGGAGTAATTTAAGCACCCTTAAAGAATGGAGGAACACAACATGGCAACTGGTACAGTTAAATGGTTTAATGCAGAAAAAGGCTTCGGCTTCATCACCACCGATGAAGGCACTGATGTTTTTGCTCATTACTCACACATCAACAAAGAAGGCTTTAAAACTTTAGACGAAGGCGAAAAAGTAGAATTCGAAATCGTTGAAAGTGAAAAAGGCCCACAAGCAGAAAATATTAATTCACTTTAATGTTTCAAAAATCAACCTTCGGGTTGATTTTTTTTTACCCAAACTTGACAGGCACCCCCATGCAGGGATGCGTTAAATTTGGTATAATTGATAAGATGAAACCTACCTCAATTTTGACGAAAGATTTAAATCCCAATCAAGCCGAAGCGGTCCTTTCAACCGAAGGACCTTTTATGGTGATTGCGGGCGCAGGCTCGGGGAAAACACGCGTTTTAACCCGGCGCATTGCCCATTTGATTTTAGATCTTGGGGTGCCCAAAAATAATGTCTTAGCGATTACCTTCACCAATAAAGCGGCCAATGAAATGAAAGGACGCTTGTATCATTTGCTGGGCGAAAGCACCCGGGAAATGTGGATTTCAACCTTTCACGCGATGTGTGCCCGGATTTTAAGAGCGCACGGCACCCGGATTGATTTGGATCCGCATTTTCAAATCATTGATGATGACGATGTCAATCAACTCATCAAAGTCATCATGAAAGAAAACAACATCTCCAAAGATCTCGTGAAACCAAGATTGCTTAAACATTTATTGATGCATGTGAAAGCGGGTCAAAAAACCCTCAGCGATGTCGAAGAACCCATCCATAGCATTTTGTCGACCGTCTATCAAAGTTATCAAAACAAACTTAAGAAAAATTCGCTCGTGGACTTTGAAGACCTCATCATCAAAGTCATTGAGCTCTTAAAAAAAGATACCGAAGTTCGGCAGTTTTATCATGACTTATTTAATTACGTATTAGTGGATGAGTTTCAAGACACCAACAACCGTCAATATGAACTCATCAAATGGCTTACGGGAACCCACCATAATTTATTCATTGTGGGCGACGAAGACCAATCCATTTATGCCTTCCGGGGCGCCAACATTCAAAACATCAAATCCTTTGAAAAAGACTACGCGCCCAAAGCCATTGTCTTGAATCAAAATTACCGGTCGACCAACACGATTTTAAACGCGGCCAACCAAGTCATCAAGATGAATCAGTCACGCATTAAAAAAGAGCTTTTTTCCACGCGCGATGAAGGGCCGAAGATTACGTTTTATAAGGGCCATTCGAATCCCGATGAAATTCATTATGTGACGCAAAAGATCATTGAGCTCAATCAAACGGGCATTGCCTTTGATGACATGGCCATTTTATACCGGGCCAATGCCACCAGTTTGGGCTATGAAAAATCGTTAACCTCGCACCAAATCCCCTACCGAATCATTGGCAGCTTAAGCTTTTTCAAACGCAAAGAAATCAAAGACATCATGGCCTATTTCCGGCTGCTGATTAATCCCCACGATGAACTCAGTTTTGAACGCGTCATCAACGAACCCAAACGAGGCATTGGGGCGAAGTCACTTGAGACGTTGAAATCGCAAGCCAAACTGTATGGCATCAGTTACTTTGACGCCTGCGATGAAGATTTTGGTATTACTGGAAAAGCGAAAAATGGCCTCAAAGATTTTCATCATTTAATTCATAAATTACGGCAAGAATTTGAGGCGCGTCCGTTCTTAGATTTTTTAGAAACCCTGTTGAACCTTACGGGGTATACCGCGATGCTTAAGACCGATAGTATGGGCGATGTCCGGCGCGAAAACATCTTAGAACTGGCGAGTTATTACGAAGAACTCAAATCGATGTATCCCGAGACCACGAAGTTTGAGGTCTTACTGGCGATGCTCGAAGATTTCACCTTGCGCAGCGAGGAAGAAGAACCCGATCAAAAAAATGGGGTTTCTTTGATGACGTTACATGGGGCGAAAGGGTTAGAATTTGACGTCGTGTTTATCGTCAGTTTGGAACAAGGATTGTTCCCCACCTTTGCGGCCAAGGAATCGCAAAAAGAGCTCGAAGAAGAACGCCGGTTGATGTATGTCGGAATCACCCGGGCGAAAACCCATTTGTATTTCACCAACGTGGCCGACCGTCTCATATATGGTCAATACCAACACCATCTCGACAGTGAATTCATCGACGCCATTGATCCTGAATTACTCGAACTTGAAGGCCTCAATCTTCAGCGTCAAAGAAACGATCAACGCTACCAAAACGACTACCGTCAAACCCACGCCTTTAAAGCACGTCAAAAACGCGTGATGAATCAAAACGTGAATGAACTCAATCAAGGCGATAAAGTGTCTCACACCAGTTTTGGGGAAGGCGTCGTGGTCGCTGTGGATGGAAGCCAGTGTACGATTGCATTCAGTCATAAAATTGGCATTAAAACCTTGATGAAAGATCATCCTGCAATACAGAAGGTGAGCTAATGGATGTGCGTGAACGCATTGCTGAATTAAAAGCTTTAATTCAAAAATATAATCAAGCCTATTACGACCGCGATGAACCGATGATTTCGGATGCTCAGTGGGACGCCCTTTATCATGAACTTGTGGAATTAGAAACGGCGTACCCCGAATACATCACCCCCGATTCTCCCACCCAAAAAGTCGGCGGGTCCACCTCCCAAGCATTCGCCAAAGTTAAACACATGCATCCGATGCTGTCTCTTTCCAATGCGTTTAATGCAGAAGATCTTAAAGCGTTCGATGAACGCATCAAAAAAGAAGCCCCACAAGCCACGTATGTGTTAGAACCCAAAGTCGATGGCATTGCGGCCAGTGTCCGCTATGAAAACGGCACGCTTACCCTCGGAGTGACGCGGGGAGACGGAACCACCGGGGAAGATGTGACCCATAACATTAAGACCATTAAAAAACTTCCCCACACGTTAAAAGAACCCCTAACCCTTGAAGTCCGCGGGGAAGTCTATTTAGCGAAAAAACAATTTCAAGCCATCAATGAATCCCGCGAAAACGCTGGAGAAAAACTGTTTAAAAATCCCCGCAATGCCGCCGCAGGGACGATGCGTCAATTGGACGCTGAGCTGGCGAAAAAACGCGGCCTTGACATCGTGCTTTATAGCCTCGGCAGTGTCGAAGATTTACGCGGATTAAGTCACATTCAAACGCTTGAAAAAATGAAAGATTTAGGACTGCCATCCCAAGCGTTTGCCACGCATCATGACTCCATTGAATCCGTCATTAAAGGTGTGCAACATTTTGAAGAAAATCGCCATCAATTCCCTTTTGAAATCGATGGGGCCGTCATCAAAGTTAACGAACGAACGCTGTATGATGACATTGGCTACACGGCCAAAAGTCCCAAGTGGGCCATCGCGTATAAATTTAAAGCCGAAGAAGTTGAAACGGAAGTGAAAGACGTCCTCTTTAGTGTCGGCCGTACGGGTCAAATCACCCCGGTGGCGCATTTAGCCCCCGTGATGGTGGCTGGGACGATGGTTTCAAAAGCCACCTTACACAACGAGGATTACCTCAAAGAAAAAGACATTCATGTGCACGATCAAGTCTTGATCAAAAAAGCGGGCGACATCATCCCGGAAGTGATTCGGGTCTTAAAAGATAAACGCCCACCCCATGCTCAAGCGGTTCATTTCCCAACGCATTGTCCGGTGTGTGAGCGGCCCTTACACCAAGAACCGGGCGAAGCCGATTGGTTCTGTGTGAACGTCACCTGTGAAGCGCAAGTCAAAGAAAAAATGGAACACTTTGTCTCAAGAAATGCCATGAACATTGAAACGTTTGGAGAAAAATTAGTGGCGCTTCTTTTTAACGAAAAATTGATCCATGCATTGCCCGATATTTACCGCCTCAAAGATCACAAAGATCGACTGCTTTCACTGGAAGGGTTTGGGGAAAAATCGGTGGATACCTTACTGGCCAACATCGAAGCTTCGAAAGCCAATCCGTTAGAAGATTTACTGTTTGGACTCGGCATTCGCCATGTGGGAAAAACCTCATCCAAAACCTTGGCCCAAGCCTTCAAAACCCTGGATGCTCTTAAGGCGGCGACGGTGGAAGACCTCGTGGCCGTCCGGGATGTGGGCGAGGTCATGGCCCACACCATCGTGGACTTTTTTAAAGCCCCCGATAACATCGCGCTCATTGAAGAATTACGCGCGCTTGGCCTCCGGTTTGACACGGACATTCAAGCGTCCACCTATCACGAAAAATTCACCGATAAAACGTTTGTGATTACCGGCACGTTAAGTGAACCCAGAAGTGCCATCAAAACTCAGATTGAATCTCTGGGTGGAAAAGTCACCGGCAGCGTGTCTCAAAAAACCGATGTGGTTTTAGCAGGCAGTGAAGCCGGCAGTAAAAAAGACAAGGCCGAAAGTCTGGGCATCACTGTCATTGATGAAGCGACCTACCTCACTTGGATCGGAGCAACCGATGAACAATGAAATCATCGTTAAAGGCGCCAAAGAAAACAATTTAAAAAGCGTCAACGTGACCTTACCGAAAAACAAGCTCATCGTGATGACGGGGCTTTCTGGATCGGGCAAGACGTCGCTCGCGTTTGACACCATCTATAAAGAAGGCCAACGTCGGTATGTGGAGAGCTTATCTTCGTATGCCCGACAATTTTTAGGCAATCTTGAAAAGCCGAATGTGGAAACCATTGAGGGCTTGTCTCCCGCGATTTCCATCGATCAAAAAACCACTTCAAAAAACCCGCGGTCCACGGTCGGAACGGTCACTGAAATTTATGACTATTTACGGTTACTCTATGCCCGGGTGGGGACGCCTTATTGCCCCACGCACCACATCCCGATTACCTCGCAAAGCATTGAAGAGATGACCAATAAAATTTCGGAGTGGGAAGCTGGGACGCGGATCCATATTTTAGCGCCCATCATCGAAGGGAAAAAAGGCACCCATAAATCCATTTTAGATGGGCTTTTGAAAGAAGGATTTTTCCGGGTTAGACTGGACGGAGAAATGACCGAAATCACCCCAGAAACCACCTTAGAAAAAAACCTCAAACATTCGATTGAAGTGGTGATCGACCGGCTCAAAGTATCCTCTGAAAATCGTTCACGGTTATTTGACTCTTTAGAGACGGCTGCCAAAAAAGCCGATGGAAAAGTGATTGTCTTAGAAGGCGATACCTCGCATGTGTTTTCCGAGAAATTTGCGTGCCCTCATTGCGATTTTTCGGTGGGAAGTTTAGAACCCAGACTCTTTTCATTTAACGCCCCATTCGGGGCCTGTGAAGATTGTCATGGACTCGGCTATAAGCAGAAAATTAATCCCGAACTGTTAGTGCCCAATGGGAAGCTTTCGATTCTTGAAGGTGCCATCAAAGGCTGGGCCAACGTGGATGCGTATCACTTTAAACAACTGAAAAGCACCTGTGAATTTTATGGCATCAGTCTGAAAAAACCGTTCAACCAATTGAGCGAAAAAGAAAAAGATATTATCTTCTTTGGCTCAGACGATGAAATCGAATTTAATTTCCAAGGCAAAACCTCAAAACTGGTGCATCAAAAAACCGATTATTACGAAGGCGTGATCAATAACTTAGAGCGCCGCTATATCGAGACCACCTCTCGGTTTATGCGAGAATGGATTGAAAGTTTGATGGGGGAAAGTACCTGTCCAACCTGTCACGGAAAGAAACTGAATCAGCAAGCACTTTCGGTGAAACTCGAAGACTTAGATATCATCGAAATGACCGACCTTTCCGTCAAACAACTCGTCCACCTTTTTTCTGGGATAACCTTAGATCCGATGAAAGCGCAAATCGCCGAAATGATCCTCAAAGAACTGGGCGAAAGACTCGGATTTTTAAACAATGTGGGCCTGGATTATCTCACCCTTTCAAGACGTGCCGCCACCCTTTCAGGGGGCGAATCGCAACGGATTCGCTTGGCCACCCAAATCGGATCGCAACTCACCGGGGTCTTATATGTCCTCGATGAACCATCCATTGGGTTGCATCAACGCGATAATGCCCGGCTGATTGCCACGCTGAAAAAGATGCGTGACCTTGGAAACACCTTGATCGTTGTGGAACACGATGAAGAAACGATGGAAGAAGCCGACTTTATCGTCGACGTCGGTCCAGGCGCCGGTGAAAAAGGCGGTGAGATTGTCTTTGCGGGCACGTATGCCCAAATTCTTAAAGATAAAAAATCGATCACAGGCCGGTATCTGTCGAAAAAAGAATCCATCCCCGTGCCCGAACAGAGGAGACGATTGAACAAAGGGAAAATCACGTTAAAAGGGGCCCACGAAAACAACCTTAAACATGTGGACATTAACATCCCGTTGTCGGCGCTCACCGTGGTCACAGGTGTGAGCGGAAGTGGAAAAAGTTCGCTTGTACACGGCTGTTTATATCAAGGCCTTTATAACGAAGTTTACCGGCAAAAATATTTTGACGTAAAACTTGAAAAGATTGTTGGGGCCGACAAAATCGGTAAGATCATTCACATCGATCAATCCCCGATCGGACGGACTCCGCGGTCCAATCCGGGGACGTATACGGGCGTCTTTGACGACATCCGTGATATCTTTGCGATGACCAATGAAGCGAAACTGCGTGGGTACCAAAAGGGGCGTTTTAGTTTTAACGTCAAAGGTGGTCGCTGCGAAGCATGCAGTGGCGATGGGGTCATCAAGATTGAAATGAACTTCTTACCCGATGTGTATGTGCCCTGTGAAGTGTGTCATGGAAAACGCTACAATCAAGAGACCTTGCAAGTTAAATTCAAAGGAAAATCCATCGCCGATGTGCTTGAAATGAACATCGAAGAAGGGTTAGAATTCTTTAAAAACGTCCCCAAAGTGGCGCATAAGCTTTCCACCGTGGAAGCGGTGGGACTTGGGTATTTAAAAATCGGTCAACCCGCTCCCACGCTCTCTGGGGGAGAAGCTCAACGGGTGAAACTGGCCAAAGAGCTTTTAAAAAGGCTGACCAGCGATACCATGTATATCCTGGATGAACCGACCACGGGGCTTCACTCGGCCGATGTGAAACAACTCATGGAAGTCATTCAAAGCATGGTGGACCAAGAAGCGACCGTGGTCATTATTGAACATAATTTAGACGTCATCAAACAAGCCGATTACATCATTGACCTAGGCCCTGAAGGCGGTGATTTAGGCGGTGAACTGGTGACCTTTGGAACGCCCGAAAAAGTGGCGGCCCATGCCGGGTCCTATACCGGCCAATATCTGAAGAAAATGGTGAATGTCCGTGGCGGATAAATCTCCCCAAGATCCACATGAAAAAAAGCCTCATCGAGACCCCAGTGATGAGGAAAAACAATCCGAGGATGCTTCTTCTAATGCGGATTTAGAATCCCTGAGCGATGAAGAAAAAATCGACGCGTTGATTCAAGAGCTCTCGCACCAAGAATCCGACGAAGATGACGATCAGGAAACGGATCAATCTTCACGCAATGCGAGAATCAAAGCGCAACTCAAAGCCCTCATGGAAAAATCAAAAAATGCGAAAAAAGACGCATCCCAATCCCCCTCAAAGCGGGGGCGTGACGCCCAGAAAAGGCGCGTCTTTATGGTACAATTAGGAGGCGCTTTTCACGGGAATTTTATCGTCAATTTGATTTTGCTTTATTTGGTCAATTTGGTGATCATATTGGGCCTATTGGAACTCTTTAATTTTGGCCAATTCCCGCCTGAATTATGGCGGCCCATTGCCTTTACGTTCGTTTATACTGCCAGTGAATTTATGTTTAAAGAATTCATGGTGGCACGCTTTTCCAAGTATGTGCTGATGACCTTTGGCATCCTCTTTTACATTGGGTATGTGGTGATCTTTTATCTCGTGGATGCGCTCATCTTTTTTGACACCCAAATTTTTGCTGGAGAAGCAGAGCTCGCGGTATTCACACTTCTTTTCATGTTGGTGCGCCAACTGATGAGTATTTTGATTAAAAAAGGATTGACCCTAAAATTATGAAATTAACCGTTGAAGCCTATGCAAAAGCCTTAAAGCTGACATGGGTGAGTGGCAAAAAAGGCAAATCAAGCCCACTCAAGATCCCCCAATTGACGCGTCCAGGATTGGAACTTGCGGGGCTTTTTGAGTTTTATGAAAAAGATCGCATTCAGCTCATTGGCAGTAAGGAAATTACGTTTTTCCACTGGCTTTCTAAAGAAGACCAAGCCATTCGCGTGCGAATGATGTTTGAACAAAAACCCCCCGCGTTTGTTTTATCTAAAAACGTGGAAGTGCCTGAGTTATTTAAAACCCTTGGGGATGAATACGATGTGCCGGTGCTGAAAAGTCACCAGCGCACCAACGATTTATTCTCGAGCACCCTCAATTATCTCGCGCGAGAACTTTCCCCCCGAACCAGCATCCATGGCACCTTGGTGGACATCAACGGGATTGGGGTCCTGATTCGTGGAAAAAGCGGCATCGGGAAAAGTGAGGTCGCGTTAGAACTTGTGAGACGCGGACACCAATTGGTGGCCGATGACCGGGTGGATATTTACGAAAACACCGAAGGTGAAGTGATTGGCGAGGCCCCCGATATTTTAAGAAAGTATCTGGAAATTCGCGGGATTGGGATTGTCAATGTCGTGAAATTATTCGGCGCCAGTGCCTACAAAGAATCCAAACCGATTCGTGTGATCGTGGACTTACTGACGTTTGAAGCGGCGGAAGATTACGACCGTCTGGGCTTGGAAGAATCCACCGAACGCTTCTTTAACACCGACATCACCACCACCAAAATTCCCATCACCGCAGCCCGCAGTGTTCCCACCTTGGTGGAAGTGGCCGCGATGAATGCGAGGCTCAAGTTTTTGGGCACGAACATGGCCCAAGAATTTGCCGACGAACTCACCATCAACATATCTGACAAATCTAAAAAGTAGGTGACGCGTTATGACGCATGTGTTTGACCCCTTAAGAAACAGCATCAGTATTGGTCCTTTAGACATTTATTTTTATTCACTCTTCATATTATTGGGCGTGCTGATTGCTCTTTATTTAGGCATTAAAGAAGGCGAAAAAATTGGCATTAAAGGCGATTATATTTTAGACGGCATCATCATCATTTTGCCGCTATCGATTCTTGGATCCCGGCTTTATTACGTGATCTTTGAATGGGAACGCTACGCCGGTGATCTCGCACGCATTTTTGCCTTTCGCGAGGGCGGACTGGCCATTCACGGGGCCTTCATCACCGCCGTGGTATCGGCGTATATTTATACGCGTTACCGGAAACTCGATTTTCTCAAAGTGCTCGATTTAGTGGCCCCCGGATTTTTAGTGGCTCAAGCCCTGGGCCGCTGGGGGAACTTCTTTAATCAAGAAGCCCACGGATATGTGATTGGGGGCGCCACCAACGGCACACCGAATTTAACGCTTGACAGTCAACGCGCCTTTTTAGAACAGTTCGGCATTCCCAATTTTATTGTCGATAACATGTATTTAAATGGGCCATCTGGCCTCGCGTATTATCATCCCACGTTCCTTTATGAATCGCTGTGGAACATCTTAGGATTTGGCATCATGCTGATCTTAAGACGCACGCGCTTGATACGCTCCGGCGATATGGTCGCCATTTATTTGATTTGGTATTCGGTGGGACGCTACTTCATTGAAGCAATGCGTACGGATTCTCTTTATTTCGGCGACAGTAATATTCGGACCGCGCAAGTCATTTCGATTCTTTCGGTCCTCTTGGGCGTTGGCATACTGGTGATGAACCGAGTGCTCTTTAAGCGCCCGAATTACGCCGATGTGCTCACCAAGGAGGCCGCATGATTGATTGTTTGATCATTGGGGCGGGCCCTGGGGGCATCACCGCAGGGATCTATGCGAAGCGCGCCAATTTAAAAACGGTCATGTTGGAAAAAGGCGCACCGGGCGGAAAAATGACCACGACCTTTGAAGTGGACAACTGGCCTGGAAGTGGCCGCATTTCCGGGCCCGATTTATCGATGGAAATGTTTACGCATGCGCAAAATACGGGCGTGGAATATCAATACGGCGATGTTCAAGACATCACCGTTGAAGATGGATTTAAACGCGTCCATTTAAGTGACGGAAGTACGATTGATGCCAGGAGCATCATCATTGCGTCTGGGATGGATTCGAGACGTCTGAATGCGACGCATGAAGAAAAATATCTCGTGCGGGGCATCAGCTTTTGTGCCGTGTGTGATGGCGCCTTTTATAAAGGCCAACATGTCGTGGTATTAGGGGGCGGCAATTCCGCCATGGAAGAAGCCAACTACCTCACCACTTTAGACATTGATGTCACCATCGTGCACCGCAGAGAAGGATTCAGAGCCGATAAACATGCGGTTGAAATCGCTCAAGCCAACCCGCGAATTTCATGGAAGCTTGGGTATGTGCTCACCGAGTACATGGGGGAAAACTTCGTGGAAGCCATCAAGATTAAAAACGTGGAAACCGGCGAAGAAGAAATTTTGAAAACCTCCGCCGTCTTTATGTTCATTGGGCATCTGCCCAATACCACCTTTTTAAAACAGCTTCCGATCACCAACGATTGGGGCTTCATTGAAGCCAATGAAAAAATGGAAACCGCCGTGCCCGGGGTGTTTGCGATTGGGGATGTCATCGATAAAGAACTCAGACAAATTGTGACGGCCGCCTCCGATGGGGCGATTGCCGCGCAAAATGTGGTGAAATATTTAGAAGCCCAGAAACGAATTGAATAGGAGCCCATATGTCCTTTGCGCAAGACGTCAAACAAGAGCTTTTGCAAGCGGCGTTAGAACCGTATGAAACGCCCGCCTTTTTGGCCGCACTTTTTGCGATTAATGGGACCTTTGAATCCAACCGTTTGTCCTTTAAATCTGTCTCGCTCGGCCTCATCCGCCGGGTCATGGGGCTCATCAAAAATCACTATGAGGTGCCCTTAGAAATACGGCATGCGGACGATGAAAAACTGACGCAACTGAAATATCATTACTTGGACATCGTGACGCCCGACGTCCTCATTGGAGAACTGGGACTGATGGAAAATGATGTCTACGCCGAGCGGATCGATGAGGTCCTTCTCACCCGCAAAGAAGCCCGAGTGGCGTATTTAAAAGGGGCCTTTTTAGCGAGTGGGTCGATGAATTCGCCCACGTCTTCGTCGTATCATCTAGAAATCACCACCCACCAAGCGTCCCTGGCGGAAGACATTCAAGCCTTGTTTGAATCGCTTGATTTGCCGGCCAAGGTTTTGAATCGGCGCAAGTCGCTGCATGTGGTGTACATCAAAGAGTCAGAAAAAATTGCCGATTTCTTACGGACAGTCGGCGCACGCAACAGTCTCTTTACGTTTGAAGATGAGCGCATTAAACGGGATTTTTATAACTCCATTACGCGCGTGATGAACATCGAACTCGCGAATCAAAATAAGACATTGCTTGCGGCCGATAAACATCTCAAAAACATTGCGATTTTAGAAAACATTGGCGATCTCGAGGATTTACCCGCTGGCTTATTAGAAGCCATTGAATTGCGAAAAAAATATCCGGAACTTTCGCTCGTGGAACTTTCAGTGAAAGCCGAAACCGATCTCAATAAACGAATCTCGAAATCGGGACTCAATCATCGGTTTAGACAAATTGAAGCCTTGGCCCAAGCGGCGATGGAGGATTATCATGCGACCCATACTCGGCGTTGACATGGAAGATTTACGTCGCTTTGAAAACGCCTCCGAAGCGCTTGTGAATCGCATCCTTTCAGACCTTGAAAAACCCCTCTATGAGGCCCTCACCTCCGCCAAGCGAAAAAAGGAATTTTTAGGGGGCCGGTTTGCGGCGAAAGAGGCGTATAAAAAAGCTTATCAAACGTTTGAGCGGCCGGTCGCATTTACCGAGGTGAGTGTGTTAAAAAATGCCGACGGAAGTCCCACAATTATGTCAACGTATAAAAGTGACGATGTGTTATTGGTGTCGATCTCGCATACCGATGATAGGGTCATTGCGGTGGTGAGCGGTGAAACGACTTAGTTTATTGATCGTGCTCATTTTGATGGGCTGTGGCCCGTCCATGTATGGCGAATATGGTTACGATGATTTCCCGCATGTCTATGATTGGGCTGAACTCGATGCGGTGCAAAACGAGGATGAACTCACCTTGGGGTATTATTATAATCGGGACTTTTTTGGGACCGATTGTGCGGGGTGTCAAATTGTCAATGAAGCCCTCTTTGCCTACGGCATGGAAAACGACGATGGCATCGAACTCATCTTAGTGAATGAACGAACAGTGATGGGGGTAAGGCCCTTGGCCTTAAACCGGCAACCGGCGGTGTTCTTTTACGACGATGAAACGATCACGTATGTGGTGACCTCGGCGGCCGATATTTTAGAATTGCTGGAAGCGTTAGAAAACGGAACATTCAATTACGAAGAAGTGAGAGGAGAAACATATGAATAAAAGACCCAGTTGGATCGTGATTCTCAGTGTGGTATTTGTGGGATTGCTTGGGGTGTTAGGCCTGGTCAATCTGCTCAGTGAATCCTACGATTACGATGACCCGGAAATGGTGCATGTCGAAAATTGGCTCACCTATTCATCGCAGGTGCCCAGAGAAGGGTATATGGTGTTATACCACTACTCTGAATCGTGCAGCTTTTGCCAGCAAATTCAAGATGATATTTTAGGGTTTGCGGCGTCCAATCCCAATGATATTCCGGTCTTGTTGGCCGATGTCAACGACCCGGATTTAAGAGGGTCTGAACAATTCTCCCCGGTTCAAATCTCAGGGACCCCCACGGTGACCGTCTATTTAGACGGCACGATCATCGATCAAAAAGTCGGGAGTGACCCGATCTTAGAATTGATTGACGATTTAAACGCGGGCACCTATACCCCTTAGGAGATTCTCATGGATCAATCCCTCATCAAGACCCTCACAGAGAGTTTAAATTTGAGCGCTCAAACCATTGCGACCGTGCTTTCCTTACTCGAGGAAAATACGGTCCCTTTTATTGCGCGCTACCGAAAAGAACAAACCGGCGATTTGGATGAAACCACGATTCGCACCATCGCCCATGAATATGAATCCAAGAAAAAGCTTGAAGACCGCAAAGCCGATGTCATTCGTCTCATCGAAGAGCGGGGCATGATGACCGACGACTTGCGCGGTGAAATCATGGCGGCGCAAAAACTTGTGGAAGTGGAAGATTTATATCGCCCTTACAAAGAAAAGAAAAAAACCCGCGCCACCGAAGCGATCAAAAAAGGGTTGGAACCTTTGGCCCAACACCTCTTATCACAAAGCGGTGAATCACCTCAAGACAAAGCGAAAGGCTTTTTAAACGAAGAGGTGGCAGACATTGAAAGTGCCCTCTCAGGCGCCCAAGACATCGTGGCTGAAATCTACAGTGACGATGCCAAAAACCGGCTCGCCGTCCGCCGAACATTTGAACAATCCGGCCGCGTTCATGTGAAGAAGAAAAAGAACGCAGAAGATGCCAAAGAAACCTACCGTGATTACTACGATTATGACGTCGCGCTTTCCTCGCTCAAACCGTTTCGAGTCCTCGCGATCAATCGCGGCGAAAAAGAAAAAATCTTAACCGTCAGCATTCACGTGGACGATGAAAAAGTCATTGACGCGATGACGCATCGATTGATCCCCGCTTCCGAACACCCGTCGCACGCACATTTGGTGGAGGCATTGGAAGATGGGTATAAACGGCTCATAAAACCCAGCATTGAACGGGAAATTCGCAGTCATTTATCGGAGGTCGCGGAAGCCCAAGCCATTCATGTGTTCGGAGAAAACCTCTTTCAGTTGTTAATGCAACCGCCCTTAAAAACCCAAACCATACTCGGTGTGGATCCCGCCTTTCGGACTGGGTGTAAAGTGGCTGTCGTGGATCCCCTTGGAAGACTCCTTCAAAAAGACGTCATCTATCCGCATCAAAAATACCCCGGAGAAACGGTCCCAGCCGATCGCAAAGAAGCTGCGGTCCAGACCGTCCTTTCACTCATCAAAAAGTTTGATGTTGATACCATTGCCATCGGCAATGGCACGGCCTCTAGGGAAACCGAAGCATTCATCGGGGAATTGATTTCTGCACATGCACTGGATGTGTCGTATGCGATTGTCTCAGAAGCGGGGGCCAGTGTGTATTCCGCTTCGACTCTCGCGCAAAAAGAATTCCCGAATCTCAATGTGGAAGAACGCAGTGCCATCAGCATTGCCAGACGGTTGCAAGACCCGCTCGCAGAGCTCGTTAAAATTGACCCGAAAAGTTTAGGGGTTGGTCAGTATCAACACGACGTGACCGTCTCCAAACTCACGCAGTCGCTGCATGATGTGGTGGAAACCGCGGTCAACCAAGTGGGCGTTAACGTTAATACGGCGAGTGCCCCTTTGCTAACCTTTGTGGCGGGACTCTCCACGAAAATGGCCGAAAATTTGGTCGCGATGCGCGATGAAATCGGTGCGTTCACGTCCCGAAAAACGCTCAAAAAAGTCAAAGGCATTGGGCCCAAGTCTTACGAGCAAGCCATCGGATTCTTACGGGTTCCAGGGAGTCAAAACCCGCTCGATCAAACCGACATTCATCCCGAGAGTTACCCCGCAACTGAAACACTCTTAAACACGTTGGGCCTCAGCGTTCAAGACTTAGGAAGTGAGACCATGGCCCAGGCGTTAGCCACCGTGGATAAACCCCAGATGGCAAAGACCATTGGGGTGGGCCTTCTGACCTTGGAAGACATCATGGAAAGCTTAAAACGTCCCTTAAGAGATGTCCGGGATAACCTCCCGAAACCCCTCTTAAAAAAAGGACTCAAACACTTAGAAGATCTGAAAAAAGGCGACCAACTCCAAGGCACCATTCGCAACATTGTCGATTTTGGGGCGTTTGTGGATTGTGGTGTTAAAACCGATGGCTTGGTGCACATATCCCAGCTGGCCAATCGCTTTGTGAAACATCCCCTTGATGTGGTTAAAGTCGGTCAAATTGTGGATGTGTATGTGATGGATGTGGACCTGAAACGCTCGCGCTTACAACTCACCATGCTCAAAGAAAACGTCGGCCTTTAGGCAATTGACAGGGGTGCTTAAATATACTAAACTATTTAAGCGTTCTGGAGCAGTACTCAAGAGGCTGAAGAGGTGCCCCTGCTAAGGGCATAGGTCGGGAAACCGGCGCGAGAGTTCGAATCTCTCCTGCTCCGCCATCATGACTTTCAAAGACAAGGCGTTCGCCTTGTTTTTTTATGGTTAAACATCGCAGGATTAAAGTGGAATAAGGTATAATACAAGGCAAAAAGGTGTGACATGGGAAAATACCAAGAACCAAACTATGAAGTGATGGAAAAAGATGGGGCCTTTGAACAAAGAAGGTATGAACCTTTCCTCAGTGTGGCCACGGTGGATGATACCCTCAGAGGCAGCGGCTTCGGCCGTTTATTTTCGTTTATCTCAGGGCGCAATGAACCCCAAGTGAAAATGCCCATGACAATCCCCGTGATCAACGACACAAAAGAAAAGACCATGGAGTTTGTGCTCCCCCTTCATATGGTGAAAAAAGAAGATGCGCCCCAGCCGATTGATGATCAGGAAGTCATCAAAGAATACGATTTAAATGTCGCCGCCGCGGTGCGCTTTTCAGGCCGGGCCACAAACGAAAAAATTCAGATGCAAACCGAGATGTTAAAAGCGTGGTGTGAACAAAAAGGATACACGATCATCAGTTCGGCATAC
Source organism: uncultured Mycoplasmatota bacterium (assembly GCA_913057225.1). Classification (GTDB taxonomy): domain Bacteria; phylum Bacillota_I; class Bacilli_A; order Izemoplasmatales; family Izemoplasmataceae; genus JAGYII01. The sequence goes on from CAJXNT010000002.1 coordinate 23,575, forward strand.
ATTGCACGGTACAACGCCCCCATGACCCCTGGGTTTTTAAGACGCAACGAAATCATTGTTCAAATTGAGGACACGGATGAAAAATAAATTTGACTTAAAACTACTGCTTGGCGGATATTTCATGGGGATTGCGGCCATTATCCCTGGGGTATCATCGGGGACCGTGGCCGTCATCATTAAAGTTTATGACCGACTGGTCTTGAGTGTGGATACGTTAATTCGCCGAAAAGCCGGATGGTTGGCGGCCCTCATCTTTTTACTGACCCTTTATGGGGGAAACTTCTTAGCGCTCTTTACCCTCGCGGGCGTGATGGAAACCCTCTTAGAAAACTACCCTGCATTCATGCGTATTTTTTTCATGGGACTGATTGTGGGGAGCCTGCCCATCATCATTAAAAAGACCACCGAAAGTGACGAACAACGATTTACCGTGGGGACATTTTTAGCCTTTGCGTTGAGCTTAGGATTTTTAGTGGGGCTGAACTTAATCGTGAATACAGACATCGACGCCGATCCCATTACCACTCTCACTTTAAGCAATAGCTTTTTGATATTTATCACCGGCTTTGTGGCCAGTGCCACCGCCATTGTGCCGGGCGTTTCTGGGTCGATGGTGCAACTGGCCATTGGCATGTATCCCACGTTTGTGAATGCTCTATCGACCTTCAACATTCCGATATTGATTGTCTTATTTGGAGGCATGCTTCTCGGGTTAGTGGGTGCGACGCGCTTAATCACATACCTTCTTAAACACTACTATCAGATCACGTATTTCGCGATCATAGGATTGTTGGTGGGATCCATTTATCAAATCTGGCCCGATGCATTTGAGGCTTCACTGGGCCCCATATTGATCGCAATCAGTGTGTTTGTGTTCGGCTTTGCGCTTGCCTTTATGTCGCATGTGTATGACCGTTTCAAAACGAAAAAAACATCTTAATCCTAAAACGGATTCTTCCCAAGAATCCGTTTTTTATTGACACCCTTTTTTTTCTCATGTATATTTATTGTGTAATACACAATTAATAGGAGGTGCGGGTGAACACGCAATTTAAAAAAGGGGTCATTGACTTATGTGTGCTGGCGCTCGTGAGTCAAGGATTTCAAACCGTGTATCAAATCACGAGTGTGCTCAAACAGACCTTGGATGTGAACGAAAATACCATTTATCCAATGTTAAGACGGTTGACGGAAAAAGCTTATCTCAGCTTTGAAAAAGAACAAGGCGTGAGCGGCGCCCCAAAAAAACTGTACCGTTTGACCCGTGAAGGCGAGTCGTATCTCAAAGATGAACGATTGGAATGGGAGACCTTTACGCAATCCGTTCAAACCATATTAGGAGAAAACAATGAATAAAAATCAATTTATTGAAGCACTCACCAAAGCCTTGAAAGAAAAAGGCTTTTCAAGAAACGAGCGCAGTGATGTCGTGGCGGATTATGAATCCATGATCAATGAGGCGCTTTCCAGCGGTGAAATCGAAACCGAATACATCCAATCCTTAGGTCCCATTGATGCCATCGTCTCAACGATTCCCATGCGTGAAAAAACCTTAAAAAATCAACGGGATAAATGGGTGGCATTGACGCCGTTTGTGGCAACCATTTCCTTTTTTGTGATTGGGTTTTTATTGGATGGATTTGCGTATGCATGGTTGGTCTTTTTACTGATTCCCATGAGTGCCATTGCGCTGAATACAAAAGGCATCTCAAAGTGGGTGGCGTTATCCCCATTCATCTTTACGATTCTCTTTTTCTTTCTCGGGTTTGCGTATAATTTGTGGACCGTCGCATGGGTGGGATACACCTTGATTTTACCCCTGGGCATCCTCGCGGAAGACCGTCCATTAAAACCGTTGATGGTGGGGATTTCCACCTTGATTCCTGCGGTGTTTGTGTGGCTGTTTTTAAGTGAGCCCAATCCTTATTATGGCTTTATTTTTCTGGGACTCATCCCGGTCATTCTTTATCAAAATTGGCCACAACTCAAAGCATTAAACATCAAAAAATTAGGTCTGGGTATCGGCTTGACCTTGACTCTCACAGCGATTTATTTGACCCTCGGTTTTACAGTGGGAGCGTGGCATCCCACCTGGGTGATCTTCTTACTGATACCCATCGGTGGACTCTTATATACGCGTTTGGTGGAGGGGAAGAAAACGCCTTTGGTGGCCTACATGCCTTTCTTGAGTGTTATACTTTTCATAATCATAGGAGATTTCTTTAATCTCTATGAAATTGCATGGTTGGTATTCTTATTGATTCCGATCACAGGGATACTCACCGGTCAGGATGATTAAATGGATTACTTCGTCATTGCGGTTTTGTTGATCACATTCAGCGTTGAAGCCTTTTTGAAAGTTTTAAATGAACGCATCAAAAGCCAACCCATCCCCGAAAATGTATCCGACATTTTTGATGAAAAAAGATATCAAAAATGGATTGCGTACACAAAGGTCAATTCGCGGTTTGGATGGATTTCTAGAGGGGTTTCGCTGGCCATTACACTAGCCTTACTCCTTTTTGACGGCGCCCTCATTCAAGTTATTTATGAAGCTGCATCCATTTCCGACAGTGCCCTTTTGAGCGTGCTCTTGTTCCTCGGTATTTATCAGCTGATTCAGTTCATTTTAGGCCTTGGATTTAGTTATTATCGTACGTTTAAAATTGAGACTGATTTTGGGTTTAATAAGACCACCAAAAAAACGTTCGTCAGTGATAAAGTGAAACAACTTTTACTCACCATCATCCTTGGGGGAGGATTGGTGACGGGGCTCTATTATTTATATGAGGCCTTCCAAGATAATCTACTGGTATTCATCGTGATTGCGTGGGCCAGTTTAATGGCCATCTTCGCACTCATCTCATATTTGTACACCGCCGTATTCGTCAAGATTTTCAATAAGATTGAACCCTTAGAAGACGGCAGTTTGAAGACATCGATTGAAAACCTTGCGGCGGAGATTGGCTTTAAAGTGAAGGCCATCTCAAAGATGGATGCATCCAAACGTTCAACCCGTCTGAATGCGTTTTTCTCTGGGTTTGGCAAACAAAAAGAAATTGTCCTCTTTGATACGTTGATTGATAAAATGAGCGAAGACGAAATTTTGGCGGTCTTGGCGCATGAGTTTGCTCACGGTAAACACAAAGATGTGCCCCGGATGTTTATTCAACAAGCCATTCAGATTTTCCTTTATGTGTTTTTGTTTTATGTCGTTCTCACCACCGAAAGTCTTTACACCGCGTTTGGATTTGAGGGGATTTTCTTAGGGTTTGGCGTAATATTATTTAGCATCCTCATTTCACCGCTTGACTTATTGATTTCATTACCCACCATGGCCTTATCACGGTGGGCTGAATACCGAGCGGATGCATACAGTGTCTCATTGCTTGGGCCCGAACCGATGGAAAGAGCCTTGAGAAAATTGGCCAAAGAATCCTTGTCCGATTTAAACCCGCATCCCGCATACACGACCGTCTATTATTCGCATCCTCCGATGCACAAAAGACTGGCTGCCATAAGCAAAAACGCCTCTGCATGAGGCGTTTTTATTTGGTATAATTAAGGAGAGGTTCTTATGAAAACCATGGTCATTACAGGCGCCAGTTCGGGCATTGGATTTGCCCTCATGAACGCGTGGGTCGATCATACCCATGTGATTGGGGTATATCATCCCAAAGATGATTTTACGTTTGATCATCCCAATTTAAAAAAGATTCCTGTGGACTTATCCGATCCAACTCAAGCATCAAAATGGATGGAGGCATTACCCGAGACGGTGGATATATTTGTGGCCAATGCCGGGTATGCACGCTATGAAAAAAACGGCTTTGATCGCTCAGCCTTTGAGGCCATGATTCAGACCAATGCGCTCGCTGTGATTGACCAATATCAAACCATGAAAGCTAAAAATTCGCAGATTCAATTTGTGGTGATGCTCTCAGCGATGGCCTTTTGGCCCTTGCCAGGGTATGCGCTTTATGCCAGCACAAAATCGTTTCTTGATGCCTACTTTAAAGCCATTCGCTGGGAAGATGAAAGCGATGTGTTGAGGGTGTATCCGGTCGCGGTCAATACCGCTTTCTTTGAAACTTCGAAACAACCGCACACGTCTTGGCTCATTCAAGATGCCAATGATGTTGCGCGTAAAATAACGCGTGCAATTAAGTCGCATCAACATACCCTTCATACATCATCGCTATTTAAATGGACCCATCGATTGATTCCAAGAGCCCTCAATTTTTATCTCAAACGTGAACAAAAAAAATATAAGGAGAATTTCAAATGATTTCAAGAAAAGAATTGGTCACACTCAATGATTACCCAGGCTACCAAGTGAGTGAAGTATTAGGTTACGTCAAAGGATCAACGGTTCAAACCAAAAACATTGGCCGTGACATCGGTGCAGGGCTCAAGAGCCTGGTCGGGGGAGAAATCAAAGGCTATTCAGACATGATGGAAAATGCTCGACAACTGGCGACTGAGCGTTTACTCAAAGAAGCCGATGCCATGGGCGCGGATGCTGTGATTGGATTCCGCATTCAAACGTCAGGCGTCATGGCTGGTGCGGCGGAAATCATTGCGTATGGCACGGCCGTGAAGTTAACCAAAGATGCCTAAGTTACCAACTTCGGTGAGAGTCTTAACGATTTTAGGACTCGTGTTTCAAGGTTTAAGCCTCTTATTTACGGCTTTTATCTTCTTCATGATTGCCCGGCTCCCCGCCTTTTTCATGATGATTTTAGAAGAGGCATTTGTGACGGCAGATGAACTGAATGCGTTTTACATGGCTCTGCCATTTTTACGAACGGTGATCACCATCGTGATCATCTTTCAACTGGCATTTTTCTTGGTTAATGCTCTTTTATTTATTCCTGTCATCAGGGAGAAAACATCCGACCAGAAAGCTTCCACCATCTTTTTGTATCAAGCCATCTATGGAGGCATTACTCTATTCAGCAACCAATTGGTGGGTGTGATGTATCTCATTGCGGGCATCATTGGTCGCAATAAGATGGAGCAAAAAATCGAGCCTGTGCGTGATGGAATTTGATGGATTTCCCATTCTTTTGGGAGCTCTTTCTCGCATTAGTCTTCGTGGAACTCTTGGCGAGAACCATCGCCTTGATTCACCTGATTAAAACCCCTGAAGTCCCCAAGTTTTTCAGCCGAAAAGTGTGGGGCGTCATCATCCTACTGGTTTACTTTGGATGGGTGGTGTATGCGGTGATGGTCTCACGACCATCCAAGCGTCTTTAAGCATACTTGGCGTAACATCTTATACACTGAACATATAGTCTTTATCTTTAGCCCCGCTAGGAGGCCCTTATGCAACGCATCGATAAGCTTATTTCATTTAATCGCTGGATGGGATTATTCCATTTGGTTCAAGGCGCGGCCATGGTCGTTTTAGCCTTGACGGTAGACGTCTTCAGAGATTTCCGTCCGCAAATTTATGCCCGCTTTTTTGAGACCCAAGGCGATCTTTATTTTCCGGGCACCCAAGAACTCTTTGAACTGCCATTTTCTCTGTTAGTGGCATCCTTTTTACTGCTTTCAGCCATCTTTCATTTCTTAATTGCGGTGCCGTTGAAAGAACGCTATAAACGTAACATTGTGAATGGGATCAATCCCTATCGCTGGTACGAATACGCGCTCAGTTCTTCGGTGATGATTGTCTTATTAACCACGATGTTTGGACTGTTGACCATCGAAGCGCTGATTGCCATTTTTGTCATCAATGCCCTGATGAATCTTTTCGGATTATTGATGGAGAAAATGAATCCTCCGCACCGTAAGAAAACCGACTGGCATCCGTTTACCTTTGGGTGGATTGCTGGGATCACACCCTGGGTGCTCATTCTCATTTACTTATTCGGAAACACCGATATTTCGTTGCTTCCTTGGTTTGTCATTCCTGGGGTGATATTCTATTTCGTCGTCTTTAATGCGTTTGCCCTGAATCAATATTTGCAGTATAAAAAAATCGGCCGTTGGGCCGATTATATCTACGGTGAACGTGCGTATGTGTGGCTTTCACTGTTCGGTAAAAGCATCCTCGCTTGGGTGATATTTACCGGGGTATTACTCGCGTAGTGAATCGATGAGAAATGCCGCTGTTTTGATGTTGGTGGCGAGAGGAATTTGATAAACGTCACTGAGTCTAAACAGGGCCGACACATCGGGCTCATGCGGCTGGGCGGTGAGGGGATCGCGGAAGAAAAAGAGCATGTCAATTTCTCCGTTGGCAATCTTCGAGCCCATTTCTTGGTCGCCCCCTAAGGGCCCCGACTTAAACCGGTGCACGTCTAACCCTGTCTTTTCATTAATTTTAAGACCGGTGGTGCCGGTGGCAAACAACGTATGATTTTTTAAGATATGCGCATGTTCTTGACAGAACGTGATCATATCTTTTTTCTTTTTGTCATGGGCGATGAGGCCTAACGTCATTTTACGCTCCAAACATATCGACCAACCGGTTGATTTTACCGGCGTCGATAAAACGAGATTCTCTCAGTAATTCTTTGCCTTCACTGTATACCATGACGGTGGGCACGGTAAAAATCATGAATTTCCCACGAAATTCATCGTGGTCATCGATGTAGATTTCCACCACATTCATCGCATTCAGTTTGGGCACTTGCGCTTTCAAAAAATCCATGGTGTTTTTACAGACACTGCAGGGATGGGTTTTCGCAAGGACTAACGTCAGTGGTTTGTTGAGTTCAGCGTCTAAGGTTTCAATGGAATCGATGATCATGAAAACTCCTGATAATATGATTTGCACAACACGTATAGGCCTATATATACTATAATCCCATATCTTATATTATACGCAACGAAGGATAAATCCCTATGAAAAAGACCATAAAAGTCGATGGCATGACATGCAGTATGTGTGCCAAAACGATTGAAAATAGCTTTAAAGATTCACCGTATGTCGAGGTCAAAGTGAACGTCAGTGCCGGAAAAGTCTTAGCGGACTATGACGACACTCAAACGTCCCTGCAAGCGATTGCCAACACCATCCAGCAAGCGGGCTATCATCCGGTGCTGGAAGATAATTTGAAAGAGAGTGCAAAACGGGCGCGCCAGTTAAAGATTGAGTTGTGGCTTTCAGTGGTACTTTCAGCCCCCTTGCTTTATGCCATGTTTGGGCATTTGGCATGGTTTTCCTTTGTGCCCGTCCCCGCGCTTTTCATGAACGGGTTTTTCCAATTGATCCTCGCAAGCATTGTGCAGTTTGTGATTGGCCGTCATTTTTTCATTTCGGCCTACCAAGGCCTCAAACAAAAAGTTCTGGGCATGGACATCTTGGTCGTCCTTGGGACGAGCAGTGCGTACTTTTATAGCCTTTACTGGTTAATCAATGATCAAGTCTCTCCACGCATGCACCCTGAGTACTTTTTTGAGATTTCTGCGTTGATTGTGACCATGGTATTGTTGGGCAACTTCTTTGAAGATAAAGCCAAAGAAAAAACCACAGACGCTTTGGTGGGACTGTTGAAATTGGAAGCCAAAGAAGCCCGTAAAGTCACAGAAAATGGGTATGAAATGGTCCCGCTGGAAGCGATTCAAGTGGGCGATTTAGTATACGTCAAAGCCTCGGAGAAAATTCCAACAGACGGCATCGTGGTCGACGGGATGAGCTCGGTGGATGAATCCATGTTAACGGGCGAATCGATGCCTGTGGATAAAAAAGTCGGCATGCCGGTGATCGGCGCCACCTTAAATCAAGCGTCTGCCTTGACCATCGAAGTGACAAAAGTGGGGCAAGACACCATGCTCTCGAGCATCATAGCATCCGTGGAAGAAGCCAGCGCAGAAAAGTTACCGATCCAACGATTGGCCGATCGCATCTCAGCGATTTTTGTGCCCGTGGTGGTCACCATCGCCATCGCAAATTTCTTCGTGCAATGGGCAGGATTGGGCCTTGATTTCCAAGTGGCGTTCACACGCAGTGTGGCCATTCTTGTGATCAGCTGCCCATGTGCATTGGGTCTGGCCACACCCACTTCTATCTTGGTGGGGAATGGCAAAGCCGCGGAGCATCATATCCTGTATAAAGGGGGCGACTTCTTTGAAGTGGCACCCCATCTGAAAATCATTGCATTTGATAAAACTGGCACGCTGACTCAAGGCAAACCCGTGGTCAAACATTTTCAAGGTTCCGCTGAGGCATTAAGCGTGGCAGCAAGTGTCGAAAATGAATCAACGCACCCATTGGCACACGCCGTATTAAGTTACGCCACCGCTCAGAATGCGCCGCTCAAACCGGTGGAAAATTTTGAAATTTTACCGGGTCAAGGCATTCAAGCAACGGTGGATGATGCGCGCATCACACTGGCTTCTCATGCCTACGTCTCAGCGCACGGCCTCCAAACTTCCATGGCCGAGCTCACCCAAACATGGATGGCGGAAGCATTGACGTTGAATTATGTCATTAAAGACGGAGAAATCATCGGGGTTTTTGCGTTTGAAGATCCGTTAAAACCGACGACAAAAGCGGTCATTCAAGCGATGAAAGCGCGTGGGTTAAAACCCGTGATGATCACGGGAGATCATGAAAAAGTGGCCGAAAAAATCGCCAAAGATTCAGGCATCGATCATTACCATGCCTCCGTCTTACCGCAAGAAAAAGCGACCTGGGTCAAGACCTATCAAACCGAAGGTCAGGTCGGTTTTGTGGGGGATGGCATCAACGATGCTCCGGCTTTAAAAACGGCGGATATTGGGTTTGCCATGGGGTATGGCACCGACATTGCCATCGACTCAAGTGACGTCACCCTGATGAGTCACGACCTCAACAAGGTATTGCAAGCCATGGACATGTCCCAAGCCACATTAAAAAACATCAAGCAAAATTTCCTGTGGGCATTTTCGTATAATTTGGTCGCCATTCCAATGGCTGCATTGGGGGGACTATCGATGGTCCTTGCGGCAGTGGCGATGGGATTTTCATCGATTATGGTCGTGTTGAATGCTCTGCGACTCAGATGGGTTCATCTGGATGAAATGGATCCCAACGACGCGTTAAAATTTAAAGTGTTGAATATGACGTGTGAGCATTGTGTGGCCACCATTAAAGATGTGCTCAAAGAATTAGGCGTGGCCCAGTACGATGTCAATTTAAAGACCCAAGAAGTTTTCATTCAGGCGAAAGAAGAAACCTTCCCATCGATTCAAGCCACGTTAAAACAAAAAGGGTACACCGCCACCCTAATTTTGTAAAAAATCATCTGAAATATTCGATGTAAGGTATAATAAAGGGCGAATAAGGAGGGTGTTATGAGTAAAAAGATTCCTGCGAAGCCATTTTCAAGCACATCAGACGGTAAGTTACAAAACCCTAAAAAAGCCCAACGGCAAGAACCCAACGCCAAAAGTGTTGCCGGTCGCCCCGGCGCAACCCCCACCCCAACCGCCTCCCCTTCTCAATCCGTTCCGCAGAAAAACCGGTCCGGATGGCTCTTACTCTTTTTAGTGGTGGTCGCACTTGGCAGTGCCTATCTCGGGTTTGAACTCGGAAACGATTATTTTGCGCCTTCAAACCGCGTGGAAATCGCCCAAACAGAACTCACCTATGAAGTGGGGGATGTCGGCCGATTAAGAGCCAATGTCTCGGGTGAATTTGACCGCTATGATCTGTTCTGGACCAGTTCAAATCTCGATGTGGTTTACATTGATAATGGCGGAAACTTAGCCGCGTTAAATCCGGGTCAAGTCATGGTCACGGCATCGGTTGGAAATGGCAGTGTGAAAGACACCATCGTCATCACCGTGACAGAGCCTGAAATGGTCAGTGAATAAAGCCTTGAAATCAAGGCTTTTTTTATGGGAATTTCTTGCCAAGGATGGCGGCCCTTATGCTATAATGATTAAGCGCTTTATCAAGGGGTGTGGTGTCAATGGTAGCACAGCGGTCTCCAAAACCGTTAGTACGGGTTCGAATCCTGTCACCCCTGCCACTTGAAATTCACGAAAGACTTCGTGAATTTTTTTTATGGCGTATGGGCCGCTGTGCTATGATGAATTTAAGGATGTGAAAATATGTTTGTAAAAGCGATTAAAGACAGCGCAACATTCACCAAACAACTGCGGACCATCCACCGAACGTATGGGTCCAAAGAAGTGCATAAAAGTGCCTCGACCTTGATTGTGGTCAACAAGGATGGCTGGTTGTTAACGGCCAAACATGTGGCCCAAAATTTTCAACTCGCAAACGCGCTCAATAAACGGTACTCCGAATATAAAAATGACCTCAATGCCGGCACGTTTTCTGCCGATCAATTGAAAGAAAAATATAAATACCGTCCCGGCATGCCCATTCAATTCAAGAACCAATTTTATAACGTGTTCAAAGGCACCCCTTCCAGGGTCCAGTTCATTACCCATGAGACCCTCGATCTTGCCCTCATCCATATTGAGGGGGGCGTTGAAATGCTCACCAATGAATACCCCTTATTTTCTGAAACCGAAGTCGAACCTGGGATGATGCTTTGCAAACTCGGGTATCCATTTTCTGAATATTCCACCGTCAAATACGATGAAGTCAAAGACGACATTTTATTCACCCAAGAAGGCCACCATCAATCGCCGTATTTCCCCTTAGAAGGCATGGTCACTCGGAAGATTGGAAACCAAGCGGGCGTCATCGGATTTGAGATGTCCACGCCAGGCATTAAAGGCCAATCGGGTGGGCCGGTGTTTGATGAACAGGGCGTGGTGTATGGCATGCAATCGGCCACGCGCAGTCATGACCTTGACTTACGAATGAAAAAACAAGTGATGACGCAAGATGGCCCCATCGATCATACGAGTTATGCCTTTTTAAATGTGGGCATCGTCATTTCTTCCAAACAAATCATTGAATTTATGCGTGAAAAAGACGTGGCGTTCCGGTCGATTTAATGGACACCCCACGCATTTGGTCGGCCGTGAATGTGTCGGCCCTTCACACCGAACCATGGCTGCAAGCCATCGTCACTGAGTACCGCTCTGAAGCGCTGTATATTTTGGCGGAATCAGACGTGCATTACCACCGGAGCGTGATCACCTTTGTGGGTTCTTTTCACACGGTTAAACGCGCGATCAATGCGCTCGTTGAAGCGGCGAGCTTTCATGTGGATATGAATCAGCATCGCGGGGTCCATTTCCGGATGGGGGCCGTTGATGTCATCCCTATGGTGGCGTTGGATGCGGCCGATTTATCTCATGAAATCGATGCCTGGGGCCGTGAAATCAGCCGGTGGATGCCGGTTGTTTTTTATGAGAAAAGCGCCAAGAAAGCGTCTCACCGTCAGCTCAAAAATATTCGAAAGGGTGGCTTTGAAGCGGTGAAAGAAACATGTTTAAACGGAAACGCCCCCTTTGATTATGGGTCGTGCGAACACGCCATGACCTTAGGCTGTGTCGCACTGGGTGAGCGAGATCCGTTACTCGCGTTTAATATGGCTTTTCAGTTGGAGGACCCTGCGCCGCTAAAAACCATCGCCCGGACCATCCGAGAATCTGGGGGTGGGCACTTGGGATTGGATGCGGCGGTCTTTCGGTTGCGTCCTTCGCTGTATCATCTATCGATGAACTTAAGACGTTTTGATCTTTATAAGGTTGAATCCATCGTCCGCAGTGTCTTAGATCAAATGGCGTCACATCCTGACGCCTTCATCGGTTCTGAAGTCATTGGTTTGATCGCTCAGTCCATGAGTGAACAGGCCACCAAAGATATCGATGCGTGGATTAAGGGGCTCAAAAAAACCTGCCGCATTCAACATTTACCGAAAGAAAAAGTCCTTGAAAGTGTGGTGGATTTTTCATGATTTATGCAACGTTTTTGATGCGTAATGATTTTTTTGTTCCCGGGGCGTTGGTGTATGGGTACGCGCTCAAAAAACAAGGGATCACAGACCGGATGTGTTTTGTCACCGATGATGTCAGTCAAGATGCCCGGTACTATTTGGAATCGGTGTTCAACCGAGTCGTGCTCATCGATCAGCGAAAACTCAAACACCAAAACCGAGAAGGGCGTCAAGACCGAAGCGATCTATTCACCCGCTTTGAAGTCTTAAAATATTATGATGACCAAACCCCCATTGGGACAAAGTTTTGTTTGGCCGACAGTGATATTTTGCCGTTAAGACAGTTTGATCAACTCAAAGACGCGGTGGCCCCTGCGGCCATCATCAACGAAAAAGAGGCGCATGCGACCCAGGTTAAAAATCATCAATACGTGGTCACCGATGCCATGCGTGAAACCGGCATGTGGCACTGGCATGAGATTTACAAAGCGTATTTGAAGTATGAGACAATTCCCGCCTCCATCACCGATCGCGTGAAAGACGATCCCACCAATTTAGGGATGAATACGGCGCTTTGGATTTACCACACGAACCTCAAAGATTACGACGCCATCGATGCCGATTTAAATACGCTCACCACGCAGGAAAAAATTCAAACGTATAACTGGCCGGAAATGCAGTATTTAACTGCAAAATGGAGTGGCAGGTGGCACACGTTAGATATTCGCTATGCGAGTTTTTCTGGGTATCCCAGCATTGAAAAAGTCTACGGCATTCATTATGCGGGGATTAAACCATGGGCCGTCAAACACCGTTCGTTTCGCCACTATCAAAAATTTAAAGATTTCAGGCTCTGGCAGTATGTCTTTATCAAGATGATGGAAGACACCCCCGAACTCCATGCGTATCCGAAACTGAAAAGGCTCCAACGTATATTTGAAGACAACTTCCAAAAAAACCCTTATACTATAGAGGAATTAAGTCACGCCCCGCAGTGGGTGTGACTTTTATATTACCTTGACAGATAGAGTAATTATTGCTACATTATACTCATCATGACATCAAGGAGTTTTCATGCATGACCACTTAGGCGATCGCATCGCCAACGCCGTCTCACACGGCATCGGAATCATCTTAGGCATTATTGGACTCATTGCCTTAATAGTGAGAGCCGATACCGCCTTTGAAACTCTCGCCATCAGCATCTATGGCGTATCGTTGATTTTACTGTATCTATTCTCCACGCTCCATCATGGCATTAAGATGCCCACAGAGCGTGGATTTCATGTGCTCAAAAGCCTGGATCAATTCGCCATTTATTTATTGATCGCCGGCACCTATACGCCGTTTGTTTTATTGGTGATCAATACTCCCATGGCCAATGCCTTGCTGATTGGGCTTTGGGTCATTGCCATCGTTGGCGGTGGTTTAAAGTTAGTGTTTCCCACCACCCTCAAAGTCTTACATATCGTGATGTATGTGTTGATGGGATGGTCGATTGTGTTGGTCCTTCCGGATCTCACCCCCACCATTCCCGATATGATTATGATGCTCATCCTCTATGGCGGGATTGCGTATACCGGCGGCATCGGATTTTATATCCTTTCGTACGTCAAGAAGAACTGGCATTACACACATTTGCTTTGGCACTTAAGTGTCATCGCCGGATCGTTGCTTCACTTTATTGCGGTGTACCAAATTTTATAAACGAGGTTAAAAATGAAAAAAGCAAAATTTGTCATAGATTCTACCGTTTACATCGAAGATGAATACATAAAAAAATACGACTGCGAAGTCGTTCAACTGAATGTCATCGAAGGCGATAAAACCTATAAGGAATTTGATTTAACGCCGGAAGAGACCTATGCCAAACAAGATGCAGGCGCAGGGCTCACGACCTCTCAACCGGCGCCCACCGAATTCACCGAGGCGTACACCAAATCGTTTGAAAAAGGCGCGGAGATTGTGTATGTCTTTACGCTGTCTAAAAGCTTATCGGGCACCTATCAAAGTGCCATCATTGCCCGCAATGATGACGAGAGAAAAGACGACATTCATGTCTTTGATACGGGCAATGCCGCCTATGGCAACGCCATGTTATTTTTAGAGGCGATGAAAGTCAGAGAATCCGTGGACAGCGAAGAAGCGTTTGTCAAAGGCGTCCAAAAAATCATCGACGGCAGTGACTTACTCTTTAACGTGGAGAACTTGTTTTCCCTGCAAAAAGGCGGTCGCTTGTCAAAATCGCAAGCCCTCATTGGCACCGCGATGCGCATCAAACCGATGATTGTCATGGAAGATGGCAAACTTGCCTTGGGTGATAAAACCAGAACCTATGGCAAACTCACCGAAAAAATGATCGAACGCATCAAGAAAAATGGCGATCCTAAAAAAACCTTGGTCGCCCGCTTGATCAATGTCAATTCCAAAGAACAATACGAACTCATGAAATCCAAACTGGAAGAAGTCTTCCCCAACATTGAATACACCGAAACCGAATTCTTAGGCCCGGTCTTTAGAGTCCATGTCGGGAAAAAAGGATTCGGCGTCAGTTGGTATTACCGGTAAAAATGGAAAGCCCAAGACCATCGTCTTGGGCTTTTTTTACGGCACGAGTTCGGTTTGATAATCCATATCTAAGAGGGCATGATTGAGATCTTGGTAGAAGATCATTTCATTAAAGGCGAGAACGATATCTTCGTCCGTGATGCCGGGTTTAAATACCATTGTGGGGTCAAACGCCTCGATATCGTAGGCGTAATCTTCCGTTAAAATGGAGGCGTTTTGAAAGCGAACGGTGTTGGCGCCGGGTTGGAAAACATCGCGTCCCATCAAACGGGTCGAATCAATCGTTTTCCCCAGTAAATTCGCCACCGTTGGCATTACATCGACGCTGGAAAAGACGTCGTCGATATGGATGTGTGGAAGATCCGGGTGATAGATGACAAAGGGCACATTATGGATTTCTAAGCCGGCGTCATCGATCGAGGTGCCGAGTGTGTCAAAACTCTCATCATCCAGGCCATACGGATAATGATCCGAGGCCAATATCAGTGCTGTATCATCGATCCGTCCGGTGTCATTGAGCCGGGTTAAAATGGCCGATACCATAAACTCTAATTCGAGTTGCGCCGCATAATACGCGAGTAAACTTTCATCGTTTAATGCAGGGTCATCGGCGGGGAGTCTTTCTAGGACGGTGGGGAGGTTTTTCGCCACGATGGGATGACTCTCGTTATAGTCCATATGCCCACTGACGGTGAGATAGTAGGTGAAAAATTGATCATCATTGATGTAATCATCGACGGTGGCTTCAAACAAATCACGGTCGCTCGGCCAGAGATGAGGCCCCCCAATCGAGACTTCCTCTTCCAAAAGCCCTAAGTCCAACGCATCTTTATAGACATCAAACCCGATGGTTTCCGATAAGAACGCAGAGCGCGGATAGAAATAATCGGTGTAATTATGATAGGCATACGTCCGGTAGTCATCGTTTAAGAGTCTGGGGAGGGTTTGGGTAAATGTATTGGCTTGATACGCTTCCATCGACAAGGGGACTTGTCTGGATGGGTAAAATCCTGTGTGAACCATGAATTCAGTATCGGCGGTATTGCGGTAATAATGCGGGGCGTAGTAGTTTTCAAACACCATGCCTCTTTCAAACAGCTGACTGAGGACGGGGGTTATCTCTGGGTGAATGGCAAAATCATCAAAACTTTCAGCCAAAATGTAAATGACACTCTTATCTTCCAAGAGCCCCGTGTATTCATTGGGCGCGTGCGGCTCACGTAGCTCTAAGAAAGTTTCCAAGGCGCCACGATCCTCCACGGGATCGTCACTCAGTTCTTGCAAGTCTAACCGGAGATAGGTTAAGACACCAAATTCATCAATGACTTGGTAGGCCGAGGGCCGTTTTTCATAAATGTCACGCTCGGAATAATTAAACGGGGAATCACTGGCAAAAAGCGGCGTTGGATTGATGAGGAGGATGCCCACCCCCATCCAAACCATCGCAAATCCCACAATGACGACCGGTTCAAAGACACTTTGATACCGCTTGATGGTGATGCGTTTGACAAAAAGCAGATACCCTGTGATGGGAATGAAATAAAGCACGTGATAGAATTCTAAATTGACAAAAAAGCGGCCCAAGAAGGTGATCCCTAATAAGACATCGCCACTCATAAAGACGCTGTAAAAATCGCCCATGATTTGGTAGTACACATCCATGGTAAAGAATATCAAGGTTAAAAGCCCAATGAGGACGCCAAGCATTCTTAGCGCGCGTTTCCGATTAAAAAGACGGACCAACGTCCATAAAAACGAGGTATACCCCAGGGAAAACGCCGCCACGCGAATAAAACTCCAATCCAAAGAAATGCCCATGACATGGACGTGGAGTAAGGTTTCAAAATAAAGTGTGATGATGAAGAATAATGCCAGGTACCCGATGTGTTTTCGCATGCGACTCTCTTTGTTAAGATTGTGTTAACATAATAGCACCCTCTGAAATGCGCTTCAAGTGCATGATATCTTGACATTTGGCACCTTGATGGGTAAAATTGTATTTGCGCTTTTAAACAATTGACATGGCGGCTGTGGCGAAGTGGTTAACGCTCCGGATTGTGGCTCCGGCATTCGAGGGTTCGATTCCCTTCAGTCGCCCCACCTCAAAAATTGGGCTGTCGCCAAGTGGTTAAGGCATCGGACTTTGACTCCGACATCGATGGTTCGAATCCATCCAGCCCAGCCAATGTTTGCGGGTGTGGCGGAACTGGCAGACGCGCTAGATTTAGGATCTAGTTCTTCGGAGTGCAGGTTCGATTCCTGTCACCCGCACCAAATGGTTTCAATCTTTACAAGATACCGCGCGGAGTGGTATATTAGTCTTAGACTTTAAGTTAAATGCAGGTGTGGTTTAGTGGTAAAACGTCGCCTTGCCAAGGCGGAGTCGGGGGTTCAATTCCCCTCACCTGCTCCATTTAATTGAAGTCTTTTTCTTTTCTTTAGGGATGAATGGCTGTGTATGGTCTAAGGATTTGCTATGATGGTATTAAAGACCCCAGAAGGAATTGAGGAGATTGGGCATGAATCCGATCATTTCAGAACTGAGAACTCTACTTAAATACGCGGATACGCTCCAAGACTTAGAGTACGAAAAGAAAGAAGTCGAGCGTAAACAAACCCAAGAAATTCAAGAGACTTTTTTTGTGAAAAAAGCGGTCATTGAATACGGGTATTTAAAAGGGTTGGAAGCGAAAAGCTTTGTGGCCATGCAATTGGTGGTTTTTTTACTGAGTCTTGGCGTATTCTTAGGCGCCCTGTCGTTTTTTCAAAACGCGTGGGGATCATTCTTGGTCAGCACCGCGGTCGGCATCTTACTCAATGTCTGGTTTGTGCTGGGGTATAAACCGTACAAACTTCCCGATTGGTACTTAACGGGTGCCATTTTTTATGGCTTATTGCTCGCGTTTTTCGGCAGTGTCTTACTCGCGTATGCATCGATTGTGTTTTTCACTGAGACGGGCCCTTTTTTCCTGGTATTACTGGGACTCATTAACATTCATCTCGTCATCAGTTATTTGGTGGGAGGGATTTTCCCAGCGCTTTATAATTATCTCGACCAGCGTGCCTTTGAAAACGAAACCTTACAAACCGCGCTGGACGCTCTTGAGAGGGAAAAACAAAATGCCCTTGACCACATTCAAAGTGAACTGAGAAGTTATGAACGAAAAATTCAAGAGGCGCAAAAATCGTTCGATGCCATCACGATTTTGCCCCCTGAATATAAAGCCTATAAAACCATTAAAATGTTGATTTATTATTTGGAAGAAAAAAAGGCCACATCGATTGAAGAGGCCACTGAATTATTCGATGCTGAAGAAAAAGATGCGCTGAGACGCATGAAAATTCTCAGTGTGAAATAAAACACCCCCTGCGACGTTTACGCAGGGGGATTTTTTTTGTCATTTAAGGGCGTTTTTTAATTGGTCTACATGCGAGAGTTCTTCCCAGGGGAAGGTGACATCTTCTCGACCAAAGTGTCCGTAAGCCGCCGTTTTTTGATAGATGGGACTTTGCAGATTCAAGGTTTTGATGATGCCCGATGGCGTCAAGTCAAAGACGCGTTCAATGGCTTTTAAAATCTTAGCTTCATCGACATGGTTGGTGCCGAAGGTATCAATGAAAATGCTGGTGGGTTCAACGACGCCAATGGCGTACGAAAGTTGAATTTCGCAGCGATCGGCCAGGCCTGCAGCGACGACGTTTTTCGCGACGTGGCGAGCGGCATAGGCTCCACTTCGGTCGACTTTAGAGGGGTCTTTACCAGAAAAGGCTCCGCCCCCATGACGAGCGACCCCGCCATATGTATCCACGATGATTTTTCGTCCCGTGAGTCCCGCATCGCCTTGGGGGCCCCCAATCACAAATTGGCCACTGGGGTTGATGAAATACTTGGTCTTTTCATCGCGTAAGGTTTTGGGAATGACGGAATCGATGACATGGGTATGAATGTCTCGAGCGATGGTGTCTTGGTCGACATCATCGGCATGTTGAGTTGAGATGACAATGGCATCCACGCGCACCGGGGTGCCGTGTCCGTCAAACTCTACGGTGACTTGTGTTTTCCCATCGGGTCTTAAATAGTCTAAGGTGCCATCTTTGCGGACATCGCTTAAGCGCTTGGCGAGCCGTTGGGCATAGACGGTGGTGATGGGCATGTAAGAATCGGTCTCATTGGTGGCGTAGCCAAACATCAAGCCTTGATCGCCGGCGCCCAGTGATTCGCCGCGGTCCACACCGCCAGCAATGTCTGGGGACTGGGGATCTAAGGCCACTAAAACGCCGGTGTTATCCGCGTCAAATCCGTATTTTCCGCGCGTATACCCAATCTCTTTGATGGTTTTACGGACCAAGGATTGGATGTCGATGTACGTGGTGGTGGTGATTTCTCCGAAGACTAAGACTAAGCCGGTGGTGACGGCGGTTTCCACCGCAACTCTGGAGTTCGGATCATCGGTGAGGGCGGCATCTAAAATGGCATCGGAGATTTGATCGCAGATTTTATCGGGATGGCCTTCGGTGACACTTTCAGAGGTGAAGAAATAGGGTTTATTCATGGGGCTTTCTCCTTTTGGGTTTGGGCACGGGGTCATAGCCCCCTTTGGATAATGGGTTACACCGGATGATGCGCCAGGCACTTAAGAAAAATGCCACCAGAAAATGTCTGGTTTCAAAGGCTTCTTTGGCGTAATTAGAACAGGTGGGCGAGTACCGACACGTGGGGGGTCTTCCCTGTGTGTGAGCCTGGTAATCGGTGATCAGTTTAACGGCCCATTGATTTCTTTTTTTCATCGCTATAAGCATACCAAATCTGGGGCTTTCTCACAATACAAAGCGCCTGAATGGATATTCAGTTTTTCCTGAATCGCGATAGACAACCCGGTGGGATTTTGCTATTATAAAAGGCGGTGATAACGTGTCAAATAAAGAAAGTTTAAGCGCCATGATCACGTTTTTAGAGACAGTATACCCCCTATTTTTTGCGAAGACCCAAGAAGGCCTCAGCGCATTGAACGGGGTATTTCATTTTCTACTGGATGATGAACTGCCCAGTGACATGGAGGGGACCGAACAGTTAAAAAGTGCCAAAGCCGCGATTGCCCAGCGAAATTTTGACACGCAATCAATGCGTAAAGCCTTTCAACTATTCATCTTACAAGCCTTTAAAGATGACCGCATCGCCAATGCCATCATGACCCCCGATGGCATCGGATACTTCATCACGTATCTCATCGATAAACTTTATAAGACTCCGCCTTTAAAAGTGCTTGATCCGTTTTGTGGCACCGGGAATCTTCTGGCCACACTCTCCGAAGGACTCCCGGAAACCACCGTCTACAGCGGGATTGAAATTCACGATCAACTCGTGGCCCTCGCCCGGAATTATTTGGATGCGCTGGATGTCACGCACACGCTTTACCAACAAGATTCGTTTCAGTTTACGAATCACCGATTCGATCTCATCGTGACCGATTTTCCCATCTACAAAAAAGATTCTAAAGCCCCGTATTTGCCCTATTATGGCATCCTTCATCACCTCGACCATTTGGAAGCGAATCAGTTCATGATTTGCTTGATTGAAAATGACTTTTTTGACACGGCCGCGGCCGATGAATTTAAAAAGTCTCTGCACGAAAAAGCGCATTTATTTGGCTTGCTGAAATTGGATGAATCGTTATTTAAAGCACATCCCAAAAGCATTCTGATTTTACAGAAAAAAGCCCATGCCGACGACCAACTTGACCACTTCTTAGTCGCTGAAATCCCCGCCTTTGATGATGCTGAAGCGATGGAAGAAGCCTTGGTGAAATTGAATACATGGTTTAAAGACAGAAAGGACACTCATTCATGATTATCTTAGCCGTTAACGCCGGAAGTTCCTCACTCAAATTTCAAGTTCTGAAAATGCCCGATGAGACCCTGGTCGCCTCAGGGGTCTGTGAACGCATTGGCCTCGACGATTCAAACTTTACGCTCAAATATGACGGTCAAAAAAAGACATTTGAAAATCCCTTCCCAACCCATAAAGAAGCGGTGGATTTTTTACTGAAAGCTCTCGTGGATGAAGCCATCTTACCGTCGCTCGATGTCATCAAAGGCGTCGGTCACCGGGTGGTTCATGGGGGAGAAGCATTCAAAGATTCCGTGGCCATCGACCAAGCCGTGAAGGTCGCCATCGATGATGTTTCCGATTTAGCACCCCTGCATAATCCTGCCAACTTAATGGGCATCGAAGCGTTTGAAAAAGCTCTGCCGGGTGTGCCCCAAGTGGCTGTTTTTGATACCGCATTCCATCAAACCATGCCCAAAGAAGCCTACATGTATGCGACGCCTTATGAGTGGTATGAGAAATACCGCGTTCGCAAGTATGGGTTCCACGGCACCAGTCACAAATACGTGTCACAGCGGACCGCTGAGATTTTGGGCACCCCGCTTGAATCGACCAAAACCATCGTGCTTCACATTGGCAATGGGGCGTCTTTGTGTGCTGTGGATGGGGGAAAAAGCATCGATACGTCGATGGGCTTCACACCGCTTGCGGGCATCAGTATGGGCACGCGCAGTGGGGACATTGACCCCGCCATCATTGAATACATCGCGATGAAAGAAAATCGGTCCATCCAATCGGTCCTCGCAGATCTCAATAAACGGTCCGGGTATTTAGGTCTTTCCGATGTATCGAGTGACTCCAGAGATTTATGGGCCGCCTCGGATAAAGGCAACGAAAAAGCGCATCTCGCGATTTTAAAACAAGCAAAAATGATTGTCGATTACATCGGTGCGTATGTGCTGGCGATGAATGGCGTGGATGCCATCGTCTTTACCGCAGGCATCGGAGAAAATGCCCCAGAAACACGGGCGCTCGTCGCTAAACGTCTCGGCTTCTTAGGCACCGAAATTGACGGAAAGAAAAATCAAGTCCGCGGCGAAGAAGCCATCATTTCCAAAGACGGCGCCTCGGTCAAACTGATGGTCGTCCCCACCAACGAAGAAGTGATGATCGCCAGAGACACATTACGACTCATTGGCTAAATAAAAAAAAGAAAAAAACACACCTCCTCATATGGTTTAGATGAGGAGGTTTTTTTATGTTAATTTTGAAATGGATTTTACTGGCAGCGAGTGTGGTGGGACTTGCGAAGACCGATACCACCATCACGTTGGAAGGCACCCAACTGGATATCACCCGGCAAACCATCGACGGGGTGAATGTTTTACACATTGAAGGCAGTGGCATGTATCAGTTCACCCATACTTTCGGCGATGAAAATGTGAAGTATTCGTTCAATCAAGTTACCACATCGGGGCAGGATTTTCTCATTGAGGGCTACATCATTCAGAACTATCAGTATGACCCTTTTTTCATTGTGATCAATCACGAAGGGGAACTCATTTTGCATGAGCGTTTCAACGATGATTTGGATCAAGATATTCTCGGGGCCTATCCTTTAAATGATGGGTATTTGCTGCATATCGGTTCAAGCATTTCCAATGGCCAAGGTGATTTTGAATTTTACAATGATGAGCTTCATATCTTAGGGTCAGAAAGATCCCACCAAGCCTTTGATGAAAAGATTACGAACATCGAAGCCATCGAGGATGGGTACCGGGTGTATTTTGACTTTAACGATGTCGCCGAGGTGTATGTGAGAAACACTCAAACGATGTATCTCGGGTCTAAGTATGAAGGCATTCAAACGGGTGAAACCTACACCGATGAAGTGACGATTCATTTTGCCGGTGAAGCCACACTCAATGGTGAACTCATCGAAGGCCCATACACCTTGGTTCATCCGGGAAAGTATACGTTTAAATTCCACGAACATTTAGTCAATTTTAGTCTTGACCCCAAAGTGACAGGGATTCAAATGAATGCGATCAAGGCGAGCGATGTGCGGATTGATTACACGTATGGTCAAGGCCGCTTAAACGGAGAACTCTACGCACCGGGGGAAATCATCGAAGGCCCTGGGGAATATATCTTTGGCATCTATGAGGATAATTACGCGTATGAGATTCCCTTTAAAATCAACGCGCGCATTGATGGGGTGATGCATCTTCAAACCTATAATGAACCCATCACGATCACCTACCAAGGTGAAGGGTATCTCAACAATGAATACTTTGAAAGCGGAAGCACGGTGGATGAAGATGGCACCTATACGCTCAAAGTATTTGGCGACCATGGATACTTAGAAATGGTGCAATTTAAAATCGAAATGGAAGACACACTCTCTAAAGAAGACTGGATTGAACGGAGTTTACTGGGGGGTTCTTTTGTTCTGGCGGGATGGTTTTTTATCCGTGAATTCCGGCGCATGCGTAAGCGCTCAGCCACCCCCTAATATGATATAATCATCCCAAAGGGGTGCGCCGTGATCAACAGTCTTTATACCCAATCTGTGTACAGTTTTAACGGCAGTGTTTTAAAGCTTGAACGCTTGCTGGAACACGCGCAAAAAAAAGGAACCTCCGTAGCACTTGCAGACCATCACATGCATGCGGCCGTTCCTTTTTTAAACTTAGCTTGGCGTCATAATTTGACGCCCCTTTTAGGCATCGAAATCACCCTAGAAACCAGTCAAAATCCAGTCAAAGCTTTGCTCTATGCCCGCGGTGAAAAAGGCTACTATGCCTTATTGAAATGCGAGACAATCTATGCCTTTAAAGGGCATTTAAGCATGCAAGATTTAAGGCCTTATCAGACGGATGTGTCCCTCATTATTTGGCCTGAACTTTTAGAAGCCGTGGACCTTGAACACATTCAGTCAAACTTAGAATGGGTCTATCAAACGCGTGACCTTTCAGTGTCCACCGACCGTGTCTTAAGAGATGAAGAACCGGTCGAACTCGAACGTTTGATGAAAGGGATTCTTGACGTGCCATCGGATGATTCTCATTCGCTTAAAGATACCTTTACTCAAGGCGATGAAGTCGATGATTTTATCGCGGTTCACGGCCTTCATTTCACGCTGAAAAATGCGCAACTTCCAAAGTTTCAAACGCCCGATAACGTGGGAGCGACCGCCTACTTAAAAGCCCTCGCTCAAAAAGGATTGACCCGGCGTTTGCAACTCAATCCCAAACCTGAAAAACCCTATCTTGAACGCTTAGAAAAAGAACTGAACGTGATTGCATCGCTGCATTACGAAGACTACTTTTTAATTGTTTGGGACATCATCAAAGAAGCCCGGCGCAGAAAAATTATGGTGGGGCCCGGTCGCGGCAGTGCCCCGGGTAGCTTGGTGGCTTATGCCCTGGGCATCACCCATGTTGATCCGATTGAACATGACTTACTCTTTGAACGCTTTTTAAATCAAGCCCGCAAAACGATGCCGGATATTGATCTTGATTTTCCCGACGATGAACGCGATCAACTGCTGGCGTATTTGAATGAAGCTTATGGGGCCGATCACGTTGGACTGATTGCCACCTTTGGGACCTTTTTAACCCGCTCGAGTTTACGCGATTCTGCCCGCATTTTAAAGGTGGATAAAAAACGGCTCAACCAAATCATGGAAGCGGTGAAATCCTATGACTCTGTGGCGGCCATGATTCAATCCGATGTCAACGTCAAAGACTGGATGAGCCGCGATGCGGCCACGAAAAAATGGTTGGACTTAGCCGCTTTGCTGGAAGGCTATCCCAAGCACATCGGAACCCATGCGGCCGGGGTGATTTTAAGCGACCAACCACTCACCGAATACACCGCATTATCCCCCGGTCTTTCCAACATGAGCCAAACCCAGCTTGAGCAAAAAGTGTTAGAATCGCTCGACTTACTGAAAATTGATTTACTGGGACTGAGAAATCTATCGCTGATTCGCGACATTTTGAATCAGGTCAATGCGAAATTAAAACGCCCCCTTGAACTTTCCCGGATTCGGTTAACGGATGCGAAGACCTTTGATGGGTTTAAAACGCAATCGATGAACGGGATTTTTCAAATGGAATCCACGGGCATGCGCCGCTTTATCAAACGCATGCAGCCCGACCAATTTGAAGACATTGTCGCGCTCCTTGCCCTGTACCGACCAGGCCCGATGGAATCGATCAATGATTATTTAAAAAGACGTCGTAATGAAACAGAAGTCAAAACCATTCATGCGAGCATCGATCCCATTTTAGCGCCGACGTATGGCATCATCATTTACCAAGAACAAATCATGCGCATTGCGACGGACTTTGCCGGGTATACGTTGGAAGAAGCGGACCTTTTAAGACGGGCGGTGAGTAAAAAAGATCGCAAGACCCTTGAATTAGAACGCAGTCGTTTTGTGGAAACCGCCACCACGCATAAACGCGCTGCGTCGCTCGCTGAATCCATCTATGACTTAATCGTCCGCTTTGCCGATTATGGATTTAACCGGTCCCACTCAGTGGCGTATGCGATGATTGCCTATTGGATGATGTATTTGAAAGCTCACCATCCAGGTGAATTCATTGCGGTGATGATGCGTCAAGCCATTCACCAAGAAAGCCTCATGCATCAATACATCATGGACGCGAAGATGCACAACCTTGAAGTGGTGAGCCCCAATATTTTGACCTCTCAGATGCACTTTGTGATTGAATACGAGGCCCTCATTTATCCGCTTTCGGGCATAAAAAATTTGGGCCGAGACACCGTGATAAAACTCATGGACGTACGGGAAAAAGAAGGCTTTGATTCGTTTTTAGATTTCATCCAGAAAACCCAAGGCATTCTCAATACACGCCAGTGGACCTACCTCATTTATGCGGGGGCTTTGGATGCGTTTGGGCTCACGCATCAAACGATGATTGAAAACCTCGATGCGCTCAAAACCTTCGCCCAACTCACCGGCGAATCACTCAGCGATTTTAAACTCACCGAACACGAAGAGTACCCTCCTGAAATATTGGAATCACACGAAAAACTGGCCCTATCGATTAACCTCAAATACCACGTCTATCACCCTTACCTGAAATATCTCAAACACCCCGATGTGAATACGCTGGATGATGCGTATGACGCGAAAAAGAATGGGCCCATTTTAGCGATGATCACACGCATCAATCCGATCACCACCAAACAAGGGGAGTCGATGGCGTTTCTCACGCTCAGAGGGAAACATACCGAAGTCGATGCCGTGATATTCCCGGATGCCTTTAAAGGGATTTCCCACCTGCCGAATGAAGGGATGGTCATGCTCAATGGTGGCTTCCAAAATCGGCAGAATAAATGGCAATATATCATCACAAAACTTAAAGAAATCCCATCCGAGTGAGGATGGGATTTGTGCTATAATACCCCCGAGGTGAATCGCTTGAAAAAAATCGCAGTATTAACGTCCGGAGGCGACGCCCCCGGGATGAATGCGGCCATCCGAACCGTCCTTCGAAGTGGCCATCATTATGGCATGGAAGTGTACGGAGTCTTTGAAGGATTTAAAGGATTGGTCGAAGGAGATATCAAAGAACTTAAGCGTCACGATGTGTCCCGCATCATCAATCGTGGAGGGACCATTTTAGCCAGTGCGAGATACCCAGAATTTAAAGAATTAGACGTGCAAAAAAAAGCCCTCAATCGATTGCAAAAACTCGGCATTGAAGGCCTTGTGGTCATCGGAGGCGACGGGTCGTTTCGCGGCGCGCTCGCCATGCATAGACTCGGCGTCAAAGCGATCGGCATTCCTGGAACCATTGACAATGACATCGCTTCGACCGATTATTCCATTGGCTTTTACACGGCCCTTGAAACGGCCACCGATTCGATGGATAAACTGAGAGACACGTCGTTTTCTCATCACCGCTGCAGTGTGGTCGAAGTGATGGGCCGTCATTGCGGCGATCTGGCCCTTTATGCCGGCATTGCCGTGGGCAGTGAATTTATTATTACGCCCGAAACCGGCTTTGATTTAGAACGGACGGTGGCGGCGATTCAAGATTCCTACGCCCGAGAGAAACGCCATGCCATTGTCGTGGTCACGGAAAAAATGACCGATGTCAATGAACTGGCCCGCATCATCGATGCACGCACCGAATATGAAACCCGAGCGACCATCTTAGGGCATGTGCAACGCGGCGGCAGTCCGGTGGCGTTTGACCGCGTTTTAGCGACGGAACTGTCGGAGCATGCGATTTCTCTTTTAAATGATGATAACGGGGGTTATGTCGTTGGACAACGCGGCATGGAAATCATTCACACCCCGATTGAAGATGCCCTCGCCATGGTGAAAGAACCATCCAATAAACGCTATGGGCTGGTGGGTAAATTACGCAATAAGAAGGAGAACGCATGATTCGCAACTTTAATCAAACGAAAATTGTCTGCACGGTGGGCCCTGCCATCGAAGCACCGGCGAAGATGGAAAAAATCATCGAAGCCGGGATGGATGTGATGCGGTTTAACTTCTCGCATTCCACGCACGCCGAACACGAGAAACGCTTAAACACGTTAAGAAGTCTCAACGAAAAACTGAGTACGCATGTCGCCGCGTTGGTGGATACCAAAGGCCCAGAAATCCGTACGCACACCTTTAAAGACGGTGAAGCATCGTTTAAAGTTGGGCAAAAAGTCTACATTCATATGGATGAAATCATCGGCGATTCCGAACGGTTTTCAGTGACTTATCCCGCACTCATCAACGATGTGAAAAACGGGGGCATCATCGTCGTCGATGATGGCTATTTATCCTTACAAGTGCTGTCGGTGGACAAAGCAAACGGTATCATCGAAACCATCTCGCAAAACACGCATAAGATTCGCGATCGCCGGGGTGTAAACGTCCCTGGGATGGAACTCAATTTGGCATACATTTCCGAAAAAGATGAATCCGATATTAAATGGGCGTGTGATCATGAGGTCGACTTTTTAGCGGCGTCGTTTGTCCGCCGGGCCGATGATGTTCGGATCCTCAAAAACCTCTTAAAAAAATACGGGGGCGACTCGATTCGCATCATTGCGAAGATTGAGAACCAAGAAGGCGTGTCCAACATTGATGCCATCATTGAAGAAGCCGATGGGGTGATGATCGCTCGGGGCGATTTAGGGGTTGAAGTTAAACCGGAAGAAGTCCCCGTCATCCAAAAAAGAATCATCCAAAAAGCCCATCGTGCTGGAAAACTTTCCATCACGGCCACGCAAATGCTTGAAAGCATGCAAGAACATCCCAAACCGACGCGTGCGGAAGTCTCCGATGTGGCCAATGCCATCTTAGATGGCTCCGATGCCATCATGTTATCGGGGGAAAGCGCGATTGGAAAATACCCAGTGGAAACGGTGCAAATGATGCATCACATTGCGACGCGTTTAGAAAAAGAAATCAAACGGGAAGCATTCATCGTCCGGGACCATTCCGATGCCGGGTCCATTCCCATCAATATCGCCACCAGTGTGGCGTATGCCGTCTTACAAGGGCAAGCGGACTTGGTCATCACCCCGACCATCACCGGAAATACCGCCCGACTGCTTTCGCAAAACCGGCCCAACACCGTCATCTTAGCGCTGACGAAAGATCCCAAGATTGCCCGCAGCTTGATGCTTTCCCATGGGGTTTATCCGTTAGTCTATGACATTGGCACAGACACCGAAAAATTGATCAAAGAATCGGTGGAAATGGTCAAAGAGAAAGGCTTTATCAAACCCGGTGGACGCGTCATTATCACCGGTGGATTCCCCTTAGGATCGGCCACCAACAGCCTCAGAATTATCGATGTCCATTAAGAGCTTACGCCGTAAGCTCTTTTTTTTACGCATTTATTACATACTGAGGGCATTATGTATGGTAGACTTAAACCCGACCGACCGTTCGGTCGAAGGAGGCTTTCATGAAAAATTTCATTACATTCTCGGTGGAAAAAGCGATCACCGTGTTTATGGTGATCATTGCGGTCATCATTTTTGGGGTCGTGTCTTTCACCCGATTGACCACAGACTTATTCCCATCGGTGAATGTGCCGTTTGCGGTGGTGATTACCCCGTATCCGGGGGCGACGCCCGAAGATGTTGAAACCAATGTCACCATTCCTTTAGAAAATGCGTTTCAAACCACGACCAATATTTTAGAGGTTCAAACCACCTCGAGCGAAAATTTATCGCAGGTGACTTTAGAGTTTGCGCCGACGACGAATATGGACAGTGCGGTCGCAGAAATGCGTGAGAGTCTCAATGCCTTAGAAGGGTCCTTGCCCGATGAAGTGGGCTATCCCACCATCATCCGGTTGAATCCCAATCAGCTGCCGGTCTACACGTTCTCAGTGGCGTATGAGGGGTATGACTTAGAAACGCTGACCGAATGGGTGGACGATGTGATGCGCCCCCGCGTGGAACGAGTGCCCGGTGTGGCCACGTTTGATATCACGGGCGGCTATGAACAAGAAATTCGAATTCGGCTCGATCAAGATGCCATCGACGCGTACAACGCATCCTTAAGTGATGCGTTTGCGTTGCTTCCCCAAGCGCCGAGTTTCACCCTGGATCAAGACTATATTTCCAACATCATCCAAGCCCAAAACTTTGCGTTTCCCGCAGGGTTTGTGGAAATTGAAGGGTTGTCCTATCTTGTCAGGGTCGGCGATGACCTCGATGGACTGAGCGCCTTAGAAGATCTAGTGTTGGCTGATTTCAACGTGCCGGGCTCTGACTTAGAGCCAGTGACTTTGGGCGATGTGGCCACGGTGGCGTTTGAAGATTCCATTGGCCAACAATACTCGAAAGTCAACGGTGAAGATGCGATCACGATTTCCATTCAAAAAGGCAGCGAATTTGCGGTCACCGAAGTAACGAATGGCGTCTTGGATGCCCTCAATGATTTAGAAGAAACCAATCCGAGCCTTTCGGTGACGACGCTCTTAAACCAAGGGGATGTCATTGAAGAATCCACCAATGGGGTGTTATCGAACTTACTCCTTGGGGGAATTTTAGCCATCATTGTCCTCTTAGTCTTTTTAAGAAACATTCGGACGACCTTGGTCGTGGGGATTGCCATCCCCGTCAGTTTGACCTTTGCGGTCATCTTGATTTATTTATCCGGCATCACCTTAAACGTGGTTTCCTTAGGGGGACTCGCGTTAGGCATTGGGATGTTGGTGGATAATTCCATTGTCGTCATTGAAAATATTTTCCGGTATAAACGCGAAGGAAAATCCAACAAAGAAGCCGCCATCATGGGAACTTCCCAAGTGGCGGGGGCGATCACCGCATCGACCTTAACTACGGTGGGCGTGTTTGCGCCGATCATATTCATTGAAGATTTCATTCGTGAAATATTCTTACAACTTGCGCTCACCATTGCCTTTTCCTTAATCGCGAGTCTCATCATCGCGCTCACCTTTGTGCCCGCGATTGCCAACAAAGTCATCCGCGTACCCAAAGATGAAGCGGCGGGCACCCAAAAACCGTATCAAAAAGTCTACCGTAAAATTTTAGGTGGGTTTTACCGGTTTAAATTCCTCGTTTACACCGGCGTCATCGCCCTCTTTGGGCTTGCCGTGGTGGGGAGTGTGTCCAATGGGTTTGAATTTTTCCCGGCGACCGATGAAGGCACCTTGACCGGGACGGTATCGGTGCCCGAAGATGAAGCCTTAGATTTTGCGGCCTTCAGTCAAGATTTGGATGCCATTTACACGGAAATTGCGACGCTTGATGATGTCGCCAGTGTGGGCATCACCCTCGGTGGGGGTGGATTTGGCCCATTTGGAGGGTCCGACAATGGGTCTGCCTCCTTGAACATTGTCTTAACGGAAGACCGGGAAAACTCGACCAACGAGTTACGCGATGATGTGGCCGCGATTCTTGCGGGATATCCAAACTTAGAAACGGACATCCAAGGCACCGAAAACTCCACGGCGTTCTTGGTGGGCTCAGGGGCGGAAGTCTTAGTTCAAGGCCCGGATTTAGAAGCCTTAAGAGCGGTGGCGTTGGACGTGGCGGACTTACTTTCAGGCATTGAAGGATACCGGGACATCGATCCTGGGCTGGGACGAACCACCCAAGAAATCAAAGTGACGGTGGATAAAGATGCGGCCATTCAATACAACTTAACGGTGGCCCAAGTCTTCGGCATCATCCGGGGTCAACTGTCTACCCCAGAAGAAGTCACCACCCTTTCGCTCGCCGGGGATTTGTTTACCGTCCGGCTCTTTGATGAAGACGACACCCCGAGTGCGGTGGCCGAAAACATTGAAACGTTTGAATCGATTGTGGTCAGCGTCGATGGCCAGGGCAATCCGGTGTTCTTAGCCGACGTGGCACGCATTGAAGAAGTGCCTGGATTTTCCAGCATCAACCGCATCAATGGCACCCGCTCAGTCACCGTAACGGCCGACGTGGAAACGGAATTCAATGCGTCCTTACTGGCCGAAGATGCGCAAGCCGCCATCGATAATTATGACGTGCCCGAAGGCTTTGAGATTACCCTCCAAGGAGAATCGGAAGAAATTGCCTCGGCCGTCAATACCCTGGCCTTAGCGGCCGCACTTGGCATTATCATTGTCTATATGATCATGGCCAGCCAGTTCCAATCTCTGAAGTACCCCTTCATCATCATGATTACGATCCCCCTCGCCTTTACGGGGGGCCTCGGGATTTTATACATCTTTAATACCCCCGTCAGCGTGGTCGCCTTACTCGGATTGATTGTGCTTGCCGGGGTCATCGTCAATAACGGCATCGTCTTGGTCGATTACATCAATCAACTGAGAGACGATGGCGTTGAACTCAAAGAAGCCATTCTACAAGCGGGCGAAACCCGTCTGCGTCCGATTTTCATGACCGCCTTAACCACCATTCTCGCCCTCACCGGCTTGGCGGCGGGCATTGGGGATGGCACAGAACTCACCCAACCCCTTGCGCTCACCTCCATTGGAGGGTTGATTTACGGGACCTTCCTCACCATCTTTGTGGTGCCGCTCATGTATGACAGCGTGACCCGTCATGGCCTGAGAATTCTGCTGATCTTCTTAGGACTTGTGGCCCTCGCCGCTGGTGGATTTGCGCTGAACAACGAACTCATTGATCCGTTATTATTCGGGCTCATCGCCGGTGGCGTGGTGGGCGTGGCCCTCCTCACCTTGGGCGTCATTAAATTTACGAAAAGATCCTCTAAAGTAAAACCGGCCGCGACCCCCGATTCTGACACCCCAGCGTTTATCCCCACAGACTTTGAAACGGCCGTGGATGAAGCGGGTGAAATCCGTGACTAAAAAAGACACCATCTTAGAAGAAGTGCTGGCGCTGCTTCACAGCCACGCTTCTGAAAAATTTACGATGAAAAATTTGGCCGATCATTTGGGCCGGTCCAAATCGTCGCTCTATGAATATTTTCCCTCCAAACAAGTCATGATCACCGAGGCTTTAGAACACCTCATGGCCGTCAATCAATCGGTGGTCATGACCCCCTTCCCCAGCGATGATTTCAAACAAAATTTAAAAGATTATTTTTTACGCGTCATGCGTTTGGTGGAGGAAAAACGGATGATGCAAAATTTGGTCTATCATCCGGAAGTCAACACCTTGCCGAAACCCCTACAATCCCGATTAGAAAAAAAATTAAAGGATGCGCAAGCGGCCAATCGTGAGTATTTTTGGGCGATCATGGCCCAAGGCATAAAGCGTGGAGACATCACGGGACCAATTAATGATGAACGCAAACATGTCATTGAATCCATGATGGTGGGCACGATGGTGGAGATGAGTCACCAAGGCTTACCCTTTGATAAAGATTCCTATCTCAATGAACTGATGGATTCCATCATCTGTGTGCACCAAAAACCGGGAGACTAATCTCCCGGTTTTTTTCGGCTTCTTTGATATACTAACGGCATGGAAACCTTTAAACTTCGGAGTGATTATCAGCCGAAAGGCGATCAAGAAAAAGCCATTGAAACTCTGGCGTTAAACATTCAAAATGGCGTGCGTGAGCAGGTTCTTTTGGGGGCGACAGGAACGGGTAAAACCTTCACCATTTCCAACCTCATTGAACGCATCAATAAGCCTGTCTTAGTTTTGGCCCACAATAAAACCCTGGCGGGTCAACTCTATTCAGAGTTTAAATCGTTTTTCCCTGAAAACCGGGTTGAATATTTCATTTCTTATTACGATTATTACCAACCTGAAGCTTACGTTCCAAGTCGTGATTTATTCATTGAAAAAGACGCCTCCATCAACGATGAAATTGATGAACTCAGACATTCCGCCACCGCGTCTTTACTCGAGCGTAACGATGTCATTGTGGTGGCCTCGGTTTCCTGCATTTATGGGATTGGTGATCCCGATGATTATAAACAAGCCACGCTCACTTTAAGAGCGGGTGAAACCATTGACCGCGATGATTTCCTAAGAAAACTGGTGGACATGCTCTTTGTCCGCAATGACTTCGATTTTCAACGCGGGTCTTACCGCGTTAAAGGCGACACCGTGGAAATCCTTCCCACCTATAAAAAGACCATTGCTTACCGAGTCGAATTTTTCGACGATGAAATTGAACGGATTCGCTCGTTTGATGTATTAACGGGGGAAGTCTTTGAAGAATACCAAGTCTTGACCCTGTTTCCGGCGACGCAGTTTGTGACCAACAAAGATAAACTGGATGAAGCGTTAAGACGCATCGAAAACGAACTCGATGAAACGTTAAAAGCCTTTGAAGAAGAAGGCAAAATCGTCGAGCGCGAACGCCTCAAACAACGCACAAATTTTGATCTAGAAATGCTCAGAGAAACAGGCTCCTGCAAAGGGGTTGAGAACTACTCCAGACACCTATCCTTAAGAGAAGCCGGGGAAACCCCCGCCACGCTCATTGATTTCTTTGGCGATGACTTTGTCTTAGTCGTGGATGAATCCCACGTCACGCTTCCGCAAGTACGGGGGATGTATAACGGCGACCGAGCCCGCAAACAAACTTTGGTTGATTTTGGCTTTCGTTTGCCCTCAGCCATGGATAACCGGCCGCTTGATTTCAATGAATTTGAACAAAAAATCAAACAAGCCATTTATGTATCCGCCACCCCAGGCGACTATGAATTGGATAAAACCCCCCATGTGATCGAACAGATCATCCGGCCCACGGGACTTTTAGATCCCGTGGTCAGTGTTCAACCCAAAGAAGGTCAAATTGAACGCTTGATGGAAAAGATTTATGACCGGATGGAAAAAAATGAACGGGTGTTAATCACCACCTTAACGATAAAAATGAGTGAGGATTTAACCGCCTATTTAAAAGAGATGGGCATTAAAGTGGCTTATCTTCATTCGGAGATTAAATCCTTAGAACGGATCGATATCATTCGCGATTTAAGACTGGGGGTCTATGACGTCTTAGTCGGGATCAACTTACTGCGAGAAGGACTCGATCTTCCGGAAGTCAGTTACATCGGGATTTTAGACGCCGACAAAGAAGGGTTCTTAAGGAGCGAACGCTCGCTCATTCAAACCATCGGCCGGGCCGCCCGGAACGTCCACGGTGAAGTCGATCTATTTGCCCGAGACATTACGCCCTCGATGCGAAAAGCGATCGATGAAACCAACCGCCGGCGTGCCATTCAAGAAGCGCACAACGACACGTATGGCATCACGCCTGAAACCATCCGTAAAGATGTAAGGGACGCCATCAAAGTTAAAATCGATGCGGCCGATATTGAAGCCAAACGCATCAGTGAACTGTCCAAAGAAGAAAAACGTCTCATGCTCGATGATTTAGAATCTCAAATGCGCAAAGCGGCCAAAAACTTAGACTTTGAAGAAGCCGCAAGCCTGCGTGATCTCATCTTTGAAATCAAAGCATCCCTCTAACAGTGGGGTGCTTTTTTATGACACTAATGTCACTTTTTGACATATTATGACACGTGTGTCATAATTGGGGTATGATTAAAAAGACATTTCACCAATTAGACCCTCAAAAAAAGGCAACGATTTTAAAATCTTCGCATGAGGTGTTTGCGGAGCAAGGGTTTGATGCGACCACCATTCGCGATATTGTTCGCCTGTCCGGCATTTCTCGGGGGAGTTTCTATCAATATTTTGACGACTTAGGCGATGTCTTTGAAGCATGCGTTCAAGACATGGCGGAAAAAAAGATGGCTTACATACAACCGTGGATGGATAAAATGGGTAAAACCCCTTTTGTTGATTTGTATGAAGACATGATGGTGTCAGGGATTGAGTTTGCTTATGCATTCAAAGAAGAAGCCCTTTCAATCGCTCGGGTTTTGAAATCCAATCACCCACGGATTCAAGCCATTTATCATTCCATGAAAGCCGAAGGGTTGAGGATATTTACAGAACTCATCGATGCGGATAAAAAAAGTGGGTTCATGAGCCCTTACGTGAATACTGAGATTTTAGCTAAAAGCCTGTATGGATTTAATGAACACGAGATTATGGTTTGGTTTGAAGAGGGGATGGATAGAAGTAAGCTTTTAGAGTTTTCAAAGCATTATATCGATATTATTAAAAATGGAATTTTGTGAGAGGTGAAATATGATTGATTTTGATAACAAAAAAGTTTTTAAACTTAAGCAAAATGACAAATATGCCGAAAAAGTAGCAGGATTGCTTGTCGAGGGTGAGAAAGTCATCGGCTCGTATAAATCGCTGAAAGATGGGGTGGTATTCACCAATTTCAGGATCATTGCAGTCAACCGAGAGGGAATGATGAACGCGAATGCGGATTTCACCTCCATTCCTTACGCCAAAATCACGCTTTATTCCATTCATACCGCCAGTACATTTGAAAAAATAAAAATGATCGGGGCCGATGCTGAACTAGATGTATACATCGTAGGCCTTGGCCGTTTAAGATTTGAATTTAAGAGCAGTGTTGATATCTACGAAATATCACAACATATATCCAACAACATCATTCAAAAGGGGTCAATCGATGGCAGTGTTTGAAATCAATGATTTAAAGTATTCGTATAAAAAGAACCCAAATCCCGTCATTAAAGGCATTCATTTTTCCATTCAAAAAGGGGAAATATTTGGTCTGTTAGGGCCTTCGGGGGCTGGGAAGTCCACGACGCAAAAGATTCTCACGAAATTGCTGCCGGAGTATGAAGGGTCAATCACATTTCAAGGCAAAGAACTCAAATCCTATGGCGCTGACTTTTATGAACGGATTGGCGTTGGGTTTGAGTTACCGGTCCATTTTAATAAACTGACTGGGCTTGAAAACATGCAATTTTTCCAAAATCTTTATCAAACCAAAGCCCCCATCGAACCCCTCTTAGAAAAAGTGGGCCTATTAGAAGACAAAGACAAATTGGTCGGGGAATATTCCAAAGGCATGAAGATGCGATTGAATTTTGTGCGGGCGCTTCTCAATGAGCCCGAGTTTCTCTTTTTAGATGAAGTCACCAATGGGTTAGACCCCAAAAATGCCCGCATCATTAAGGACATGATTGCGGCTTTTAGAGCCGATGGAGGCACAGTGTTATTGACCACACACCTGATGGGGGACGTGGAAGCCCTCTGTGACCGTGTGGCCTTCATTAAAGCGGGTGAAATCATCGAATCCAATACCCCTAAAGAACTCAAAATCAAGTATGGGGAGCGCGTGGTGGATGTCGAATACGTGAAAGATAAAACCGTTCAAAAAGAACAATTTGATCTCACCGGGATTGGGGAAAATGAGGCGTTTGTGGACCTCATTAAAACCCACGAAATAAGAACCATCCACAGCGGTGAGACCACGCTTGAAGACATCTTCATTCAAATCACAGGCGATGCGTATGTTGAATAGTTTGACGTTACTAAAAAGTGAGATGAAGCGGTTGGTGAAATATAAAATCCTCACCATTTCGCTGGCAGTCAGTGTCCTCTGGATGGCTATGCTTTATCTCATTGGCCGTGAAAATGCGGCGGGATTTGTCGGATTGTTCATTGCGCTGGATGCCTCGGTGATGAGCATTA
Source organism: uncultured Mycoplasmatota bacterium (assembly GCA_913057225.1). Classification (GTDB taxonomy): domain Bacteria; phylum Bacillota_I; class Bacilli_A; order Izemoplasmatales; family Izemoplasmataceae; genus JAGYII01. Next base: position 59,806 of record CAJXNT010000002.1, read on the forward strand.
TCATGCTGGGGGCTTCCTTGTTCTTTGAACGGGAAGAAAACACCTTAAAGCCTCTCCTGGTGACCCCAGTTTCGGTGGCTCAAATCATTGGGGTGAAAGTCTTGTCGAGCATTTATGTGGCCCTTCAAAGTGCCGTCCTTGTGAGTCTGTTTGTCCGGTTTGTCATGGACATTGAGGTTCAATTTGTCGCCCTCATTTTGCTGGTCGCATTGATTGCGACGGTGCATAGTATGATTGGCTTTTTCCTGGCCATGACCGCGAAGGATTTTACCGGGCTTTTGGTCAACATGATTCTTTACACATTCATCTTCGCCATTCCTTCCTTATTGGTCACTTTGGATGTGATCTCGGGATGGGTGGAAACCCTCTTGTGGATCTCACCCATTCAAGACGCGCTTGTGTATATGAATATGGTCTTTGGGGTGGAAGAAACCTTGACCTTTGGGTCCATTGAATTTATCTTATCGACCCTTTATCTCGCCCTTTTATCGGGGGTGCTTTATGGCACATTTATTCATCCAAATTATCCTGGTGCGGCGGTGAAAGAATGACTCCTTTTATGACGCTTATGCGGTATGAAATGAAAAACATTACCCGTGATAAGATGACCATGACGATGGTCGTCTATCCATTCATGATGGTGCTTTTCGGGGCGTATTTGATTCCTTTGATTTTAGATCAGTTTAATCCCAGTGGCGCGCTTTCTAATGCCACCCTCATCATCATGATTGTTTTGGCCTCTTTAGGGCCCTTGCTTGCGGGGGCGATGCTTGGCTTTTTACTCCTCGATCACAAAGATGAAAACACGCTCATTTCTCTGCGTGTGACCCCGGTTTCCTTGATGAATTATCTGCGCTTCAAATCGGTGTATACAGCGGTGCTTTCAAGCGTCTCATCGGTGCTGATTATTCTAGGGGTCAAATATTTAAGTGGCGATGCGTATACCGTGATGGGCTTTAATCCGTGGGATGAAATCACCGTTTTGAATGCGCTTGTTTTCAGTGTGATATCCGCCTTGTTTGCGCCGGTATTTGGGGTGATGATTGCGACCTTGGGCGCCAATAAAATTGAAGGGTTTGCCTATTTAAAAACACTCGGCATCTTAATCTTAATTCCTGCTTTAGTGACCTTGGAAGCTATGCAAGGATGGGCCCAATATTTCTTAGGGGTGGTTCCAACATTCTGGCCCGTCAAAGGCCTCTTAGAAGGATCCAATCTACTCACGAATTCAGCGAATTTACCGAGTCTGGCTTATAGCCTCATTGGCCTTTTATATTTGGTTGGATTATTCGCACTTTTGACCCGCATGTTTATCCGTTCGGTCAACCGTTAAAGCCTGGGATTTCCAGGCTTTTTTTATGGACCCAAATTTTTGGGAAAGCAGCAAGAATGCTATACTTAAAGCGTGAGAAAAAAACAAACGTATGAAGTCACATTTGAAGATTTAACGCACGATGCCCGGGGGGTCTGTAAGATTGATGGCTACCCGGTTTTTGTCAAGCATGCGTTAAAGGGTGAAAAAGCCTTGATTGAAATTACTAAGCGCTATAAGTCGTATGGCTTAGGGCGCTTGATCCGGCTTCAAGAAATGTCCCCGTTTCGAAAAGAACCCATCTGCGAACATTTTGCGACGTGTGGGGGCTGTAATCTCATGCACATGGATTATCAAACCCAACTGGATTTTAAAACGTTTAAAACCCAATCCACGCTCAAAAAATTGGGTCAAATCAACACCGATGTGACCCCGACACTGGGCATGCATCATCCGCTTTATTACCGGAATAAAGCCACCTTCCATCTAGACATTGAAGACGGACAGATTCGCGCCGGGTATTACCGTGAAGGCACCCACCGTGTGGTCGATATCATTCGCTGTCACACCCTGCCTAAGATCTTTTCAGAAATCCTCGCGGAGATACGGACCGCGGCCGAAGAAAAGCTTTTTGATGTCCATGCCAAATCCCGTCCCAATGGCGGGTTAAAACGGGTGGTCATTCGTCAAAGCTATTCGACCAAAGAGTTGCTCATAACGTTGGTGGTTCATCAAAATAAAACCTTTAAATCTAAAGCACTGATCGACCGATTGATTAAGAAGTTTCCGCTCATCATGGGCGTCATTTTGAATGTCAACCCAAAATCGTTTGGCCTGGGGGAAAAGTCAACGATCATTTACGGGGTGGATCAGATCAAAGAAACCGTCGGGGGCATGCATTATTCCATCAACCACCAATCGTTTTTCCAAGTCAACGCCATTCAAGCCGAGACGATGCTGGCTCAAATCATTGAAAAAGCAGATTTAAAAGGCGATGAAGTGGTCATTGATGCGTATGCCGGTGTCGGACACATTGGCTTATCCCTCGCCAAGCATGCGAGGGAAGTCATCGCCATTGAAACGGTGAAAAAAGCCGTAAATGAAGGTCTCAAAGCGGCTCGGTATAACCACATTGAAAACATCCGGTTTATCACGAAAGATGCCAAAGAAGGCATCTTAGACGTGCCGGAAGCCGATCTTTTAATTGTCGATCCACCGCGCAAAGGACTTCACCGTGATTTCATCGACCGCGTGTTAGACAAACATGTGCCAAAAATGATTTATGTGTCGTGTAACGTCGCCACCTTAGCGAGAGATTTGAAATTCTTAGAATCGGGGGGATATAACATCGTAGAGACCACCCCGCTGGATATGTTTCCGCAAACGTCCCACATTGAATCCATCACCTTATTGCAACGCACAAGGTTGAGTTAAGATGTGTGGCCGGTTTACCGTCACCATGCGTCCAGAAGATCTTGAGACGCTGCTTCTTAATGAATTTGGGATTGAAATGAAAGAGCCGTTCAAGACTCCCCACTATAATGTTGCCCCGACCATGGATGTGATCGGCATTTTATATGACGGAGAACGCTACCGAGCGGGGTCGATTCATTGGGGATTTCAGTTTTCAAAACTCGATCAAAACATTCTCGCCTTTAACACCCGTATCGAAACCATTGATCAAAAACCCTTTTTTAAAAACTTAGCGCAATCCAAACGATTGGCCATTGTTTCCAATGGTTATTTTGAATGGGACACCACGACCAAAACGCCTTACTATATGCATTATGAGGATGAGGCTCCTATGTTTCTCGGAGGCATTTGGCGCCGGGGGGAGCGTTTTGAAAGCAGCATCATCACTTTGCCCGCCCCGGAAGCCCTTCATGCCATTCATCCCAGGGTTCCGTTTTCGATGCGCCTTTCACAGGTCCAAGCATGGTTAAAAACAGGCACTAAGGATCCGACGCAACTGTATCAAATGCCAGACACCTTTAAAGTCATTTCCAAAGCGGTCAATAAAGTCTCCAACAATGACGCATCCATCTTGGCAAGCCCACCCCCATCAATGCTATAATATGAGACAGTTTAAGGAGGTCTAATTATGACTCAAGACGTGCATGGTAAATTATCGTTTCGAAGCTTACGCCGATTTAATATTTTCATGGGTGTGCTTCATTTTCTTCAAGGCATCTTAATGATTTTGATGGCCGCGGTCTTTTTCTCCGACACCGTCGGAGCATTCAGACTCGGCGTACGCCAAAACTTTTTATTCTTTAACCGAGAGACGTTTACGCTGGATCTGGATTACAACGTCTTATTTGAACTCCCGATTGCCTACCTCGCGGCGGCCTTTTTATTGCTTTCGGCTCTGGCGCATGCCATCATTTCCATCCCGGAAAAAACCAACGCCATTTATAACGCCGATCTTGCGAAAGGCATCAACCGGTTCCGTTGGTTTGAATACGCGATTTCATCTTCATTGATGATCGTGCTCATCGCCGGACTCTTTGGCATTTATGACATTGGGTCGTTGCTGCTTATTTTCTTCATCAATGCGGGGATGAACCTCTTTGGACTCGTCATGGAACAGCTCAACTCCGGCCGCACCAAAGACAATTTGGATTGGGGCCCCTTCTGGTGGGGCACCATCATGGGACTGATTCCCTGGGTGGTCATTATTCTTTATGTGACAGGAACCGCTTCTGAAGCACTGGGAGAAATTCCTTGGTTTGTGTGGGCGATTGTGGGGACTTACTTCGTCGCGTTTAATACGTTCCCCATCAATATGATTTTGCAGTATTTAAAAGTCGGTAAATGGAAGAATTACATTTACGGTGAACGCGTCTACATCGTCCTTTCACTGGTCGCCAAAACGATTCTCGCTTGGCTGGTATTCTTAGGCACCTTCCAACCCAATTAATTCAAAAAATAAGAGCATCCATCGGGATGCTCTTTTTAATAGGTTCGTTTTAAAATCTGTTCAATCAAGCGTTCAAATTCAGTGCCTTCTAACTGAAGGTCCGTGATTTTTTCATGGAGACGCTTCGCATAGGATGCCCGCAGGGATTCGGCCCCATTTTTTCCCAGTAAGGTGACGAACGTGGGTTTTTGTCTGCGGTCATCGGAGAAGCTTTTGCCGAGGGTGACTTCATCGCTTTCAGCTTCCAACACGTCGTCTTGAATTTGATACAAAAGGCCCAAATCCCGTGCAAGCGACTCATACGCGGGAAGTGATTTTTCTTGGGCGGCGACTGCGCCCATCATGATGGCGGCTTCTAAGAGGTTCGAGGTTTTATGGAGGTTGATGGCCATTAAGTCATCGGACTCTAACGTTTTACCTTCACTTTCAATGTCTAAGGCTTGACCATAAACCATGCCGGAAGACCCAATTTTTTTGGAAAGGATGTCGACCATGGTGAGTCGAATTTCAGTATCAATTTCTTCGGCGCCCGTAATCAAGTGGAAGGCATCGGAGAGTAAAGCATCGCCCACTAAAATCGCGGTGGCTTCATCAAACTTAATGTGAGTGGTGGCTTGACCCCGCCTTAAATCATCATCATCCATGGCAGGGAGATCGTCATGCACCAACGAATAGGTATGCACAAGCTCTAACGCTAAGGCGGCGTTTAAATACGGCTTCATATCTTCGCCTCTCGATTGAATGATCGAAAGCATCAGTTTCGGGCGAAGTTTTTTTCCCGTCCCACCTAAGGCATACGCGATGGCGTTTTTAAGCGTAGATTCAGGCCGAGTGTCGAGATACGATTGCGTGGTTTCTTGAAGCAACACATCAACATTTTTCATGGGATTAGTATAGCACGAATCCCACCGCGAGGTGGCTGAAAAGTTTCCAATGTGTGATACGCTTAAAGGGAAGAAAGTGAGGGTGTATGAAGCCGATTGAAACGCATCTGATCACCGTCAAAAAACTCGGCATCAATGGCGAAGGCATTGGCTACTACAAGAAGATGCCGGTGTTTATTGATGGGGCCTTACCGGGCGAGGAAGTGATTGCTGAAATCACCCATAAAGCCGACCGGTTTATGAAAGGAAAAGCGGTCCGTATCAAACGAAAATCGGACCAACGCGTGACCCCGTTTTGTCCTGTATTTCATCAGTGTGGAGGCTGCCAAGTCCAGCATCTTTCCATTCATGGCCAACATCAAGAAAAAATTAACCTCGTGAAAGAATCCTTGCTGAAATATGCGGGATTAAACCTCCCAGCTGCAAAGATTGAACCGGTGGATACGGGCTTTAAAGATCGGTTTTACCGCCATAAAGCGCAGATGCCACTCGTGATGACCAAATCCGGGATCATGACCGCGCTGTATCAAAAAGATTCCCGGACGCCCGTTCCGATGAAAACGTGCCCCGTGCATCATCCCCTCATCAACGAGGTGAATCAGAATGTCATCGACATTCTCAATCAATACGATTTGGACCCGTTTGATCCCCGGTTAAAAAAAGGATTACTTAGAACCCTCATTACGCGGGTATCTTCGAGCACGGAAGAGGTTCAAGTGACGATTGTGGTCACCATGTTTCATCCATCACTCAAAGACATCGCCCAGGCCATTCAGGCAATAGATCCTGTTAAAAGTGTGGCCATTTCAAAACTGTATGAGGCCAATACCCATCAAATCTTTGGAGAGACGGTGGAGGTTTTGGCGGGGGATGCGACCATCACCGAACACATCGATGATGTCTCGTTTAACCTCTCCCCGCAATCGTTTTATCAGCTGAATCCCCCCGTAGCCCAAGCAATTTATCAGCATGTGGCATCCAAGATTGGGCCCGTCGATCTGGCCGTCGATTTATACACCGGCAGTGGGACACTCGCTTTAAAACTTGCGAAAACCGCCAAAAAAGTCATGGGGGTGGATCTTTCATTGGCCTCCATTGAGAGTGCCAAGGCCAATGCGAAAGACAACCACATGAACCATGTCGTGTTCTTAAAGGATAAAGCGCATGAGGGCCTTAAATACATTCTTAAAAAAGACATGCCGGATGTCATCACATTTGACCCTCCGCGCAGTGGACTGGATGATAAAACGTTGCATATGATAACAATGTCGAGCGTACCCACTTTGGTGTATATCTCATGCAATCCCAGCACGCTGGGTAAAAACTTAAACATGCTCAAAAAACAGTACGCGATCGAATCGCTGAAGGTCTACGATATGTTTCCCCACACCGCCCATGTTGAGACGGTGGTGGTGCTGAAAAAGCGCCCGGTTTCGTGAAAGGAACAGCGATGAGTTATAAAGAGTATGCCACCGCCATCCTTGCGCTTAAGGCCAAGGATGATGCTTTAAGGGAACGCCTCATCCAAGAAGGCACGTTGTGGGATGGATATCATCCCAAAATGCGCGCCCTCCATAACGAAAACATTCAGGCTTTTCAAGCCTTGATGGATGACTATGGGTTTCCTGGAATTTCCAAAGTGGGAAAGGAAGCGTATGAAGCCGCCTTTATCATCGTGCAGCATGCGATTGATCACCCGAACATATTAAAAGCATTCGCTGAGGATTTACATGCTGCGGCAAAACAGGGAGACGCTATGATGCTTCATGTGGCGTACTTGGTTGACCGGATCGCGGTTTTTGAGGGAACCCCTCAAGTCTATGGGACTCAGTTTGACTGGGATGAAGCGGGTCAAATGTCTCCGATTGGGGTCATCGATTTTGATGCAGTCAATGTGAAGCGAAAAGCACTTGGAATATTACCCATGGATGCCCAAATCAAGAAGATGCGTGACCACGCAGAAAAAACGGGTCAAAAACCCCCAAAAAATAATCAAGAGAAGCAGGCCGCTTATCTGGCTTGGTTAAAAGAAGTCGGATGGCGGACATAGATGGAGATGGGTGTATAATAAAAGCATAAAAGCATTATTAAGGAGGGATTTTTATGGCAACCAAAGCATTCAAAGAATCAAAACTAAGCATTCCACGACTGATTCGATTCAACAAAATCATGGGGTCGGTTCACCTCATCCAAGGGACCGCGATGATGTTGTTTGCATTCTTGGTGTATCCGAACCTTTCCGAAAACCAAACGGCTTTTGAAATTCCTGTGGTCGGAAACTATTTGGAATTTGTGCCCGGAGAAGGATTGGTCTTAACGACCACCGATACGCTGTTTAACTTACCGTTCTTACCGATGACGGCCAGTTTCTTACTCTTATCGGCGCTCTTTCATTTCATCATTGCGATTCCTTACAAGAAGAAATATGCGGAAGATTTAGAACAAGGCATCAACAAACTCAGATGGTATGAATATGCGCTATCATCATCGTTGATGATTGTGTTAATCTCGGCACTCTTCGGTGTAAGAGATATTGCCGTCTTTGCCTTAATCGCGCTGGCCAATGCGGCGATGAACTTATTTGGGCTTGACATGGAACTTCTCAATGGCGGGAAAGATAAAACCTCTGGTAAAACCAATTGGCTCCCATTCATTTTTGGGTCGGTCATTGGACTCGCACCCTGGGTTGCGATCGCGCTTTACATTGGGGTGAACCCGAACTTAGATGCCGTGCCTGGATTTGTTTGGGCCATCTTAGCCACCTACTTTATCGCATTTAATACGTTCCCGGTGAACATGTGGCTGCAATACAAAGGCGTTGGAAAATTCAAGAATTATCTCTACGGTGAACGTGGCTACATCATTCTTTCCTTAGTCGCGAAAACCTTACTCACTTGGCTCGTCTTATTCGGTGCCTTCCAACCATCTTAAATCAACGTTTAAAGCTTCCGTTATGGAAGCTTTTTTTATGGGGAAAAAGCCTCAGAAAAAAAAGAGTGTGATACACTAAATCGTGATGAAAAACCCCCCTGAACGCACCGATATTTACCCAAGTGAATCCCTGGATGACGCTCGCATCTTAGAAATTGGAAACCGTTTAAAAGCGGGTGAAACTTGTGTCATTCCCACGGAAACCGTTTATGGACTTGCGGCGAATGGGCTTTTAAGTGCGGCCATTCAAAAAATATACACGGCCAAAGGAAGACCGGCGGATAACCCGCTTATTTTGCATGTGGATTCCCCCCAAAGGGTCCAAGCAATCGTAACGGATATTTCGGATGATGCGAAGACATTGATGCGGACCTTTTGGCCGGGCCCCTTGACGCTCATTTTTCATAAACAAGCGCACGTACCCGATGCGGTGACCGGTGGATTAGACAGCGTCGCCGTTCGCATGCCCGCGCATCCTTTAACGTTGAAATTGATTCAGGCCGCAGATGTCCCGCTGGCCGCTCCGTCTGCCAACCGTTCAGGCCGTCCATCCTCCACCCGATTTTCGCATGTGTATGACGATTTAAATGGTCGAGTGGATATGATCATCGATGATGGTGACAGTCCGATTGGCATTGAATCCACCGTCGTCGATTGCACGGGAGAACACCCAGCGATTTTAAGACCCGGTCAAATTGACCAAGCCGCCCTCGAGATGGTCCTCAAGAAGAACGTTCCGTATGCGACGCACACCCATGGCGCACCGAAATCACCCGGCGTAAAATACGGCCATTACCAGCCCAAAGGAGACGTTGAACTTTGCCTCGGTGAAGATGCCCAGGTGCATGCATACTTAGCGGCCAAAGAATTTGACGCGAAGCGCCGGATCATTGCGTCTTTGGAATGGGCCGATCAATATCCCTCTTTGCCGGTGACGCCCTTGGGCTCAATCCACGATTTTAATTCCATCATGAAAACCTTGTACGCCACGCTCAGACAGATGGATGATGAAAAGGTGGAAACCATCTATCTGGTGGCGCATCCTTCATGGCCGGAGAGTTTACTCGATCGCATGAAAAAAGCGGCCAATCATCACGTCAAAACCTTTGAAAACGAGGCCTAACATGACTCAGAGCATCCGCTTAGCGACCCCCGCTGATGTCCCCACGATAATCTCGTTTATCCATGAGCTTGCAGACTATGAAAAAATGGGCGACCAGGTGAAAGTCACCGAAACCTTACTGAACACGTGGGTCTTTGAGAAAAAAACCGCGCGGGTATTGATTGCCATGGCGGATGAAACCCCCGTTGGTTTTGCGCTTTTTTTCTATCATTTTTCAACCTTTGAAGGCCGAGCCGGGTTATACATTGAAGACATTTACATTCAAGAGGCATATCGTGGGTTCGGACTCGGGAAAAAACTCTTTCAAACGCTCGCAAAGATTGCTCTCGATGAAGAGTGTGCCCGCATCGAGTGGTCGTGTCTGGATTGGAACACCCCCAGCATTGCGTTTTATCTTTCCTTAGGGGCTAAGCCCATGAATGGTTGGACGGTTTACCGCTTGGAAAAACCGGCGTTTGAAATTCTGGCAAAAAAATAACGGCTCAAATGAGCCGTTTTATTTTTGATCCACACGGGGTAAGGTGTAGGCTGTTTTTTCGAAGTATTTTTCGAGTACGATGGCCCCAATCACAATAAAGGGAATGGATGCGAGGAGGCGAATGGAGGTGAATTTGAGCCCGAGGATGGACGCTTCCATGATGGTCATGGGAATCATGAATAACGAAGCGGCCGTCACATACGTGAAGATTGATGAATATTTGGCGCCTTTATGATAGAGCGCATTGGCCACGGGAAACGCCACGAAGGTGCCTCCCACGGTGGTTGATGCGAGTAAGATGGAATAGATAAACCGCATCGGGTTGTTGGTTTTTCCGAAGTGTTTTTCAATGGTTTCGTTTTTGGCCCACACATCAAAGAGGCCAATGAGGATGAATGCGGGCGGTAAGATGAGCACCATGTCCCGGGCAAAGACTAAAAAGTTATCCCAAATCGCAAGCCCAAAATCATACTGAACGAGCCATGAAATAAATGAAAAGATCAAAAATGCGCTGAATAAAAGGTAATTACGGGTCGATTTTTTCATACGAGTTCTCCGTAAAAAAGCCCGGCGATGAGGGAAATGCCTGCGGCCACCAAAAAGCTCATGATGTTTCTAAGTATGGTGGCCTTTTTCCCCATATAACTTTTTTCTAACGGATAGGTAACCACACCCACGAGCATGAGCGACGTTACAAAAGCGGCGATGATCATATAAGGCACCCCGCGTGCGAGTAAAATACGGGAGAGCGGGTAGGCAATGAAGCCCGGCATCATGGTGACTGAGCCAATGCCCAGACTAAAAAGCAACCCTAAGAAGATATTCTCTTGACCTAAATTCTCAATAATGAAATCTTCAGACAAAAGTAAAATAAAACTGATGAGCATCAGTAAAAAAAGATAACTGGGAAGAGTTTTATAAAACTTCATCCACCCTTTCTTTAAACCGGCCCATGTTTTCTTCCGGTCAAACGCAAACGATATCACAAGCGCCACGCCCGTGACGATATATAAACCAATCATGTCTAATTTCTCCTTAAAAAAGGGGTGTAGAACCATCTTAACTTAATGTATCATAAACGCACATCCTCAGAAAGGGGACATAAGCGAATGACGCCGGACGAAAAGCTAAAGGCATTAAAAGATTGGATGGCTCAAACCTTCCCGGAACTCCATATTGAAATCAAGTGGAATGAACCAATGTATATGCTCGGTCAAACGTTCATCCTCGCCTTTAATGGATCAAAAAAACATTTATCCATCGCCCCAGAGCGTGCGTGTCTCGATCATTTTGAATCTCAGATTAAGGCACTGGGGCTCTCCCGCAGTAAAGAGTTATTCACCATTCCTTGGGATCAACCGATTCCTTATGACTTACTTAAAGCCATGGTCGAATTCAACATCCAAGAAAAAGAAGGAATGACTCGCTTTTGGCGATAAAAAAACGTGTCCATTTGGACACGTTTTATTTTCGGTTTTCTAACGGGCAGGTGTTCACGCCAATGAGCTTATAGAGCCCACAAAAGCCGACTGCACCGGTGATGACTAAGGCGGCGGCGGATACGTATAAAATGATCGACACTTGCGAGAATGGATCCCCCGTCAACAGGCCAATCAAGACCAATACCGCGCCGATGACATAGCGGACTTTAGCATCCAGTTTTCCAACGTTTTTCATCTGAATCTCCTTATCTATGGCTTAATGGTATTATACGAATGTAACCGGACCGATGCACATTAAATGCTTGCACGAAAAAGGAGCCATCATGGATTATATTTCAAAACAAGGCGATCCCAACCATCCCTTATACCTTTTATTTCACGGTACTGGAGGCAATGAAAAAGACTTGGTGGGGTTGATGGATTTAATCGATGAAAAGGCCTCGTATTTAAGCTTCAGAGGCGATGTCAACGAGCACGGACTCTTGCGGTTTTTTAAACGCGTCCGTCCGGGTGTCTTTGATGAAGAAGACCTGATTGCGAGGACTGCGAAATATCAAGAAGAACTCCAAGCGTTGATTGACACGTATCAAACCAACGCCCAGCATGTGATTGCGCTTGGGTATTCCAATGGGGCCAATTTTATTGGCAGTATGCTCTATCACAATGAAACGCGGATTCAAACGTGTGCACTCTTGCATCCCATGGTGCCGTATCAATCGATTAAACCGAACGCACTCGGTGGGGTCAGCGTCTGCATCACGGCGGGGAAAAACGATCCCATATGCCCCTACACCGAAAGCTTACAATTGCAAAAGGATTTAGATGATGCTGGGGCTAAGACCCATTTGATCACCACCGATCAAGGGCATTCCATTGGCCAAGAAGAACTCGCTCAAGTGAAAACATGGCTGCACAGTCAATACTAAGGAAGTGACGTATGGCACTCGACAAAGTCGAACTATTAAAAACCTTCAGACAGCTTGTCCAATCGCATGATTTAAATACACTGAAAACGGAAGCCAATGCGATAGAACCTTACGTGCTGGCGGATATCATTGAAGAATTAGAACCCGGTGTTCAAAGCATGGTATTTCGCTTACTCTCGAAAGATCATGCCCTGGAAGTGTTTGAATACATTGAAGTCGAGACTCAACAAACCCTCATTCAAAGTTTCACGGATGCGGAAGCCCTCAATCTATTTAAAAGCTTAGAACCCGATGACCGAGCGGCGCTGATGGATGAACTTCCCGCGAAAGTTGCGAAATATCTCATTCAATCGCTTTCCAAAAAAGAAAAAGAGTTGACCACGTTGGTGATGGGGTATGAATCCGGCTCAGCTGGCAACATGATGACGCCGAAATATATCTCCTTTAAAAAAGG
>CAJXNT010000003.1 GCA_913057225.1 uncultured Mycoplasmatota bacterium
GTTTACATTTTTGATGAGTTTGTGCTAAAAATTGGTAAAATCAACCAAGAAAATATTAGAGAATATGAAATGCTGCTTTGGTTAGTGGATAAACTTGAAGTGCCCAAAGTTCTCCATTTTGAGAAAACAAGAACCATGACCTATCTTGTTATGGAACGAATGGATGGTGCACCTTCTTTCACATTGGCATATGAACAAGCGATTGAAGTGGCTTGCCAGGGGATGAAAAAACTATGGAAGATAGATACTGCGACATTTCCATATCCTAACAGCAAAAAAGATGCATTGACTTATATAAAAGATAATGTGATACATTTTGAAAAAGAATTAATAAAAAATGCGGATTCAGATACATATACTAATGAATCATTTAAGAATCCAAGAGAGTTATACCAGTGGTTGGAAAACAACTATCCCAATACAGAACATACAGTGTTTTCACATGGTGATTATTTTTTATCCAATATCCTTGTCAAAAATAACAAAATTGTTTCATTGATTGATTTTGGATTGGCTGGTTTATATCCAAGGGAACGTGATATTGCACAATTGATTAAAAGCCTTAACTACAACTATAAAGAAGAAAAACGACATCATGAGCTCATTTCAAGGCATCTCCAGGTAGAGATAAATTGGGATCTAGTGCATTATTTTAAACTTTACGATGAGCTTATCTAAATTTGGCACGACTATTCTTGCATGGCTTTTCAAAGAAGAATTGCATCTTATAACCAAAAAATATTCAGTACAAAAAAAAGGTTCGACACCTAGTATCGAACCTGTGCTTTTTTAATTGGGTTGAATGAACAATTTTGCTACAATTTTTTGCCCCTAGCAGAAATTTTTACACCTCCACCCGAAAAAATCATCCCCCTAAATTATGACTTAACTAACGGTAATATCCACCGGCTGATAAAATTATCCATACGTCCAAAATGTTTTTTGAATCAGTCGAAATCAATTTCTACTCTTGGCAATAAATAACATGTTCTTTGTTGAGTTTAATTATTCTTGTGAAGATTTTAAACAATAAAATCCGCTAAAGCAATTTCAAGTGTTTTTTTTCCAGGAAATTCAATTGGAAAATGTCCACAACCTTCTAATAAAACCACTTTCTTTTGAGCAGCTATTTTATCAAAAAACTTCATTGATAGTTTAAGCGGTGTCCATGGATCAAGTTCCGGATGGACTAGTAAAACAGGACAATTGGTAAAATTTTCAGGTTCAATCATCGGCTTAGCATTCATAAGACTTCTTAAGAATCCCATCCTTACAATTGAACCTCCAGCTAGCTTGTCTCTTATAAATACATTACTAATTTCAGGATCATTTGAAATTAGTTTCATCGGTGTTAACCATTTGATTGGTAATTTAATAGAATCAAGTAGAGGACCAGTAAGTTTCATCATTATTAAGCCACCTATACCCAATAAAGGGTTTTTTGAAACTCTGATCATTGTACTAATTTCTCTAGTATCAGCGAGAGTTGTAGCAATTAAACCTTGAACTTTTTTATTTCTAGCTGCGACCATATAGGCTAAAAAACCACCGATTGAAAGTCCCCATACATAAATAGGTAACTCATCTCTTTCTTTCTCTTGATTTATTAAATCAGAAACAATAGCTGACCACTTTTCATAAGTTGGCTTTGTCTTTTTATTCCTAATAGTCATACCATATCCAGGTAGATCAGGCGCAATAACTTCACAGCCCAGTTTTTGTGACATAATAGCAAATGGACTTACTACTCTACCATTTCCGCCACCACCATGCAAAATGATCATTTTTGCCTTTGGTGATGAATGTTTGTAGCGATCGATATGAATGAGATCATTTTCATGATTCCACCATTCTTCTTCAGGCTGATTTTCTGCGGTAATTTTCAAATCTTCAGGTAGATATTTTTGATACCATCGCCACTCTACTCTTTGACTATATAATTGCTTTTCTCCGATTTTTGGAACTCTTAAAATCTCTCTATGTTTCATATTACTTTTTCCTTTCTTACAAAACATTATTTTAAAGTTAACACTGCTAAAACATCCATAAATAAAGCTAAATCTATCTTAGAATCTTCAGTATTTCAGTAAATGTAAATCTATACTCGATACAACCAGCTGTTGCTTCCATTTTATCAATTAGTATTGTATATGAAAATCCATTTATTGTTCTGTACTCAAATCGTGTAATCCCATTCTAAATCGTGTATTTTGAAATGTAATTGTGCAGAAATTCTAATCGAAATGTGAAAATCAACTGAAATTTCAGTATTTTCGTCTTTCAAAATTATTGCAAATGGAGAAAGGGCGCTATATAGCGTAAAAAAAGGTCTGATACTGTAGTATCAAACCTATGCTTTCAAAATGGAGCAGGTGAGGGGAATCGAACCCCCGCTATCAGCTTGGAAGGCTGATGTTCTACCGTTAAACTACACCTGCATGCCGTTAAGCTTGATTATTCTATCATGAAAAAATGATTTAATCAAGATGACTTTAACGGGGTGAAATGCGTTCAATGACGCGCATCTTCGCGCTTTTTGATCGCGGGTTTTCTTGTGTTTCTTGAGCGCTTGGCATGATCGGTTTGCGGGTGATTTGTCTAAACGGAGCTTCGGTGGTGGGCATGGTTGGAAGGTCAGCGGGATGATCCACCGTGCTGCTTTTTTTAAAGACGGTTTTCACCAAGCGATCTTCCAAAGAATGAAAACTGATGACCGCGCAGCGTCCGCCCACACTCAGATGATCTAAGACATCGGACAGGGTGCGTTCTAAGACGCCCAATTCATCGTTCACGGCGATTCTTAACGCTTGAAAGGTTTGTTTGGCGGGATGCCCTTTTTGGGCTTTGCGTTTTTCGGGGAGGGCCCCTTTAATGATATCCACCAACTGGGAGGTGGTTTCAATGGGCTTAGTTTCACGCGCTTTGACGATGGCTTTAACGATGGGCCGCGCAAACGCTTCTTCGCCGTACGTGAATAAAATATGTAAGAGATCACGGGGTTCATACGTATTCACGATCGTTTTGGCGGTGAGGGGTTGAGAGGCATCCATGCGCATGTCTAGGGGTCCGTCCAGGCGATATGAAAACCCTCGGTCCGCTTCATCAAAATGAAACGAAGACACGCCGAGGTCAAATAAGACGCCATCGACTTCTTCGACATTTAGTGCCTTTAAAGTGTCTTTAAACTGAGAAAAATTGGCATGCACGAGGTGAATGGTGCTGGATGCGCTGATCAACTTGGACTCAGCCCGGTCAATGGCATCCATGTCTTGATCAAAGCCAATCAAACGCCCCCCCGAAAGGCGGGCTAAGATGGCGCTTGCATGGCCAGCCCCCCCCAACGTCATATCGACGTAGGTGCCATTCGGGTTAATGGCGAGGGCTTCAATGGCTTCGTTAAATAATACGGGAACGTGCATAAAAACTCCTGATAAAGAAAAAACGCTGCACGCGTTTTTCTTTTGGGTTATTCGCTTGCGACGTCTGCACTTTCTTCTTTTTGTGCTTTCACAAGTTTTCCATTGTAGAACCCGCATGACGGACACACACGATGGGAGAGTTTCATGTCTCCACAGTTTTCACACACCGACATGCCTGGGGCGGTCAGCTTGAAATGCGTCCGGCGTTTTCTTTTGCGAGTTTTGGAAGTTCTCCGTTGAGGAACAACTGCCATAAACGCCTCCTTATTTGTATTTTTCTAAATCTTGCAAGCCGGGATGGCCCTTCGGTTTAGAGGGTTTGTCAAAGTGTAAATCCTTCGCATCGGGATGCACCACTTTGAGGGGTTTTTCCAAGTAAATATTAGACCATACAATCGGGTATAAGTCAACTGTGTTTTGTTCGATGAGGCGCTTATCATCGCCGGCGAAGTGACTGAAGACTTCTTGCACCTCAAATGCCAATGGAACCTCCACAGGTTTGAGCGTTTTACTGCACGCGAGGGTCAGGGTCACATCGATGCTTAAATCAAAGACAAAATCATCGCCTTTGAGATGGGCCTCACCTTTGATGTGCGCGGGGGTGATCGCTAAGATGTCATCTTGACCGGTAAGTAAAGATTCATAATCGACCGTTTCCTCGATGTGAAGCCCTTGGTGGGCGTGTTTTAATAGCTGTTCAGTCGACCATTTCATCGTCTCACTCCTTAACTTCAAAAGGGGCCTTGCATCTGACTTAATCATAGTATAATGCAAAAGAGGTGTAAAGATGAAAGCACTTGGACTCATCACCGAATACAATCCCCTGCATTATGGGCACATTACCCACATCCAAGAAAGTCAAAAAAAAGTGTCGCCCGACGTCACCATCGCGGTCATGAGTGGCGCGGTCGTTCAGCGGGGCGACTTTGCGATGCATGCAAAATGGCACCGCGCGGAAGCTGCCCTGGCCAATGGGGTGGATTTGGTCATTGAAATTCCCAGTTTTTTCGTCTTACAGGCCGCCGATTACTTTGCCCACGCCGCCGTTTATATGCTCGATCAACTCGGAGTGAGTGATTTGGTATTTGGCTCAGAAAGTGGCGATTTAACACCGCTTAAAAAGTTGCATGCCATGCAGAAAGATGCGACGTATCAACGCGCCCTCAAAGCAAAGTTGGACGAAGGGCTTTCCTATCCCGATGCCGCGTTTGAAGCCACCCACGATGCATCGCTTAAAGAGGCGTTAACCCCCAATAATATTTTAGGGCTTTCCTATCTCAAAGCCATCGATGCGTGTGACTCTTCGATGCACGTGCAGACCATAAAGCGTCAAAAAAGAACGTATTACGATGATCTTAAACACTTTCAAAAAATTCAAAGCGCCACGGCCATTCGCACCCATTTAAAAACGGGTAAGTCTGCCAAAACGTATGTGCCAGACCCATTGGCATCAAAAATCGATGGCCTGCCTACGGTGGAGCTGGAAGATTTTTATGAGGCGTTTTCCTACCGGCTCAAAATGGTATCTCAAGAAGCATTTGAGGATCAGTTCGGGTTTTATGAAGGACTTGAGAATCGCTTTTTAAAAGCCAAGGAAGCCCCGACGATGATGGACTTTTTAGACGCGGTGAAAACCCCCCGGTACACGTATGCGCACTTAGGCCGAGCGATGATGCATTTTTTACTGCATACCCCCCAGTCATTCAGTCAATTTAAAACGCCGCCCTATCTTCGAATCTTGGGCATGAACGCGGGAGGCCAAGCGTATCTGAATCACGTGAAAAAAACCACCGAACTGCCCCTGGTCACATCGGCTAAAAAAGGCCAACATCCACTGCTTGATTTTGAATTAAAAATCGCCCAACTCATCGCCTCCAAAACGCATGAACCCTTGGCCCAAAAAGAAATGGGACCACCGCTGGGCGTTTGAAACATCCCCACAAATTCTCTATAATGAACCTTTAGAAAGTAAGGTGACCCCATGGGAGCAAAAACCGACATTAAAGAAGCCATTGAATCGATCGTCGATCCGTCCAATGGTCAAACTTTAAAAGACAATCATGCCATTCAATTCATCGACATCACCGAAGACCATAAAGTCTCGCTCATTTTAGGCATTCACAAAGTGGATGAAGACACCAAGAAAAAACTCAACCGAGCGTTGGCCAAAGTCATCAAACTGGACCTCGGCTATCAAGGCTTAAAAATCACCTTTGAAGCGCTGAAAAAACAAGGCAGTGTGGTCGATGAAAAACGCGAAATCACCTACATTGGCGTGGCTTCCGGTAAAGGCGGGGTGGGAAAATCCACCGTCGCCGCCAATTTAGCGGTGGCGCTTTCGCGGATTGGGAAAAAAACCGCCATCATTGATGCTGACATTTATGGTTCTTCCATTCCCAATTTACTGGATTTACCCGTGGAACTGCCGAAAGCCGATGACGACCAAAAAATCATTCCCTTTAAAGCCTTTGATTTAGAAGTCATTGCGACGGAGTTTTTCTTGAAAGAAGATCAACCCTTGATGTGGCGAGGGCCAATGCTTGGGAAAATGCTCAACCACTTCTTTTACGACGTCAAATGGGCCGATGACACGGAATACATCATCGTTGATTTACCCCCTGGCACCGGCGATGTGGCCATGGACATCCAAAAAATCATTCCCAAATGCGAAATGGTGATCGTCACCACCCCGCATCCGAGCGCATCCAATGTGGCCGTTAAAGCGGGGTTTGCGGCCAAGCAACTCGAACACGAACTGCTCGGCGTGATTGAAAACATGACCGCCTTTGAAGCCGAAGGAAAAACCTATGCGATATTCGGTGAAGGCGGCGGAAAAACCGTCGCGAATAAACTGGACGTTGAGGTCCTCGCGGAGATTCCCATTCAAGCCCCAAAGGCTCACAAAGGCATTTATGAAATGCATGAAGAGCTTGGGGTGATCTATCTCGGCCTAGCCAATAAAATCATCAAAAAACTCACCTAAATAAAAGTGAGAAGGATAAATCCTTCTCACTTTTTTTAATGATATTTTCTAATGACCAGAAAAACCCCGAAACCAATGGACACCAAACCAACTAAAAGCCAAGGAATCCAAGGTGTGGGGGCAGGCTCTAAGGATAAACGAGCGATTAATTCAATCTCACCTAAACGAAGGGGCTCCGAAGAATCAACCCGTTGCCAGTATTCACCGTCATAGATTGCATAATCTTCGCCCTCAGCCAGCTGGATAAATAGCATATTTGCATCCAGGGTAGGATCCGAGATATTCCACTCAACCACTTGAATGGTGTTTGAAACCAATGATTCTTCTTGCAACATGGTTTCAATGGTTTGGCCATGATCTTTTGAAGGGAAGCTTGAAAAGACAATGGATTGACCTGGGATAATCTCCGTTGGACCCTCAAATGAATGAATCGTAAGGCGTTCTGGTAAGACTGTATAGTTAAGCCTTGGAATCTCTGTGATTATGACCAATTCCTCATCATAGATCCACTCAATATCTAAGATGTGACTGCCAAGATTGGTATTCGGTGTCCAACGAGCTTCGACAAAATCCGGAACATCCTCGAGTTCAATCGTGATGTCTGAGACAACAAATTGTGTACGCGAAAGTTCAACGTTGGAAAGATCAATAGGTCTTTTTTCTATATAGAACGGGTACGTGATAGGGGCGATCGATCCGTCACTCCATTCGGTTTGACGAGGGTCATCTAAGATTAACGTATACGCATACGCGCCAGGGACCGTTTGGGCACTGACAGAAACACTCACGCCATCGATAGAGGGTATGGATGGAATCTGTTCGGTGCCATCATAGATGAGTATTTCTGGAAGATTATTAGGAATATTAATCGAGGTTTTTTGAAAAATCTCCCACTCTAACACAGAGGGTGGATTGGAAATTGAGATACGCGATGTGTCATAAACAAAGCGAGCATTGGCGGTGTATATCCCCGGTTGAGATGCCTGATGATTTTCATAAATGACCTCAACAAATTCTGGCACATTCATGAGCTCAACTGATTGAATCTCTCCAGTGAAGGAGAACACCGAGTCATAATTCCACATCCAATCACTTGCATCGATGATGGCCTTGGTAATTGCATAGTCAATAAGTACTTCAGTTGAACCGTCATCAAATACCATATTCTTTGGATCAATGACTGAATACTTCACGGTATAAATTCCGACATCGGTGCTTGAAATGGCTTCGCGAGTGACAGGAAGTGATGGATTTTGGGGGCCTAGGACCTCTCCATTAAAGGCGAATGACGTGACTTGAATCTCAGGTGTTTCTACGATCATCGGCGTGATTTCCCATTCGATTTGAATGGGATCAGTGCTGCCATTTGAAAAGACTAAATTATTTGGATCTTGAAGCTCAATGACGTACGTATGAATGCCAACTTGGCTGGCGAGTTCTGAGGTGGCCACACTTCCCGGATATACCTCAACACCCGGATAATTATCAAATCCATTAAAAGCAAATTGGGTCACCAATACGGCGGGGACACTGACCACAAGAGGCGTGATTTCCCACGTGATTTCAACCGGATCGGTTGATCCATCTGAAAAAACACTATTTTCTGAATCGATCAGTTCGACCGTATACGTATAAATACCTACTTGAGACGCAGGCATCCCGGTACTCTCAGACCCAGGAAACACCTCTAATAATGGGTAATTATCAGCACCCTGAAAGGCATATTGGGTGACTAAAATGGCTGGAAGACTCACGATGAGTGGGTTAATTTCCCAAGGGATTTCAATGGGGTCACTGGTCCCATCGGGCCATGTCTGATTGCCCGGATAATCAAGGCTGACCGTGGCCGTGTAAGCTCCTACAGACACTCCTGTTGCATGAGTCATCGTGGAGCCTGGACGGACAAATGCGCCCACTTCGTGGATCACATTTCCAAAGGCAAATGATGTGACCACGACGGCGGGTTTAGAGATTATCATAGGGGTAATTTCCCATTGAATGGCCACTTGGGTGGTCCCATCCACAAATTGAATTTGATCAGGATTGTTCACCTGAGCATACGCGGTATAAATGCCCGCCTCCGATGCGATGGTCGTACCTGTTAATGAGGTTTCATCATAGATAACAACTTCCGGTTGATTTAAAAACCCTGTAAATCCAAAACGAGTCACACCAATTGAGGGTTTAGTAATGGCTGTCAGCGGGAAAATTTCCCACTCAACCGTGAATGCACTGGTGGTCCCGTTGGAAAAAATCGTATTATCCGGATCGATCAGTTCAACCGTATAGGTGTGAATGCCAACTTCACTGACAAGATCTGAGGATCCCTGACTGCCAGGAAAAATTTCGAGCGCCGGACGGTTTAAATCGCCTGTAAAAGCAAATCGAGTCACCGTAATGCTTGGAATCGTAATCACTCCACGCGTGATTGACCAAGGAATGTTGAAGGCCGCATTGGTCCCGTTGCTAAATCGCATGTTGGGGGGATCCAATAATTCAACCGTATAGGTGTGAATTCCGACATGTGAGACCATGTCGCCGGTGGCCTCACTCCCAGGGAACACACTCACTTCGGGTCGATTTAAAAACCCTGTAAACGCAAATTCAGTCACACCCACCGCAGGGACTGAAACTATCATGGGGGTAATTTCCCATTGAAAATCTATGGCGGTTCGTGTGGTATTTGCAAAACGAGTGTTCACAGCATCCACAAGTTCAATGGTCCATGTGTAAATACCTGCCTGTGATTGCAGTTGCGATGTTGATTGGCTTCCAGGGTAGGCCAGTATATCCGGGTAGTTGTCAAAGCTGCTAAAGGCGAATTGAGTGATTCCCACGGCGGGAGGCGTAATGATTTTGGGTGTAATCGCCCATGTTATGGTTTTGTCCTCTGTGGTCGCATCATCCCACGTATAGGAAGCGGGCGTCACCAATGATAGTACCGCTTCATAATCTCCCACATTAATCGCTTGAGTGGATGTGATGGTGTATGCCTCATTGAGGGGCACATCAATGCCCACTGGGCTCCCTGTAAAGCTGACTTGAGTGATGGACACCGCTGGAACCGTGATTGCGGTGGGGGAGACATCATACACTTGAGTTTCTTGGGCACTCAAAGAAAGTTGATTCGGGACAAACATATATAAAGCCAGAATAAGCAAAAATAAGCCTAATTTTTTAATTCTCAAAAAATGAATGTGAAAGGGATCAAATATCATGAAGCTGCCTCGATAAGCTGAAGTCTAAATTGCCTTACTTGATGGAAATAAAAGGCCACTGAAATTAAACCCGCGAGGGCATCCGACACCACGAATGTGAGCCAAATCCCATCCAGCCCGAAGAGGCTCGAAAAGATGAATGCAAGCGGCACAAATAGAATAAACTGTCTGAGTAAGGCAATGAATAAAGCGCGTTTGGCATCGCCCATGGCTTGATAAATGGATGACATCATAATTTGGAAGCCAATTAAACCAAATCCCAGCGCAATGATGCGGAACGCTCGCCCGCCTTCGGCGATGAAAAAGGCATCGGCATCGCGAGAAAAGAGCACGAAAAACGATTCTGAAAAGAGCACGGTGATTCCACTCATCGTGAAGAAATAGATCGTAATGAGCAGCAATGAGAAGGTAATGCTTTGCATGAGCCGGCCAATTTTTTTGGCCCCATAATTAAACCCAACAATCGGTTGTAAGCCTTGAACCAGGCCAATTCCTGGTAAGAGTAAGAACGTAATCAACCGGGTGATCACGCCGTAAATGGAAATATAAATGGCGGGATCATTGGGCGCGTATTGATTGATGAGCTGATTGACAATGATGACCAGCACCGCCCCTAAGACATTGCGGATAAACGTCGGCATCCCGATGGTAAAAATCTCTAGCACCATCTTCATGTCAATCTTGAAAATGTAGCGCAAGTTGATCATCAAAGCACTATCTTTTGAAAGCGCGTGATACAAAATATACGCAAAGGCGAGTGTTTTTGCAATGAGTGTGGCAATCGCGGCCCCGGTGACGCCGAGATCGAGTAAGGGGATGCCTAATAGGGACGGGAAGATAAAGATGGGATCCAGCACAATATTAACGATCGCCCCAATCAATAAAGACTTCATGGCGATGCCGGCACGCCCTTCCGCACGGGTTAAGTTGGTGAGGACGAGACTGCCCGAATAAGGAATTAAGGAAATCATGATAAAGCCCAGGTAATCTCGGGCAAAGCCGATGTTAGATGCCGTGGCCCCAAAGAGTCTCAGTAAAGGATTTAAGAAAATAAGCCCTAAAACAGTGAGAGTGGAAGAGATAAAGAGGGTCATCGTTAAGGCGGTCATCACGGAGCGTTTCATGGTCTCGGTGTCGCCGCGTCCATAGGCTCTTGAGAAAATCGAGGCAGAGCCAATGCCAATCATCAGGCCTAGAGCTAAAATGACCAACTGAACGGGAAAGGCAATGGCGAGCGCGCCGATGGCAATCTCTCCGGAATCCCACGCCACAAACAACGTATCGACTAAGTTATATAGGGCGTTGGCAAACATGGCGATGATGGCGGGAATGGCCAGTTTAAAGACCAACCGTTTCACGTCCATGGTGCCTAACATGATGCTTCTTTCTTCTGCGGTCATAACGCCTCCTGAATAAAATCAAGTATAGCATAATCCGGCGCGATGACGCATGCGAGGGGCGTTTAATCGTGTTCGATGCGACCCAAGTATTTGGCGAGTTGTCTTAAATTACTTTCCGCTTCTTTATAGCGGTTGATGCTGCGTTGAAATTCCGCCAGTTCATGATAAAGCATGCGGGCCATATCCGGCATGTACACCTCTTTAAGAATGGGCAACACGTCATGACGAATGAACGTGGCGCGTTGTTTCGGATCTTCGAGCTTCGAGAGTTCATACACTTTTTTATAAATCAACTGGAAATGGCTGACCTTTTCAAACGCCGCATCATCAAATTGTTTGTATTTCATGGCTTGCAGGAGTTTGATTTCATAAAACGCATCATCCATGACGGCTTCATTCACTTGAATGGTCGGACAGTGACGGCCTAAATCCAGCGCATTGTTCATGCACAACAAGGTTTTCATGTTGATGAGTTCTTCGGTGACTTTGAAGCTGGACGCTTTCATGCATGATTCATAGACGTATTCCGGGTCTTCACGGTTGAGATACTGAAGGTGCGTGAGATACATCTTGGCGGTGTATTTCGATTGGATGAGGGAGGAGGCAAGTTCACAGGCCTTATCGTAAAGACGCTTCGCGACATGGGGTTTTTCCGCCGCTTCGGCGGTTAAATACCCGTAATAGTTCATCAAAAAATGATACTCAAAACTCGCCACATTGACCTTAGAAATCAATGAAATCATTTTGAATCCACGGTCGTATTTTTTCATGTGATAGGCTTGCACCAACGCCAGTAAACTGAGCGCCAAATGATCATGAAATGAAAGTGCATCAAACCGTGGCCACAACGCCTCAACGATTTCTTTGGAGACGAAAAACCGTTTTTCTAAGACGGCAATGAATCCTTCCATGAGGGTGTGTGAAGAGACAAACAGTGGATCGACTGTGGCTTTTTTTAACGCTTTTAAGCCATCAATGTTTTGATCGTAAAACAGTTCAATGGCGCTTAAGATGCCATCATTGACGGTGACATTATCCGGTTGGTCTTCTTCCACGGTGATCGGTAGACCCACGCGCTCGGCTAAAAGTTTTAAACTCTCAGGCGATCCTTTGATGTCGTTGTTTTCCACTTTGGATAAATAGCTTGGAGCGACAATCCCATCGGTCGCTTCTTCCAAGTTCATGCCTTTATCCAAACGTTTTTGTTTGAGACAATCGCCCAACCACGCGAGTGATTGCTTTTTAGGGTACTGATTTTTTTCAATTAAACTGTCATAAAAATTCATTGTATTTCCGCCTTCCAAAGTATTTTTTTTGTGTAACATAGCAACTTCATTCATAAAAAAAACATCTTAGAAATACAAGATGTTTTATTTGAAAAAGTTCTAAATAAAAAACGCCAAACGGCGTTAAGTGACTTTAATATGCGGAAAACGGCATTCCGATTTTAATGGACAATTGTCACATTTTGGGGCTTGCGCTTTGCAGTGATAGCGACCAAAAAGTATCATTTGGTGATGAAGTCTTGTCCAGCGTTCTTTCGGAAACTTCTTCATTAATTTGGTCTCAACTTTAAGGGGAGAATCTTTTTTAAAGGCTAGTTTCAAGCGTTTAGACACGCGTGATACATGCGTATCCACGGCAATTCGAGGCTCGTTAAAAAGCACAGAGACCACGACATTCGCGGTTTTTCTTCCCACGCCAGGGAGTGTTTGTAAGAACTCGAGGTCATTGGGGACGTTTCCCCCGGTTTTTTCGAGTAATATGCGCGCGGTTTTTTGCAAGTTTTTGGCTTTGGATTTATAAAGTCCAATGCTTTTAATCTGGGCTTCAATGGCTTCTAAAGGGGCCTCCGCAATCGCTTTTAAACTTGGGAATGTGCCAAAGAGTTGGGGAGTCACTTTATTGACCGATACATCGGTGGCTTGCGCACTGAGTAACACGGCAATTAAAAGTTCATAATCCTTGTGATACGTCAGTTCCGTCTCCGCCACCGGATACATCGTATCCAAAACAGATAAGATGGTCTCTACTTTTCCCATAAGGCCTTCACTTTTTCTAAGACATCTTTTTGCGGGGGTGTGTAGGGTTTGACCGGCGCTTTATACAGATGTTTATAAATGGTTTTCATGCTTGGGTATGAACTTGACACACTCGCGAGGGCGGCTTGTTTAATTTCTTCCACGGTGTAGCCATTTTGCAGCATCGATCCGAGCGCCGTTAAATCGGCGGGAATCAAGGGTTTTTGAAACGTTTCTTCAATGAACGCAATGAGTTCATCTTCGGAGGAGAGCAAGGTTTTTTGAACTTCTTTTTCAAGCACGTGAATCGCTTCTGCGACATAGGTATCTAGATGGAATATTTCTTTGCTTTTGCCGTCGTGATCGGAGAGTTCAATGGTCAAATATCCTTTTTCAATGAGGCCATTGAGGAGTGTTTCAGCTTCAGCGGGGGTGACATTCACCATGGCGGCAAAAAGCGAGGGCTTAATCAAGGAAATTTGCTTTTCCATGAGTTTATAAAGCTTAATAAGTGCCATCGCTTCCAGGGCACTGAGATTTAGATGCTTATACGTGGATAACACCAACTGATCAAACGATACAATGTGCTTTTCCAGCATGAGTTTATAAATCGGTTTCACGCAGGTCCCCTCCTTTGGCCAGTTTGTTCAGTGCTCGTTTGGCGGCGTTTTGCTCCGCTTGTTTTTTGGTGGTGCCTTCGCCTTCGCCCATCAAAATGTCTTCCATATACACCCGCACAAAAAAGCGTTTATTGTGGGATGGACCCTCTTCTTTGAAGACTTGATACGAGAGTTGACGGTGGTCCGATTGCACCATTTCTTGCAATTCTGATTTGTAATCTTGATAGATTTCCGATTGGGGGTTTTCCAGTTCGGGAATGACGATGGTGTCGGTCACTTTATAGACTTCTTTCAAGCCTTGATCGAGAAAAATGGCGCCCAAAAAGGCTTCAAAGGCATCCGCCAAAAGCGCATCGCGGTGACGGCCTCCCGATTTTTCTTCACCGATGCCCAGTTTTAAATGCTGATCTAAGCCAACTTTTTTCGCATACACCACCAACGCTTTTTCATTGACGTATTGCGCCCGAGTTTTGGTCATGGTGCCTTCGGTCGCGTGGGGATCTTTGCGATATAAATAATCGGCAATGATGAGATCTAAAACCGCATCGCCAATGTATTCTAGGCGTTCGTTTGAAAGCGTATGATGCTCATGCGCATAGGATGAATGCGTCATGGCACGCTCCAGTAACTCTTTATTTTTGAAGGTGATATTAAATTGGGCTTCCAGGGCTTTCATGCGGGACTATCTGCCTCGATGATGGTTTTGACTTTGCCTAAGACGTCTTGTCTGACGACGTTCCGGGCTTGCCGGATGCCGTTATAAAACCCGTTGGCTTTAGAAGCGCCTTGCGCCTTAATCAATACCCCGTCTAATCCGTAAATCATCGCGCCGCCAATTTCGGATGGGTCGAGCCGTTTCCGGAACCGTTTGAGGTTGCCAATGGAAAGCACGAGTCCAAGTTTGCCCAAAATGCCCCGGGAGAGTTCTTCTTTGAGGATGGTGCCCATGCCTTTGGCCGTGCCTTCGATGGTTTTCATGACAATGTTGGCGGTAAATCCATCGCTGAGTAAAACGTCACACGGCGGATTTAAGACATCTTTGGGTTCCACGTTGCCATAAAAAGAGATGGCGTCATGGGTTTTCAGCAAACTGGCCACTTGCGTATCGAGTAAGCGGCCTTTGCCTTCTTCCGTCCCAATATTAATGAGTCCCACCGTCGGGTCTTTGACCCCTAACACTTCACGGGCATAGACCGTCGCAAAATACGCTTGTTGCACCATGTATTCCGCTTTGATTTCGACGTTGGCGCCCGAATCGATGAGAATGAATGGTTTTTTCGGATCGGTGGTGGGTAAAACCGGGGCGATCGCCGTCCGCTTAATGCCTTTCATCCGGCCAATTAAAATATGCGCGCCGGCAATGAGCGCTTGCGTCGCACCGCTTGAAACACAGGCGGCATGCGTGCCGTCTTTGACCGCTTTTAAGGCCATGGCCATGGAACTTTTACGATTTTTGCGAATGGCCCCAATCGGGTCTTTTTCGCCCATCGCAATCACCCCATGCGTTTCCACGAATGAAAGTCTTGGATGCTCCCCTTTTAAATAAGGCGCCATTTTATCGTACTCACCATAGACAGTGATATGAATGTCATCAAACGATTTGAGGGCTTTATAGACCCCTTCAATTTGTTCTTTGGGGGCGTAATCGCCGCCCATTCCGTCCACTGCAATATGTATCATTTCACACCTCTAAATGTTCCCATTATAGCACAGCCCATTTCCCACAAATGTATCTTTATTATAAGGCATTGGCTGACGTTCCATCGGATGAATCCCGAAGGGTCGCTTGAATCGCTTGGATCAAGTTAAGCGTTTCTTCATACGGCCACGCATCCAACGCATGAAACCCACTCTGATCGGTGCCGAATAAGGTCCCAAACCCACGGGTATCGAGATCCATCTGCGCCAGTTCAAAGCCATCGGTGAGCGTTTTTAAGACATCCAGACGTTGTTTCACAGCCGCATTTCCTTGGTAAAGCAAGTAACACACCCCATCGATGTGATGCCGCCCTAAGCGGCCTCTCAGTTGATGCAATTGCGCCACACCAAACCGCTCGGCATGATAAATCAGCATCAAGCCTGCGTCTTTGACGTCAATGCCCACTTCAATCACGGTGGTCGCAATTAAAAGATCGATTTCATGGGCCTGAAACGCGTGCAAGGTTTGGGTTTTTTCTTCCGCATGTTGGCCACCATGCAGAGTCGCCAGTCGCGCCTTTGGAAACCGGTCCCGGTAATAGTGTTCAATCCGTTCCACACTTAAGAGGGCCTCATCATCTTCAATCCGGGGGGCCACCACAAACACTTGCTGATTCGCCTCCAAAGCAAGTTCAATCATATAATCCAGCGTCTTCGCATTTTTAAGCGGGACCACTTCCGTTTTCACCGTGCGTCTTCCGGCGGGGACATCGTTCAAGGTGGTCACATCCATGTCTTGATACAAAGTTAACGCGAGGGTTCTAGGGATGGGGGTGGCCGATAAACTGATGAGATCGGCCGCTTTTCCTTTGGCGAGTAACGCCTCGCGTTGATTCACCCCAAACCGGTGTTGTTCATCGATGATGACTTGAGCGAGGGTTTTAAACCGCGTGGTTTTGGAAAACAGCTGATGCGTCCCAAAGACCATGGCCACCGTGCCCGCTTGGACGGCTTCCAATCGTTGTTTGAGCGTTTGAGCGTCCAAAGACCCTGTGAGAATGGTGCTGGCATAGGCATCTTTGAATAAGGTTTTGAAGGTTTGATGATGTTGACGGGCGAGGATTTCAGTGGGTGCCATCAACGCCACTTGATGGCCGGTTTCTAAAAGACCGATGGCTGAAAGCATGGCCACCACGGTTTTACCCGATCCCGTGTCGCCTTGCAGCAATCGCCGTTTGGGGCGGGGGTCTTCTAAATCGTCTAAGAGCATTTGGACGCTTTCTTTTTGGCTTTTCGTTAAGGAAAAAGGAAGCGCAGCCGCCTGCGCCCATACTTTTTCTCGGGCCACAGGCTTTGCCGATGACATCTTATGATCATGCACGGATTGACGGCTCAGTTCACGGCCGGTTAAGTAGGCGATTTTTTGCCAGGTGTAAAAGGCTTGGATGTCTTCCAGTGATTGGGGGAAGTGCGCCTGGTAGAGCGTGTCGTGGCGACTCTTAAGAGAAAAGCGCGTTTGAATGCTTTTAGGCAGTGATTCTGGGATCTTAAGCTCTTGAAATCCCGCTCGGACCCATTCACGGAAACGTTTATCAGAGATCGTTTTGAGTTTATAACGTGGATTTAACCCCGGAGAAAAGTTTTCTTTTAAAAAGAGGCGTTGGGCCGTCATTGATTTTTTAAACACGCCATAAACAACGATGGACCTTCCCGGTTTTAAGTGGTGAAACCAGTGCGTTTGATTAAAGAGCGCGATTTGGATCGTTTCCCCAAGGATGGTGGCTTTAAAGGTGAGGCGCTTGAGGTTCCGCCGCACAGAAAATATTTTCGGTAGACTCGTGGCGGTCGCTTCATAATACGCCGGGGTGTCTAAGACGGTGTCTGCGATTTTTCGGTCATCATAGCTTTTTGGCACAGTTAAAAGAAGATCTTCGACCGTGAAAATCTTGAGGGCGTTGAGTTTGGCTTCGGTTTTGGGGCCAATGCCCGCGATTTCATGTAATTTCATAGGCGTTTGGGTATAAAAAAAGCTAGAGATGAACTCTAGCTTTATCATACCATTTTACTCAACCGCGATTAAGTAATCGTATACGGCTTGATTGCCTTGAATGACTTCCACTTCCACATGGTCAAACATGTCGGAAAGGTATTTTTTCACGGCGTTCACTTCTTTTTCGTCAGGGCCTTCCCCGACCATGATGGTGACAATTTCACTCTCGGGGAGGATGAGGTCACCGCAGAGGAATTTCACGCTGTCCAACCGGTTCGTTTGAGCCGAGACAATCGTGCCTTCCGCAATGCCTAGATAGTCCCCTTTATTGATTTTAAGGCCGTTGATTTTCGTATCGCGCACCGCATAGGTCACTTCTCCGGTGCGGACATGATCAATCAGTTCATGCATTTCTTCAATGGCCGCATCCACGTCTTGATTGGCATCAAACATGGTGAGTGACGCATAGCCTTGAGGAATGGTTTTTGCCGGCACGACGATGACATTTTTATCGGTGACTTCGGCGGCGGCGGTTTCGGCCGATAAGAAGACATTTTTATTGTTGGGGATGATGATGATGTTTTCGGCGTTGATGGCGTCAATGGCGTCGATGAAATCTTGGGTACTGGGGTTCATCGTTTGACCGCCTTCAATGACGACCGATACGCCCATTTCTTCAAACATGGTTCTCAGACCCGAACCGTTCACGACGGTGATGAGGCCATATTTTTGTTTGACGTCTTTTTTCTTCAGCGATTGATTTTGTTTTTTTAGTTCTTCATGTTGCACGGTCATATTTTCGATTTTGAGTTTCAAAAACTCGCCATAGCGTTGGCCCAAATTTAAGGCATCGCCGGGGGTGACGGTATGGATGTGAACTTTACAGATCTCATCATCGGCGACCACAACAATGGAATCGCCCAATTCTTGAAGTTGCGCTTTAAAGATGTCGGTGTCAAAGGGTTTTTCCTCATCGAGCTCAATGATGAACTCCGTGCAATAGCCAAATTCGACTTCGCCTTCAATCTCATGATGGACGCCGATGCTTGGATCGACTTTCTCTTCGGCAAACACTTCGCCTTTGAGGGCGGAGATCATCCCTTCCACAATCAAGATGAGGCCTGCCCCACCACTGTCGACCACGCCCGATTCTTTGAGGGCGGGTAACATATCAGGGGTTCTTTCTAAGGATTGTTTGGCTTCGTCTAAATAGACATTTAAAACATCAATGATGTCCGCATCATCGTGGGCCACGGCGCTGGCTTTTTCCGCCGCTTCTCTGGCCACCGTGAGAATCGTGCCTTCCACGGGATTGATGACGGCACCATAGGCTTGTTGGACGCCTTGTTTTAACCCTTCAATGAGGGCTGGTGCGGTGGCCGTTTTTTGTTCTTTAAAGGCTTTGGCAAAGCCAGAAAATAGCTGCGATAAGATGACGCCTGAGTTGCCGCGTGCGCCCATCAGTAATCCTCTCGAGAGGGCTTTACCGACGACGTCAATGGATTCGTCATTGAGCGATTCAATGGCGCTGACCCCCGACATCATGGTGGATTGCATATTGGAACCGGTGTCCCCATCGGGCACCGGGAATACATTTAAATCGTTGATTTCTTGGTGTTGATTTTTAAGTTTAATGGTGCCATTTTTTATGATTAACTTTAATAGATTTCCATCAATTTCGCGAGTACTCATGGTCGCCTCCTGTGCACGTCGCGTGCACGTATAATCAAGGTGGCAGAATCTGCCATAGTTCATTTTAGCACCGAACCTACGATACTGCAAGTTATTATACAATTTTTGCAACTGAGTGGAGCGCTTGAGAATTAGTCCTTGCCAAACTCCCCCCATGTGCTATACTACTTGAGCGATTACACATAGTCTTTAGGAGGTGTCGAATTTTGGCTAAAGAATGCTACGTAACCGGTAAAAAAAATATGTCAGGCAATACTCGTTCATTTTCACTCAATTCCACCAAACGCAAATGGAAATCCAACTTACAAAAAGTGAGAATCGAAGAAAACGGTGAAGTGAAGACCGTCTATGTCTCCGCCCGTGCCCTGAAAAAATTCAAATTGACTCGAGTCTAAGGACTTGGGTCTTTTTTTTTAGTCCCGAGCTTCGATCACCAGCACGCGTCCTTCTTTCAAGGTGATGACGCCCGAGCCTTGATTGGAAATGCCAATGGTGTCGCCGTATTCAAGCTTTGCATCCGTGAGGGAATAGGCAAAGCCTTCTAAGGTGAGTCCTTGGACCAAGGGGGCCCCAAATAGTGAGAGATAAGGATGCGAATTCTCAATCACATGCCGCCCCGGCGTTAACACATACGCCTTAATGTGATCATTCAATAAGACCACAGGGCCTTGCAAAAGCAACCGCAGATTGGCTTCCATGTGGTCAAAGCGAACCCCCGCATTGGTGTATAAATAAATCGTGTCAGGGTTTTTTTCTAACGCGGCCATCACCGCGAGCATGCTGTCGGTCTCATCTTTGACGGCGGCGTGTTTTTGAATGGCGACCTCCGGAAACGTCTTTTGGATGGACGCATAGTCACTGGAATCAAAATCCCCCACAATCAAATCGATGGGGTGCTTTTGTTCCTGTAAAAAAAACGCGGCGGACTCCACCGCGATCGTATAATCCGCCTCTGTTTGAATGGCATAGGGCACGGGCGGCGCAAAAATATTAACGACCATAAAAGGCCTTGAGGGCTTTCTGAGGATCTTCGGCTTTAAAAATCGATGAGCCCACCACACAGATGTCGGCGCCCGCCGCCGTCACATCCTCGATGTTACCGAGATTGATGCCGCCATCGACGGAGATGAGAAAAGACGCATCAAGCGAAGATCTGAGCGCTTTCAGCGCGCTGATTTTTTGTAAGGAATGGGCCATAAAACTCTGCCCGCCAAAGCCCGGTTCCACGCTCATCACTAAGACGTGATCCAAATGAGGAAGATACGGTTCAAGCGCTGAAACGGGACTGCCCGGTTTGAGGGAAAGGCCCACAGGGATATTGCGCGACTTCACATAATCAATGAGGCTTTGGATGTCGCCGTCAATTTCCACATGAAAGGTGATGCGATCACTGCCCGCATCGATGTATGCATCCATCAAACGTTCAGGATTGGCGACCATCAAATGCGTGTCAAACACCTGTGAAGACAAGGGCCGAATGGCTTCAATGACCATGGGCCCAAATGAAAGATTGGGCACAAAATGCCCATCCATCACATCCAGATGCAGCCATCTCGCATCGTCGATCTTTTTAAGATCGGTGCTTAAAGACTGAAAGTTCGCGGCCAACAGCGACGGCGCTATGATCATAAGAATGCTCCTTGATTCAGTACTCTAACGCTTTGAGTTCGTCGTATATTTTTTGATAGCTTTGATACCGGGTGGTCGGGATAAGCCCGGATGCCACCGCGGCTTTGACCGCACAGCCAGGTTCGTTCAAGTGCTGGCAGGTGCGGAACTTGCACGCCGATTGGAGACCCTCAAATTCCACAAAACAATCTCTGAGTTCTTCTTTTTGAATGGCTTCAAACGAAAGCTTGGAAAACCCAGGGGTATCCACAATAAATCCGTCAAAGCGGTGCCAAAGCTCCACGTGGCGGGTGGTGTGTTTACCCCGACCGAGCGCTTTCGAAATCTCTCCGGTTTTCAAGTTCAAATCGGGCGATAAGGTATTGATGAGGGAACTTTTGCCCGCCCCGGTTTGCCCCGCAAAAACCGTTAAGTTGTCTTTCAACAACGGTTTGAGAGGCGCCGTGGTGGCGGGATCGTGTTTCGACATGTAGTAAACATCAAAATGCTGTTCATAAAAGGCCATGGTCGCTTTTAGATCTGCCATGGCTGCATCATTAAGTAAATCGATTTTTGTGAGAATGATGACGCCTTTGATTTGAGCGTGCGCAATTTGCACTAAAAATCGGTCCAATAAGATGAGCGAAAACTCACGGGGCGTTGCACTCATCAAAATCAGCGCCTGATCGACGTTGGCCACGGGGGGTCTTTTCAACATGGAATGACGGGGATGAACCTCCGTGATTTGTTGGTTTTCTTTATCAAAACTCACCCAATCGCCCACACGCGGATCAATCGCTTGATGCCGAAACACGCCGCGGGGTTTGCATGGCACCTCATCGGTGCCATCAAAGACCGTGTAAATGCCGCCCGTCAACTTAATGATACGGCCGGTGGTCAAAGGCTATACTCGCTAGTTAATGACATGTTCAGGGTCTAAGTCGGTCGCAATGCCGACAAATTTTAAGGCAAAGGTTTCTAAGTCTTGACGCAAATCGTCCGCGTCTCCACCCAGGCGTAAGTTATCGCCCACCACCGTGGCGCCTTTTTCACTCAGCCACGTGCGAATGACATCGGTCGCGCCGCAAAAGGCTTCTGGGAATCCTTCGGGGTCCCCAAAGCCAAACACACCGACGTCTAAGGGGGAAATTAATGCCGGATCCACGTCTTCCATGAATACTTTGAAATCATCTTGAGGAAGCCCATGATCCCACGTCGATGCGCCCATGAGAACCGCCTTGGCGCTTTTGAGTTTTTCTTCCACGCGCAGATCCCCTGCGGCGATGGTTTCGGCTTGAATGCCGTCTTGACGGTTGAGCGCATGCGCCATAATTTCGGCGGCGCGTTCGGTGTTGCCAGTTTCACTGCCATAAATGATAAGGACTTGATTGTAAATTGCCATGTTCATCTCCTAGTGGTTGGTTTTGATGGATTCGTAATAATTCGCCATGGTCTGGCGGTAATAAGGTTGGACAAAGAGAATGGTGAGAATGCCAAGGGTCAAAGCGCCCAAGATGTGCCATCCGATGAATGATAATTGCAAGCCAAACAATTGCAACTTGTGCCCATCCATGAGCTCGCGTGAGCGGGTGATGGGATTGGCTTCTTCGGCATCATCGGCCAAAATATAAGGCGTTAAAAAGTAACTGTAATATTTGATGATGGCGGGAACGATCAAAAGCAGCGACCATAAGAAAAGATAGAGGCCTCTTAAAAAGAGTTGAACCACATGATTAAAATAGCTCTTCCCTCTTAAACTAACCACTAAATCCCCCAGTTCGGATGGTTTCTCGCGGGCAAGATTGATGAACGCATACGAACTTCCGACGGTGATCGGCAAGGCAAGGAGGGCGCCGATGACGGTGGTTGACAGGGCTGAGAGGACCACGATTTCGATGAGAACCAGCAAAATCATGAGGCCTTTTTGAGTGGAATAGGTTGCTCTCGCTTGGCGCTTTAAATCCGCCATATTCATAGAGATTCCTCGACTTTCTAAAGCAGGCTTTGATGGCCTTATTATAGCATATTTAAAGGCCTAAATAAAAAACGTCTCACGCCTGTGAGACATTTTTTATTTGGCATTAAAAGGGGTTAAACGGAAGGTCAAATGCTTCGGCCACCGCGGGGTAAGTCACCCGACCTTGATGGGTGTTGAGCCCTTTTTTCAGTTCTGGATATTTCGCCAAAGCCCCTTCGAGCCCGTGTTGGGCGAGCGCTTCGATGTAATGCGTCGTCGCATTGGTGAGGGCATAGGTCGATGTCCGGGGCGTGGCCCCTGGGATGTTGGGCACTGAATAATGCACCACGTCATGTTTGAGATATACCGGATCATCGTGGGTGGTGATGCGATCGATGGTTTCGATGGTGCCGCCTTGATCGATGGAAATATCAATCACCACCGACCCCGGCCGCATGCTTTTCACCCAATCTTCTTTGACTAAAGTGGCCGCTTTGGCTCCCGGAATGAGCACGGTTGAAATTAAGACATCGGCATTTTGCACGCTTTTTTCAATGTTGAGCGGATTGCTTTTGAGGAGGTGAATCTGCGTCCCAAAGATGTCTTCTAAACGGCGGAGCTTATGCTCTTTGAGTTCTAATAAGGTGACGTTCGCCCCCAGGCCAAGCGCCATGCGGGCCGCACTGATGCCCGCCACCCCGCCGCCAATGATGACGACATTGCCTTTGGGCACCCCCGGCACGCCGGAGAGTAAAATCCCCGCGCCTCCGCGATGTTTTTCTAAATACGTGGCCCCGACAATCACCGAGCGGCGTCCGGCGACTTCGCTCATCGGCCTTAAGAGCGGGAGCTCCCCGTCGACTTCCACGGTTTCATACCCAATGGCGGTGGTTTTGGCCTTCAAAAGGGCTTCGGTCAAAGGACGGTCGGCCGCCAGGTGTAAAAACGTAAAGACAATTTGATCGGCGCGTAAGTATTTGTATTCTTCAGCGAGAGGTTCTTTGACTTTAACAATCAAGTCTTTTTGCCACACCTCTTCGGCGGTTTTGAGTAAGTGCGCCCCGACGGCCAAATACTCATTATCGGTAATCCCCGACCCTTGGCCGGCGCCGATTTCAATGAACACATCGTGCCCATTTTTGACGAGATGCGACACGCCATCGGGGGTCATCCCGACGCGGTGCTCGTTGTTTTTTATTTCTTTTAACACCCCTATTTGCATGGGCCACTCCTCGGTGCGTTTGATGCTTTTATTGTACCACCAAAAGAAAGCGTTTTTAAGCCCCATTGACCCAAAAAAAAAGAGACCGAAGTCTCTTTTTTTACTCGCGTACCCGGATGCCCAAATCACGCACTAAGGATTGCGTGAGGGTCTCCATCATGGCATCGATGTCGGCGGCTTTAAAGGTGCCGTTTTCATCGTTGAAGGTGACGCTTAATGCAATTGATTTTTCATGGTCTGAAAGCGGCTCGCCGGTGTAGACATCAAAAATCTCGACCCCTGTTAGATGGGCAAGCGGTGCGTTTTGGATGTGGGCCACCAGCGTGCTGGCCGGCAGGGCTTGATCGGTGATGAACGCCACATCGCGCGTGACCGATGGCATTTTACTCACTGGGTGATAGACCGCAGTTTCTGGCATCAGCGACTGCAAGGTAGTGATCGAAAGTTCGGCCACAAAGGCGTGTTTTAAATCGTACGCGTTTAAGGTTTGGGGATGCACCGCACCGAGCATGCCAATGCGAATGTCTTTTACGTAGACATCGGCGGTTTGATGCGGATGCATCGCATCATACGTGCTCTTTTTAAAGGTCAAATGAACCCCAAAGAGATCCCCGATGTGTTCGACGATGCCTTTGAGTGTGTAAAAATCAACGGGCGCTTCATGGAGCCACGCGGTGGGATGCAAGCGGCCTTTGAGCGCGAGTGAAAGTGTCTCATCTTCGGTGTCTAGGTAGCGAGACCCCAGTTCATAGACGCAAACATCAGGCATTTGTCTGGCTTGATGATATTGCAAGATGGAAAGCAAACTGGGAATCAAGGTTTGTCTGAGGGATTGATGATCTTCCGAAAGCGGTCTTAAAACGCGCGTCGGCGCGCGGTCGGTGAACCCGGTTTCTTTGTCTGGGTGGGTGAGTGAATAACTGATGGCTTCAAACAACCCCAAGCCTTCTAAATGTCTTTTCAGTTGACGGCGTTTTTTCTGCGCATTGGTTAAATAGCCTTCCGTCACCGTTTTCGGATACGTCAGTGGCAACTCATTATAGCCGTAAAGCCGTCCGATTTCTTCAATTAGGTCTTGCTCGGTGACGATGTCCAGCCGCCTCACAGGCACCGTGACGCTTAAGTGGTCTTTCACCGCTTTAACTTCCAGATGAAGCCGGGTGAGCAAGGCTTGAGTCTCCGTGATGGAAAGCGACGTTCCCAAAAGGCCATTCACACGGTCTAAAGCCACGTCAATCACACGCGGTGTATGGACCTGACGCTCGGCTTTGGCCACGCCTTTTAGCACGATGCCACCGGAAAGTTCAGCCATCATCTGAGCGGCTTTATCAAGAGCCAACAACGCCCGGTCGTGGGCAATCCCACGTTCAAAGCGCATCGAGGCTTCACTTCTTAGATCGAGCCGTCTGGACGTCTTTCCGATGCGCGTTGCATTAAACAGCGCGCTTTCTAAAAAGACCGTCGTGGTCGTAGGAGTCACTTCGCTATCTAAGCCGCCCATGACCCCGCCTAAGGCAATCGGATTCTCGCCGTCCGTGATTAAAATATCGCCGCGTTTGAGCGTGCGGGTTTGACCATCCAAGGTCGTGAACGTTTCATCGGCCTCAGCGGCTTTCACCCGGATGGTTTTAGAAGGAATGGTATCGGCATCAAACGCATGCAGCGGTTGCCCGAGATCCATCATGACGTAGTTGGTGACATCGACGATGGTGTTGATGGGTCTTATCCCCGCGGCAATCAACCGGTTTTTAAGCCACTCCGGACTTTCTTTGACCTCGACCCCTTCAATCACCCGCCCATAATAGGCATCGCACTGATCGGTGTCGATGGCGGTGGTAAAATCATGCGCTTGATCGCTTTCTTGGAGGGTGACTTTTGGGTCGGTTAAGGGCGTGTCATAAAGGGCACTGACTTCATAAGCCACCCCTAAGACGCTCATTAAATCCATGCGATTGGGCGTCAAATCGAGCTCCACGACGTGGTCATCAAACCCCAGCGCCGCAAGCGATTGACCGGCGTCATCACGCAGCACGTGAATGCCCGTTTCTTGATGGTATTTTTTATCGAGGCCGATTTCATCGAGGGAGACAATCATGCCTTCAGAAGCCACCCCATTGATGGTGGCCTGTTCAATCGTCACGCCTCCGGGCAGTTTGGCTCCGAGATCGGCCACGATCACCGACTGGCCCGCGGCCACATTGGGGGCGCCACAGACAATCGTCCGGGACTTTCCATTGACCGTCACGGCACATTTTTGATTTTTACTGCCGGGAATGGGTTCGGTGGTTTCCACGGTCCCAAGCACTAAGCCACTCGCCGGATATAAGGGCCGGACGTCCGCAACTTCTTGCGCATGCAACGACAGTTTTTCGGCCAAATCATGGGGATCGATTTCTTGTTTTATATAGTCGTGTAACCATTGCATCGAAACATTCATACAGAGCGCTCCTTTACTGGTTAAACATGCGCATAAACCGCATGTCATTCGTGTAAAAATGTCGGATGTCTTCAATGCCATATTTGAGCATGGCAATGCGTTCGACGCCAATGCCGAAGGCAAACCCTTGGTATTTGGCGGGGTCGTATCCACTCATTTTTAAGACATTGTCATGGACCATGCCGGCCCCGAGGATTTCAATGTATCCGGTGTGCTTACAAATGGAACAGCCGGCTCCTTCACAGTTGTAGCAACTGACATCCACTTCCACCGAGGGTTCGGTGAATGGAAAATACGAAGGACGCAAACGAATCGTCCGGTCTTTGCCGAACATGGTTTGTGCCAGTTTTAACAAGGTGCCTTTTAAATCGGCCATGGTCGTGGATTCGTCGACCACGAGGCCTTCGATTTGCATGAATTGATGGGAGTGCGTCGCATCGTCATCGTCGCGGCGATACACTTTCCCTGGGCAAATGATTTTGACCGGTTTTTGCCCGCCATAATCAAGCATCGTCCGCACTTGAACGGGCGAAGTATGGGTTCTCAGTAGCGTGCTCGGGTCAATGTAAAAACTATCTTGCATATCTCGGGCCGGGTGATCTTTCGGCAGATTCAACTTTTCAAAGTTGTATTCATCCGATTCCACTTCCGGGCCTTCTTTGATCTGGTAGCCCAGCCCCACAAACAAATCTTCAATCGATTCAACGATTTTGGAAAGGATGTGTGGACTGCCCACGGGAAACGTGCGACCGGGCAAGGTCACATCGAGGGTTTCTTGGGCAAGTTTTTCATTCATCCGGGCAGTCTCTATAGCCGCTTTATGGGCATTCAAGGCCGCAGTGAGTTCGGCTTTGAGGGCATTCACTTTTTGACCATACGCTGGTTTTTCAGCGGCGGGTAAATCTTTCATGGCCTGCATCAATCCCGTGACCTCGCCTTTTTTCCCGAGGTAATCGGCTTTAAGTTGGGCCAGTTCTTGATCGGTTTTCACGGTTTCAAGCCGGGTTAAAAATGCGGCTTTGAGGGTTTCGAATGCGTTCATAACGCCTCCTTAAAATAAAAAAATCCTTCTTTACAAGAAGGACGAATCGGATCCGCGGTACCACCTTAAATTCTCACCTTATGGGTGAGCGCTTCACTCCCTAACGCTGGAGGGGCGGATGGGATTAGCATCTCTCCGGTAGTGAAATAGCCTTGATGTGACGTGACGTGGTTTCACTGTTCACGTCTCCCTCTTGTGTGTCACAGACCAACTACCATCGCTGATTTCCTTTATTATAGGCAAGATGCAAGGGTTTTTCAAGTCAAAAAAAGCCCCTCAAACACGGGTTTGAGGGGGCGCGTTTACGCGGTGAGTTCTAAGAATTGATCAATTTCAGCTTCAATGACATTTAAGCTGGCATGCCAGAATGATTCGTCTTGAACATTCAAATCGATCAAAGCCGCCACATCTTCCACGGACATTTGACCCGTTTTTTGCAGCAGCGTGTTGACATCGTCTACGAAGCGGTCGCCTTGTTTTTGCCATTCGGCGTAAATGCCTTTGGCAAACAGCAATCCATAGGCATACGGGAAATTGTAAAAGGATAGGCCTGGACTATAGTAATGAGGTTTATTGACCCACATATAGGGATGCCTTACCTTCGGATCGATCGCATCGCCATAGGCTTTTTCTTGCGCAGCTTCCATCAACGCTTTGAGTCGCCTTACCGGCACGGGACCATTTTCACGCGCTTCAAAGACATTTTTTTCAAACGTAAAGCGAGAGAATATATCGACAATGACTTGGGTGGAGCCCATGATGGATTGTTCCAAGAGGAAGATTTTTTCATCGCCTTCGGCGTCGTCGATCGCGGCGCGTTTGACGATGGTTTCACAGAGCGTCGAGGCGGTTTCCGCGACCGGCATGGTGTAAGAAGCGTTGAGGATGTCTTCTTTAAAGATTTGTTCACCGTGATAGGCATGGCCCAGTTCATGCGCAAGCGTGATCACATTGGAGAATGACCCTTCAAAGTTCATGAGAATGCGGGACGCTTTGATCGGGTGTAAGTTGGAGCAAAAGGCGCCGCCGCGCTTGCCTTTTTTCGGCGGGAAATCAATCCAGTGATCGGTGTAAGCTTTGCGGGCGAGACCTGCGAGTTCTTCGGAAAACGAACGGAATTGTTTTTCGATGTAATCAATGGCACTTTCAGGGGTGAAGGTGGTGGATGATTCACCGAGCGGGGCAAATAAATCGTACCAAGGAAGCCCCGATGCATGCCCAAGAATCTTGGCTTTGCGTTTTAGATACGCCCGGAATTTAGGCAGGTGAGATTCCATCGCAGCCAATAAAGCATCCAGCGTTTTTTCTTCCATCCGGGAATATTCCGCCGCTTGCGCCACGGGGGACGCATAACCGCGTTTTTTCGCGAGCGTGTTGACCTGGCCTTTAATCGCATTGAGACTGGCGGCCACCGGTTCTTCGATTTTTTCATAGGCGGCGATTTCAGCTTCGTAGGCGGCTTTACGCACGGCCGCATCTTTCGAGTAGGCGAGGTTTCTGATTTCCGATAACCCTTTTTCGCCGCCGTCATAGGGCACCATTAACGTGCTGGTCAGCACGCTATGCAGTCTCGACCAAGCACTGCCGCCGGTGGGAGAAAGTTCGGCGAGTAATTGTTCTTCGGCCGACGATAAAAGATACTTCGCGCTTTTTTTCGTCTCGGCCAGATAAAACGCATACGGTTTGAGCGCGTCCGATGCGCTTAACGCCTCCAAATCCGCCCCCGCGACATACGTTTCAAACGCCGTGCGGAAGGGGGATAGTTTGGCACTTAAGGCTTGCAGACGTTGCATTTCTTTGAGGGCCCGTTCGTTGCTGGTGTCGGTGGCTAAGGTGAGGTTGATGAAGCCTCCGACCCGAATCGATTGCTCTCTAAACGCCCGCGTTAAAGCGAGCCCTTTTTCGATTTTTACAGCGGGTGCATCTTTGGAATCTTCCCACGCGAGAGCGTCATCCACGAGTTGATTCAGCGTGGCATGGGCGGCCTCATACTCCTTCGCATCGAAGGATGTGAATAAGGCATCCAGTGACCAATGATTCATCGGTACCTCCTAATTTCTGCGCCGCGAAAGAATCGCGATCAATCTGAGTAATTCGACGTATAACCAAACGAGGGTCACCATCATGGAGAGGGCGAACACCCATTCGTATTGACGGTCGGCCCCACTTTCAATTAAATGGGCCACATTGTCAAAATCAATCAATAAATAAAGCGCCGCCACCACACTGGAGATGGCGGAAATCAACAGTAAGAAACCTAAACTTAAGCCCCCAAGGGCGCCAAATAAGCTGAGAACGAGTAAGACAAGGCTGGTAAAAAATAGTCCCAATAGCAACGTAAACATCACCCGGCGGAAGCGACTGGTCACTTTCACGAGACCCGACATATACAAAAAGCCCATCGCGAAGAAGACGCCCAGGGTCGCCAGCAAGGCCGTGGAAACAATGCCGTCGCCAAAAGAGAGTTCGTAGATGCCAGAAATGGCCCCTAAAAAGATGCCTTGGGTCATCGCGTAAATAAACGCAAAATACATCGCCAGGTGCGGT
The DNA here is from genome assembly GCA_913057225.1 of uncultured Mycoplasmatota bacterium. Lineage (GTDB taxonomy): Bacteria > Bacillota_I > Bacilli_A > Izemoplasmatales > Izemoplasmataceae > JAGYII01. The sequence continues at coordinate 29,795 of CAJXNT010000003.1, forward strand.
TTACTCATCGCTACGAGGACACTGATGATGGCGACGATCGGCGCCCCAATCAGTAAGGCGATGCCCCCGGTGATGTTGCCGGTGTTGACGAGGTTAAAAAATGAAAAACTGGCAAATCCGACGAGGACGCCGGTGAGGAGTAACAACTTCACAGAAAACGTGCCGATCGTGGCGGGATAATCGGACGTGCCACTCATGGCACCCGGTTGCATCCGACCCATCATCGGATTGGTGCTTCTAAATAAACGCATAAAACCCTCCTTTACATCTCAAACAATGATATTTGGGTATCTTCGGGAAGTCCTTTAAAGACATCCAGCGCGAGTAATTTATCAAACGATGTTTTCGTTAATAAGGTTCGTTTTTTCAAATCGTCTTGGGACATGAATGGACTTTCTTCTCTGGCTTGCTCAATGGACTCAGCCACTTTAATCCCAAGCCCATCCAGCGCGATAAACGGAAGTATGAGTCCCGACTGATCGGCCGCAATGACGAAATCTTGGGCCTTGGATTTTTCCATGTCTATGGGATAAAAATGATAGCCTCTAAGCGTCATTTCATGCGCCACTTCTAACACGGTAAGGAGCCGTTTTTCCGTATCGGTCGCACGGTTGCCTTTTTCTTGCAGGCTCTTCATTTTCTCGTGGATGACGCTGCTGCCGCCTAAGAAACTGATGAGATCAAAATCTTTGGCGCGTTTGGAAAAGTACGCGGCGTAAAAATAAATCGGCTTATAAACTTTAAACCAGGCGATTCTTAAGGCCATCATGACATACGCCGTGGCGTGGGCTTTGGGGAACATGTATTTAATCTGTCCACACGACCAAATATACCACTCAGGCACCTGATGGTCACGCATGATGGCTTGGTAGCCTTCCCACGCATCGGGGTTTTTTGCGGCTTTGCCCTTGCGGATAAACTCCGAAAGTTCAAAGGCCACTTCTTTTTTGATGCCCCAATCAATGAGGTTGACCATGATGTCATCGCGGCACCCAATGACTTCTTTAAAGGGCACTTGTTCATAAGTTTTATGGCGGCCATTCACGAGCAGTTCGGCATTGTTGAGCCAAACGTCGGTCCCGTGAGAAAGCCCCGATATTTTCACGATGTCGGCGAAGGTCGAAGGCCGGGCCGCTTTCAGCATGCCCCGGACAAACTGGGTGCCCATCTCAGGCACCCCAAAACTTGCCACATCGGAGCCTAAGGTTTTGGCGTCTAAGCCGATGGCGTCCGTCCCTGAAAGTAACGCATAGACGTTCGGGTCATCCAAGGGGATGTCCCGGGCATCGGTGAAGGGAAAATCCAGCGGGTTGGCCTGGACGTGATCCATCAAATATTTAATCATCGTGGGATCGTCATGCCCTAAGACGTCCAGTTTAAATAAATTGCTTTCAAAGGAATGGTAATCAAAATGGGTGGTACGCCAGGTGCTGGTCGTATCATCCGCCGGGTACTGAACGGGGGTGACATCGGTGATTTCTTTGTCGGCCGGCACCACGACAATGCCCCCAGGGTGTTGCCCGGTGGAGCGTTTGACGCCCGAGATTTTTTGGGCGCGCCGGTCGATTTCAGCTTTTCTTAAGGTCAAGTTTTCTTTTTCCAAATAGCCTTTCACATACCCAAACGCCGTGCGGGAAGCGACCGTTGAAATCGTGCCGGCTCTAAAGGCGCGTTCTTGGCCGAAGATGGTGCGGATGTATTCGTGCACTTCGCTTTGGTAATCGCCCGAGAAATTCAAATCAATATCGGGGACTTTATCGCCTTTAAACCCTAAGAATGTCTCAAAGGGAATGTCATGCCCATCGCGAATTAAAGGCGCCTGACAATGCGGGCATTCTAACGGTCTTAAATCAAAGCCACTGCTCACCTTTTCCAGTTCTTTTTGATAGGGGCTTTCTTCCGGTGCCACCGGGTAGGTTTCTAAATCTTCCGGGGAGCGTTTAAAGCTAAAGAAATGGCAGGTGGGACACACATAATGGGGGGCTAAAGGATTGACTTCCGTGATGGCCATCAACGTCGCAATCAGCGACGATCCCACACTCCCTCTGGATCCCACTAAATAGCCTTCAGACAAGGATTTTTTCACCAACAGATGGGAAATGTAATAGACCGCGGAGAACTGATTATCGATGATGCTTTTCAGTTCTTTATCAATGCGGTCTTGAACGTAGGGGTGAGGCGTTTTCCCGTAGGTTTTTTCCGTGGATTCTGAGACAATTTTTTTCAGCGCTTCCACCGCACTGGGAATGCCTTCTTTCACTAAAAAGTCATCCTTCGGGGCGTAAAGTTCTGGAGTGAACGGCCTCACGTCTTCCACCCCATCGACGACCGCATCCACCGCATCAACGACGATGGTCTTCGCCATATCGGCGCCTAAAAAGTCAAACGCTTCAAGCATTTCATCGGTCGTTAAGAAATATTGGTTAGGCGGAAATTGATTGCGGGCGAGGGCGTGAGTGCCGCCGCCGACAATCGGGGTCTTGATGTAGATATCGCGGTATTTAAAATGCGAGGCTTCAATGTGATGCGCATCGGAGGTGGCGATGACGGGGATGTTTAAATCGCCCGCAATGCGCACCACGCGTTTCATCATGGCGTGGACTTTTGCGAGAACTTCGGGTTCACCCAGGCCCGCCGCGAGTTCACGGTCAAACAGATGCAGATAATCTTTCGGCGGTTGCAACTCGATGACGTCATAGCGGGCCATGACGCGTTCAAGGTGGGCTTCGTCTTTATTTAAAGCGACTTCCATAAAGTCAGAGTGCATGCAGCCACTGCCGATAATCAGGCCTTTGCGGAGCTTGTTTAAATGCGAAAACGGGACCATCGGTCCTTGGTTGAAAAAGGTCGTATGCCCGTCGCTGATCAGCTGATACAGATGCTTGAGCCCGGCCTGGTTTTTGACCCATACGGTGACGTGAGATTTGCGCGCATGGCGCATGGCGCTTGCGCCCGGATAAAGGGTGGCCGCCGCTTTGAGCGCGTCCATGGTTTTAATGCCTTTGCCGTGTAAATCGGCCAGCATGCTCTTAAAGATTTCTGCGGTCGCAAACGTATCGGCTTCCGCGCGGTGGTGTTGGGTGAGTTCGACGTTGAAAAACTTCGAGACCGCTTTGAGGTTGAAGCGTTTAAGTTTTTGCCCATACAGTTGCCGGGCCATTTGCAGGGTATCCACCGCGTCATACGCACGGTCCAATAGCCCGTGCCGGCGCATGTGAGCCGTGAGAAAATCGACATCAAACGGTGCGTTATGGGCGACCAGGACCGCATCGCCAATGAAGGCTTTAAAGCTTCTTAAGGCTTCCGAAATATCGGGGGCTGTCGCCAAGTCTTCATCGGTGATGGAGGTGAGTTCGGTGGTGAACGCCGATAAGGGGGTGGGAGACTTTATGAACGTGTCAAACCGTTCGAGGGTTTGTTGGGCTTTGAGTTTGATGGCGGAAATTTCAATGATCGCATCCTCAATGATGGAAAGCCCCGTGGTCTCAATGTCAAAAACCACGAACGTTTCTTCCATGATTTGAGACGTCTTGTGGCCGGTGTACAAGGCGAGGGCGTCTTCAAAGATGACACTCAGTTCCGCCCCATAAATGGGTTTGAGATCGGTGGATTCAATGGCGTGATGAAAACTGGGAAAGCCTTGCACCGTGTCATGATCGGTGATGGCAATGGCGCGGTGATTAAACCGATCGGCGGTGGCCACATAATCGTCAATGGAATCAATGCCATCCAAGGCCGACATTTTCGTGTGAAGATGCAGTTCAGACCGTTTTTTGTCGGCGGTATCTTCGCGGTGAGCTTTTTCGACGGGGTATTTAGAAATTTCCACCGTCTGCGCGGTGATGACGACTTCCTGGGCGTAGGTGTCAAAGTGGGCTTTGCCTTCGACTTTGACCAGATGGCCGACTTCGGCGTGGGTCATAAATTGATGATCGGCTTCATCGCGAACGAACTTTTTCACGTAAATCGAATCATGCTCATCGCCAACCACCCAAGTGATGAGGGTCATATCCCCCCGAATCTTCCGGGAATCCACGTTAAAAATTTCGCCTTCAAACTTAAACGTTTGATGACGGTACGCACTGGTGTATTCACTGAGGGCTTCTTCGGTGATGGGGATGTCGGAAATGGCATGCTTGATGACGTCCACCGTTCGGTCTTCAAAGGTGAGAAAACTTTGGACTTTATGGGCTTTGGCGCGTTTTTTTTCATCTTCTTCATCAATTTTTTGAATGCGATCGGCGATCGATGTTTCTTTTTGCCGTTTGAAAATATAAGAAAACGATACGCCAAAGCGGTCGGTGAACTGATGCAGTTCGCTTTCCCAAGACACCGCGAAGTCGGCATCGGCGGGAAGGGTGATGATGATGTCTTTGTTTTGGGCGGTCACCGCAAAATGTTGAAGGGTTTCAAACCGAGGTTTTTCCACCACCAATAAGGCGAGCAAGTATTCAAACATTGCTTTCGCATCGAGGCCCTCATCGGTATCATACGCATACGTAAAATCCACCGCATCCACATGCGAGAGTTGATGCGGCAGTTGAATCAATCGTTCATGAAACAGTTGAAATTCAGAAAGCGGGGGGACGTGGTCAAAGCGAATATTAAAAAACCAAGCCTTGGCCTTTTTATCGACATGAAGTGCATCGAGCGTGCCGGGCGTGGTAAAGGTCTTTGTATCGAGATTTAATAGGGTCAGGAGTGTGTGAAATTCGTGTGTCATTTGTGGCCTCCGGTTGCTTTTTAGTATACCAAAAATGCCTTCATTTGAGGCAAAAAAAAAGTAGCTTGCGCTACATTTTATGCGTGAAATGAATCTCGACTTTGTCGGCTTCAATTTCTTCTAAGGCGATGCCGACGGGTTTCGAACAATTGGCTTTGATGACGGAATCATCGTGTTCTTTCAGCGCCTTCGCTCTTAGGGCGGAGGCGTAGGCGAGTTTATACTTGGAGTCAATTTTATCGAGTAATTGATCGATGGATGGATATCTGAGCCCTTCGTTATTTGCCATATGAATCATCAACCTCCAACATGCTGCGGTAACTTTGAATCGACCGCTCGGTTTTTGCGTGTTCTGCCCGCACGACGGCGATGATTTTATCGGCCGCGTTGTGGACATCGTCGTTCACTATTATATAATCATATTTGTGTGCAAGCAAGAATTCCCGTTCCGCTTTATCCATTCGGTTGACGACCGTCGTGGGATCTTCTGAGCCCCGGGTGAGGAGCCGGTTATACAGGGCTTCACGCGAGGGAGGTGCGATGAACAAAAAGACCGCATCGGGCATTTTTTCACGCACTTGAAGGGCCCCTTCGACTTCAATTTCCAACACGACTTCTTTGCCTTCATCTAAGTAAGCATCGATTTTATCTTTCGGTGTGCCGTAGTAATGCCCCACAAATTCGGCATACTCTAAAAAGGCCCCCGCCTCAATCCGGCGTTCGAATTCGTCTTTACTCACAAAATAATAATCGACCCCATCAACCTCGCCCTCTCTGGGAGGCCGTGTGGTCATTGAGATCGAATAGACAAAATCATGTTCATCAAATTCAAAGAGCGCCTTACGGACGGTGCCTTTACCCACTCCAGAAGGCCCACTGATGACAATCAATAATCCACGTTGATTAAGCTTCATAAAGCCTCCTGTATGGTATATTTAAACATATCTTAACACGTTTTAACGGCCTATAAAAGCCTTTTTGCACGGTTTTTCATTTTCGTTTTCACTCTTTTTCATGCAAAGTTGAGGTGTCTTTATGACATTCACCGGGCTGACCCTCCATTATGCCCAGCACGATTTAAATGCGCATCTGCCTGCCCGCGTGCAGAAAATCCAGCAGCTCTCCAAAGGACAGCTGCTCTTTCACATGAAAGGAAAAAAAGCGTTTAAGTGGTACATCGACATCACGCCCCAGCACGCCAGAACGCACCGTACGACCCTCTCGTTTAGTCATAAAGAAGGCCTTTCGAGCTTGGCCCAGCGCATGAAAAAATGGTTCATCAATGCGCAAATCACGCGCGTCCAACAGCACGGAACGGACCGTGTTTTAACCGCCGAAATCCATGGGTCGGATGACCTTTTTGACGCCAAAACGTATCATCTCATTTTGGAATTTTTTGGCAAAGATGCCAATCTCATCATCACCGATGAGACGGGAGAAATCTTAGATTTATACCGCCCCAGCGGCAGTGTCTTTAACCACCCCAGAGCCGTACACATCGGGGCTTTTTACACGTGGCCCCCAAAAACCAAAGCATCACCGTTTGATGAAACCGCCGTGGCCGAATATTTTAACGATTTAACGCGGGCGCCCCATCACGTGTTTGAAGGTTTCTCCAAAGCATTGGGCGAGTCATTGATGGCGGTGGCCCCCACCAAGAATGCATGGTTTGAAGCCCTTGCGCATCCTAAGTTTTCGGTGGTAGACGGACGGTTCACCCTTTTTGAAGGCGATGATTCCATGGCCTTTGTCGATTGGGCCGATGCCCGATTGCGGCAAATCTTTGAAGAAACCCCCTATAATCTGACGCTTAAAAACCTGCAAAAAACCCTCGAGAAAAAACGCGCTAAAGCCCTTAAAAAAATAGGTGTTTTAACCCAAGAGTTGGGCGAAGTATCGCGGGCGGATGACTTCATCCGGAGGGGCCAACTGTTGATGCAAAGTCCCGATAAACATGCCAAAAAGGCGTCGGTGACCGTGCAGGACTACGCCACCGGCGAAACGCTCACGCTGAAGCTCGATGCGAAAAAAACCGTGCTGGCCCATGCCAACGACGCGTTTAAAAAAGCCAAAAAGATCAAGCAATCGGTGCCCCACTTAAACCGTCAAATCAAACAGGCCAAGCAGCAATCAGACTATTTAGAGTCCATCATCGATCAACTTTACTACGCGGATGCCAATGCGTTTTATGCCATCCAAGACGAACTCGCTCAAGCCAAGATCATCCGCCCCCCGAAACGAAAAGGGAAATCCCCCAAAGCCAAACCGAAAGTGTACGAATGGGAAGGCATTCTCATTTACGTGGGCCAAAACCACCAACAAAACGCCGAGCTCACCCACCGCTTTGCGAAACGTTCATGGCGCTTTCTTCACGCCCGAAGCGCCCCTGGGGCGCACGTCATCGTGGCCGATGATGATCCCAGCAATGCTGTCCTTGAAAAAGCCGCGATGCTGGCGGCCTATCATTCCAAACTCCGGCACTCCCCGAAAGCGGAAGTCGACAGTGTCTTAGTCAAAGACGTCCGGACGCTGAAAGGAAAACCCGGCTCCATGGTGACGTATGATCGCTATGACACCTTCGTTGTGACGGGCGATCACCCCGATATTCCCATCAAAAAAAGCGCCTAGGCGCTTTTTTTTATTGTGGGCGAGACTTGCGGGCCACATCGGCGGCCAGAAGCGCTTCAAATTCAGCGGTGGATACAGTGTGTTGATCGCTGGACCCATACTGGCGGTACGTGACTTGGTCTTCGGCCATCTCTTGATCGCCGATGACCAACTGATAGGGAATCTTTTGCGTCTGGGCATCGCGAATCTTATAGCCCAGTTTTTCATCGCGTTGGTCTACATTGACGCGGTAGCCCAGGTCGATGAGATGTTGTTTGAGGGCCTTTGCGTGTTCGCCGTGAACGGCTTGATTCACAGGGATAACGATGGCTTGAACGGGGGCGAGCCACGTGGGGAACGCGCCTTTGTATTGTTCGAGTAAGATGCTCATGAGGCGTTCAAAGGTTGAAATATACCCCCGGTGGATGACCACGGGGCGTTCTTTTTCCCCCGATGCGTTGATGTAATTGAGGTCAAAGCGTTCAGGGAGTAGAAAATCAAGTTGAATGGTCGACATGGTGATCATGTGGCCGAGCACGGTTTTCACTTGGAAATCGATTTTGGGGCCGTAAAATGCGGCTTCTCCGGGGACTTTCTTATAGGGGATTTCGGCGTCTTTTAGGACATCTTCTAAGATGGTCTCAGCCAAGTTCCATAAGCGATCGTTATCGTGGAATTTCGATTTGGAATCGTCGCGGGTGGCGAATTCAATGTAGGCAATTTCCAGGCCTAAATCGGCAATCGCGGTCTCAATGAGTTCATACGCATTGATGACTTCTTCTTTGATTTGGTCGGGACGCACAAAGATATGGGCATCGGTCAAAGTCATCGCCCGGACGCGCTCTAAGCCGGTGAGGGCCCCACTGGCTTCATAGCGGTGTTGCGTGACGATTTCGGCGTAGCGTAAGGGGAGATCGCGGTAGCTTCTTAAATCCGATTGGAAGATTTTCATGTGATGGGGACAACTCATCGGTCTTAAGACGAAGGTTTCATCGTCTTTTTCCATCGGGGGGAACATGTTTTCTTGGTAATGATCCCAGTGCCCTGAAGTTTCATAGAGATGTTTGGTCCCGAGCACCGGTGTGGAGACGTGGAGGTAGCCGGCTTTGCGTTCTTGGTCGTAGACGTAATCTTCTAAGACTTTGCGGACCGCATAGCCATTCGGCAGCCAGGTGGCGAGGCCTTGGCCCACTTCACTGTTGAGCATGAACATTTTGAGTTCTTTGCCGAGTTTGCGGTGGTCGCGCTCTTTGCGTTCTTCCAGCATGGAAAGGTGCGCGTCTAAGGCATCTTTAGAAAACCATGCGGTGCCATAGATGCGTTGCATCATCGGCCCACTGGAATCGCCCCGAAAGTAAGCGCCTGCTAAAGATAAGAGTTTAAAATGTTTAATTTTTCCGGTGAAGCCAATGTGGCCGCCCCGGCATAGATCCACAAAATCGCCTTGGCGATACAGCGTGATGGCATCGCCTTCGGGGATGGCTTCGATGAGGGTGGTTTTATAAAAATCATCTTTAAAAAATGTCAGGGCCGCTTCTCTCGAGACCTCTTGCCGGATCATTTCATGGTTTTCTTTGACGAGTTTGCGCATTTGGTTTTCAATCTTGAGTAAATCGTCTTCTTTCAGCGATTCATCCAGCGCCACATCATAGTAAAAGCCCTCTTCGATGGCTGGTCCCACGCCAAATTGAGCGTTCGGATAGAGCCGCTTGATGGCTTGCGCCATGAGATGGGCCGATGAGTGATTGAGAATTTCAAACGCTTCGTCATCGGATTCCGTGATCAAACGAATGGCCCCATCGCGATCGATGGGCCGGTTGAGATCATAGAGGGTATCATCCAAAAATGCCGCGACCGTTTTTTTGGCAAGCGATGATGAGATGGCTTTGGCGATGGCCAGCGGCGTGATGGGAGCATCATAGGTTTTTTTCTTTCCATCGGGAAACGTTAGTTGCATAAAGTCCTCCAAATAAAAAACGCCCTCGGTTAAAGGACGAATGGGTTCGTGGTACCACCTTTATTCTTTAAACGTTGGGTTTAAAGCACTGGGGTGTGGGTAACGGCCACGGCCGGAATGGTTTGCCATTCGGACGCAAAAGGAAGTAAAGAAAGAGTTCGTAGCTTGCACCGTCCTACGTCGCTTAAAGGTCTTTCCCGTTTGCCCTTTTGGAATGCTTAAATATAGTCTATAAGCCGTCACCATGCTTGTCAAGTTAAAACGCGATGGGCTCGGCAAGCGCTTGAATGCGTTCAATGATGCGGAAGGCTTTGAGTTGTTCGTTTTCACTGCCACTGCCCGTGAAGTGATCGATCAATTTTTTCGGGGGAATGTTGGAGGTAAAAAAGGTGAGTTTTTGATCCAACAAGCGGTGCTGGAGAATCGGGCCTAAGACTTCGTCGCGAACCCACGCCGAATAGCCTTCACCGCCGAAATCATCGAGCATGAGAATATCGGTTTTTTTGAGGGCCGCAATCCGCACCTCCAGCGTGCCTTGGTCGATCGCACTTTTAATTTCTCGGGCGAAATCTGGGTAATACATCAATGTCACATGATGGCCCATTTTACTGAATTCTTGCGCCGCCGCTGCGAGCCCATAGGTTTTGCCGGTCATATAAGGCCCGTGGACATAAAGCCCTTTGACGGGTTCTGAGAGTTTTAACGCATGCAGCGTTTGCATGATTTTTAAATAGAACGTTTTCCGCGGTTCGGAATCTTGACGAAAATCCGAAAGCGATGCCTTAAGCAATGTTTTAGGCATCGTCGATGCGTCCATCGCCAACTGCGGGTGTGAGGTCTGAGCTTTTTTTAAGGCCTCACACGGCGTGTAAGAAAGCGTGATTCGCCCGCCCAAAAACCCTAATACCGGTTGGTAGGCGTGATCGGGATCCAATGACTTCGATTCACAATTATGCATGTCTTGTTTGTATTGCATGAGCTCCGTAAGGCCCGCTTTGATGGCGTCATAAGGTACATCATATTGCATGAAAAAAGGTTTCAGCGCGTCATCTTCTGAAAATGCATCGGCCATTTTTTCCAGTAAGGATTCATCGGCGTTAAAGGGATAACGGTCCATCAATTTTCCTTTTCTTCCAAATAGGCTTTGAACCAATCAATGGTCGGAGCCTCTTTGGGTTTTTTGGATTTTTGGGTTTTTTTCTCTTTGCTTGATTTAATGTGCGCAATGGCCATTTCGGCGGTGGTGATTTCGTTGCGGTGCCACTGTCCACTGACTTTTTCGAAATATTTATACACGGGCATTTGACCGTTGAGCTCGGTGATCACATACGCGATGAGCACACTGATGACTTCGAGTTTCAGCCCACTTTCGCGGATCAAGCGATCGACAATTTTAAGTTCCGATGCGGGCACATGGGACCCCGTTAAAAGCTTTAAGACATCGGCGGGATGCATCCGTTTGAACGCGTCTAAATCCAGCGATTGAGGCTGGCTTTCGGGCAAGTAAAGCGCCGCCGCGTGATCGGAGAGCCCATCAAAGTCTAAACCGTTTTTCGCCGCGACCGCTTTTTCGATGACTTTTTTGAGCCGCGTTTCATCCAGGCCATACACATACGCCAGATGATTGAGGGTGGTTTTAAGGGCGGGGGTGCGCTGATCTTTGGGCACCCAGGTGGTGGGAATCCGGTCTAAAAAGGCATCCATATCCCACGTCGGGGTGAGGCGAAACACGGGGTCTTCAGCGGCGTCAAACGATCCTTTTAAAGTACCAAAGGTGTCTTCGAATGAGGCCGTGACTTCTTCTTTTTTGGGCCACTTGGGCGCGGGTTTAACGAAACGATCTTTGATGTCATTCACGCGCTCTTTGGAGATTCGCGTTTTTAAATGGGCGAGGAGCGGTGATTTAAAAAAGGCCGCGGGGCTTAAAGGCAAGACGGGCCGAAAGGTCCACACGTCGGCCTCGAGTGTTTTCAGTAATTGCGCCCCTTCGAGACGTTTTCGAACGTCTAAAAACCGCTCAGGATTGATGCCAATCATGTCGTAGATGTAACTGATGGGATAATCCATCGACCGGCCCGACGGTTGATCGGCCAAGCGCACCAAAAAAAGATACAGAGAAAGACCATCGGCCGAGATGAGGGGTAAATAACATTGCGATAAGACGCTCACATCTTCCATCGAAAGATGCGGCGCGTGCGCTACATGGAACGTATCGGGCATCTTACGCTTTTAACCCCGTGCCTTTCAAGGGTAAATCAGCCGCGAGGGCTTGAAAGGTTCTTTCAATGATTTTTAGGGGGCGGTTAAACCCCGCGATGTAGTACGTTTGAACTTTTAAGTCCACGGCGGTTTCGGCCGGAGACGTTTGGATGAGGGTGGCAATCAAATGGTGTTTTTTTCCCCGAAAGAAAAGTTCGCCATACGTATCGTTTTCACTTTTAAGCGTCCACTGATTGGCTTCGGCCACCCGCAAGAGGGCGTCTTTGGTTTTGGCGTAACTGGTTTTAAAGTAATGGGTTTGAAACGCTCTTTTTTCATGGCGTTCTTTGGTTTCAGCCACATTGGAAAAATAATTAAATAACCCCATGTTAGGCTCCTTGAATGGTGGAAAGAATCTCGTTAAATTGTTTTTTGGTGTGCAAAATCGACCCCCGGTTGTCGATCACATAGGTGGCCTTTTTGCGTTTTTCTTTGAGGGGCATTTGCGATTGAATTTTCTTCATCGCATACGCTTTAGAAATGTGATCACGGGTCATCAATCGTTCGAGTTGAATTTCTTTGGGCACGCTGATGACCAAGGTTTCATCGACGTCTTTGTCAAACTTGGCTTCAAAAAGGAGCGGCACATCCACCACAATTAGGGCATGCCCTTCTTTTTTTAAAAGGTCGGCTTGGGTCCTAGCAATCGAGCGGACTTCGGGATGCACCTGAGCATTGAGCCAAGCCCGCGCATCTTCATCTTGAAAGATGATTTCTCCCAGCGCTTTGCGGTTGATTGTGCCTTCAGAAAGTAAGATGGCGTCGCCAAAATGCTCGACCACGCGCTGAAACACATCGCTGCCTTTGGCTAAGACGGATTTGGCAATTTGATCGGTTTCAATCACCGGGATGTTCGCGTCTTTGAAGAAACCAGCCACGGTTGATTTACCGGTGGCGATGCCGCCGGTCAAGCCAATGATTTTTGCCATGGGCCCTCCTAGTGTTGGCAGGATTTACAATAATACGTCGATCGTCCCCCAATTTTAATGCGGCGAATGGGGGTTTGACAGATCCGACAGGGTTCGTTTTCTAACGTGTGGACATAGAGTTCATTTTGAAACAATCCATCAATGCCCAGCGTATTTTCATAGGTGCGAATGGTCGTTCCACCGAGTTCAACGGCACGCGTTAAAATGGTTTTGACACATTCGGCTAGACGTTCAAGACGTTTAAGCGATATCTTATGCGCTTTGGTGCGTGGGTGAATGCCCGCACAAAAGAGCACTTCATCGGCGTAAATGTTGCCGAGCCCTAAGATGATGGATTGATCGAGTAAGACCGATTTAATGGGCGCTTGACGCGCGTGCATCTTCGCGTTTAAGTAGGCAGCGGAAAACCCGTCATCCCATGGTTCTAACCCGAGGCCTTTAAGCGGTGGTAACGTCTTCAGCGTCACTGGTTTTTGGTATAGATCAAACGTGCCGAAGGTCCGCACATCGTGATAGATCACATGCCGGCCTCGGGTAAGTTGTATTCTAACATGCTCGTGGGTCATTTTTGGGACGTTTTCTTCGGCGATGAGAAATTTTCCTTCCATCCGTAGATGGGAAATCATCACCCAGTCATCCAGGTCCCAAATCAAGTGTTTTCCGCGGCGCGAAAGCGCGCGGATGGTTTGCTGCGCAAGCCCGCGTTCAAACGTTTCCGCGTCATGCGTGCGGATCATCCGGGGTAAAAATACCTGCACGTGAGAAATGGTTTCGCCTTTAATAAAAGGCTCCAGCGAGCGCCGGACGGTTTCAACTTCAGGAAGTTCCGGCATTATTTCGCCTCATATAGTGTCGCCCCATAGGCGATGTTCACCGTTAAGGGCACACGTAAATCAAGCACCGATTCCATCGTCGATTTGACGAGCGCTTGCACGGTTTCGATTTCACCTTCAGGCACGTCTAACACCAGCTCATCGTGAATTTGTAAGATCATCTGACTTTTCAAATTCTGGGCTTTGAGCGCCTGGTCCAAATCCACCATCGCTTTTTTAATGATGTCCGCTGCGCTGCCTTGCAATGGCGCATTCATCGCGGTCCGCTCACCGAAACTGCGCACCATGTAATTGCTTTGCTCGAGTTCTTTGATGGTCCGTCGGCGATTAAGCAAGGTCTTCGCGTAGCCTTTGTCGTAAGCTTTGGCCACGAAGCCATCCAAGGTGGCTTTGATGGCCCCAAAATCTTCATAGTACCGGCCGATAAACGCTTCCGCGTCTTTTTTGGAAATACCCAGTTCTTCAGAAAGGCCAAAACTGGACTGGCCATAAATGATGCCGAAATTGACCGCTTTGGCCATGCGGCGTTCATCCGCGGAAATCGTGTCTTTGCCAAACACTTTTTGGGCGGTGATGGTATGAATGTCTTCGCCCGCATTAAAGGCGGCCATCATCGTCTCATCTTGAGCATAATGCGCCAGAAGTCTCAGTTCGATTTGTGAATAATCACTGGCGAGCAACACATGGCCATCTTCGGCGGTGAATACTTTTCTGAGGGCTTGGCCGGTTTGCGTGCGGATCGGGAGATTTTGCAAATTGGGCTCAATGGACGATAGGCGACCGGTTTGCGTGAGGGCTTGTTTGTAGATGGTATGAATGCGGCCGTTGTGCGCCGCTTCTTTTAAGCCTTTGGCGTAGGTTGATTGCAACTTGGTCACGGTCCGGTAGCGCATGATGTCGGGAATGATGGGATGTTTATCTTCCAGTTTCTTTAAGACATCTACGTTGGTCGAATAGCCGGTTTTGGTTTTTTTAATGACGGGAAGGCCGAGCCGTTCAAAGAGGATTTCTCCGAGTTGTTTGGGGGAGCCAATGTTAAACGGTTCACCGGCTCTAAAATAAATGGTTTCTTCAAGCGCACTGATTTCTTCCAACAACGATTGATTAAACGTTTCAAGCGCCTCCAAATCAATCTTAATGCCAGTCATTTCCATCTGGGCAAGCACGCGTGCCAGGGGCATTTCAATCGTCTCAAAAAGCGTCATTTGATCGTGGGCTTTAAGCACATCTTCGAGTGGCTTTTTGGCCATGTAAAGGGCGCGCGCCTTTTCTTGAGCGTGCGCTTTTAAGATGGCGTCTTCAGGGATTCGTGCTTTGGCCCCTTTGCCGTAGACTTCTTCGTCATAGCGAAAATCAGGATCTTGATCTAAGTATTGCAGCATGGCTTTAAATCCATCCCCTGTGGCGAGGGGATCGATGACATAGCCCGCAAGCAACCCATCAAAAACGGGGCCGCTGAGGGTCATGTTTTCTTTGGCCAAGGAGACGATGAGGCGTTTGATGTCGTAGGTGATTTTTACTTGATCACCCGAGAAAAACGCTTGAACCGACGGATTTTTCAGGGCGTCTTGATAGGATAAATACCGTGCGCCTTGCGCATTGTAAAAGCCAAATCCCAAAGGCTCATGCGTGTGATAGTTGTCGCCGAATGATTCGAACATGATGGCGGTAGGTTCGGTGAAATACTCGTCCCAAGGCGTCTTTGATTCTTTGAGCGGAGCCGCGGGCTTCGGGGATTCTAACCGCTTCAACAAGGAGTGAAATTCCATCGTTTCATAAAACGATTTTAACGACGGTTTGGCGCCTTGGTAGGCTAAGTCTTCCAGCGCAAAGTCCATCGACGCATCCAAAATGAGACGCGCCATATCGCGCCAACGGAACGCATCATCTTGGTGGGTGATGAGCCGTTCTTTGAGTTTGCCTTTGATTTCATTGATGTTTTGGTAGAGCGTTTCTAAATCGCCATATTCGATGAGCAGTTTCAGCGCGGTTTTTTCACCCACGCCAGGAATGCCGGGTAAATTATCGGAACTATCGCCCATCAACCCTTTAAGGTCTGGCACTTGAGATGGGGTGATGCCCCATTTTTCTTGGAGTTTGCCCGCATCAAAGAGCGTGTCCGATTGGCCTTTTTGGCTGACTCTGATTTTGACCTTGTCGTTGATGATTTGATAGAGATCTTTATCCGATGACATGATTTCAATCGACTCAAAGGCGTCGTAAAATTGATGCGCGGTGGCGGCGATGATGTCATCGGCTTCTAAGGCTTTGTGCTGAAAGGCAAAAAATCCGAGATGATCGATCAACTCGGATATGTAGGGCAATTGCATGCGGAATTCTTCCGGCATCTTTTTGCGACCGGCTTTATAGTCCGGATACGATTGATGACGATGCGTTTCTTTGCCATCGTCAAAGGCGACCAGCACGTGCGTAAAGTCATCTTTCATGACTTTATTTAAGATGTTGACCAGCCCGTATAACGCGTTGGTATAAAGGCCATCTGAGCGTTTCATTAAATGCCCGGAATACGCCGTCCCGTAATACGCTTTAAACATGATATTGGAGCCATCAATCAGCAATAAACGTGCCATAAAAAATCTCCTTCACAACTGGAGATATTGTACCACACCATGGGCAAAAAAAATACTCAGCTCGGCTGAGTATTATTTCGTTTTCGATTGGATGTAATCGATGATGGTTTGCACCGTCACTAAGCCGTTGGCGGCTTCGTCATCGATTTCGATATCGAAGGCTTCTTCGAAAGCCATGATCAGTTCTACGGCATCGAGTGAATCGGCGTCTAAATCATCGATAATGTTGGAATCTTTACGGATGGTCGCAGGGTCAATGCCCAACTCATCGGCAATGATGTCTCGGACTTTTTCAAACATGTCAATTCTCCTTAAATTGTAAAAGAAGTTCGATTAATTATAAAAAACTCTCGCGGTTTTTGTCAATCATTAACGTTTAAGCGCCATATGCTTGAGTCCCCTGTGAATGAGCACGGGATCAAAGTGATAGGTTTCGGGCAATAACGGCTGGATGAGATGCATCGCTCCCCCAGTGATGTAAACATCGGTCGCCGCATCCTTGAGCGTGTCCACAAACCCTTGGATTTGATAGGCGTGGCCATATAAAAATCCGGCGTTCAGCGCGGTGATGGTGGAATCGCCCAGGGGCGATTTAGGAATCACAAAGGGAAACTCTGAAAGTTGGGAGGCTTTATCGACCAAGCAGGCCCTGGCACTGTCCAGCCCGATCATGATGGAAACGCCCATCAAGGCCGCGTCTTCCACCAAGGAAACGGTGGTGGCGGTGCCCATATCAACGATGATGGCGCGCTTCGACCCCGAGGCGATCGCCCCCGCCGCAGCCGCCACTAAATCGGCGCCCACTTCTTTGGGGTTGGTCACGGGCAATTTCACACCGGTTTTCACGCCGGGCCCCACAAACGTCGGTTTCAAGCCGAAGTAGCGTTCAAACAAACTTTCAAACGTCGGCGTGAGGGCCGGGACCACGCTGGAGATGATGACATCATCGCAGTCCACCAGAATCTCTTTAAATCGCTGATGGTATTCGTCGCTCGACCGGCTTTTGACCGTCTCAAAACGAAACGTTTCAAGCGAGGCGTCATGGCGCGCGATTTCAATGTTGGAATTGCCGATGTCGATCGTGTAAAGCATGCTAATCTCCTAACCGTAATGCGTCTTTGACCCTCACGGCAATCGGAGCGGCCAGCAAGAGAGCCGCGGCGATCTCAAAAAGACCGTTGGCAAGCAGCACGCCCCATAAAAAGGGTAAGAATCCACCCACGGAATCGGTGAATTCGGCGAGCGGGTTAAAGAGGGGCGAAAAGACGTAAAAACTGCCCAACACAAAGACCGTATGGGCGAATGTTGAAAGGGCAAAGACTAAAGGAATGTTGATGTAATCCGATTTAAAAGGCTTGAGTTTTAACGTAAGCGTTGCCAGGACGACCCCAAACAAAAATCTTGGGAGGACCGAAATGAGCGGGTTTTGAAAGAGGAGATCGACCGGTGTCACCGGACGAATGAGGGCTTGGGAAAACGATGCGAGTCCAAACGCAACCCCTAAGCCAATGGCCACTTTTTTGCCTCCCAGATAACCGCCGATGAGGACGGGTAAGTGAATGATGGTGAGGGCAATGAAGCCAATTTGAATGAAGCCAAATTGCGGAATGAATGCCATCAAGGCAATGATGGCTGAAAAAAGACCGAGTATGGTAATACTCTCAACGGTTCGACGCATGAACTTCTCCTTATTTTAGGCCTACACAGTAGGTCCCCTATAATCTTTAGTGCGTGCGCTAATTATTATACCTTAAACGTTGGCTTGAATGGTTTTAAAACTCTCCGCATTGATCGAGCGAATGAGCGTGAGTAACATGGCTTTGACACTCTCGTAATCATCGGTGTGAATCATCGAGGTGTTGGAATGAATGTAGCGAGCGGGCATGCCGATGGTGGCCACGACCACCCCAGATTTTGAATACTGGGCCTTGGCCGCATCGGTGCCGCCTTTGGATTGATAGTATTGATATTTAATCTGATGTTTTTCAGCCAGATTTAAAATGTGAGCTTTCATGCCTTGATGCATGAGGGCCACGGGGTCATAAAAGCGGACCAAAAAGCCGCCCCCTAAATGCCCAGAAACCTCATCGCCATCAAAGACATCGGCACACGGGGAAGCATCGACCGCAATGAAAATGTCTGGGTCAATCATGTACGTGGATGTTTGCGCGCCCCGGAGACCGACTTCTTCTTGCACCGTCGCGCCCACATAGAGCTCACACTCCAGGGCTTCCCCGTGCAATGTTTTTAACACGTCAAGGGCCATGCCGGCCCCGAAACGATTGTCCCACGCTTTGGAAAATATCTTTTTCCCATCTTTGGAGACGGTGTATTGATTTTCAGAGATCACTTGTTGACCGATTTTGACCCCAAGTTCAAGGGCGTGCTCTTTGGAATCGGCGCCGATATCAAGGCGTAAATCTTCAAATTTTACGGGTTTTTCCGCCGCGCTGGACCCCCGGGTCAGATGCGGCGGTTTGGAAGCGGTGACCCCAGGAACCAGGCCATCTTCCGTGATGATGTTCATGCGTTGAGATAAAAAGACATCGCCTTTCATCCCCCCTAAAGGCATCATTTTAATCAGCCCATGCTTAGTGATGCCGGTGACCAGGCCGCCGACTTCGTCCATGTGCCCTGCAATCATCACGCGGGGGCCTTTGGCGCCCGGGTTGACCTGTGCAAAAACACTGCCCAAGCGGTCTTGAATGATGGGGACGCCCACATCGTTCATCACTTTTTTCATGTAATCACGCACCGGTTTTTCAAAACTCGGCGCGCCGGGGAGTTCGACAAGATCTTTATAAACGGGATCCATGAGGTACCTTCTTTCGTGCCACACAGGCGTGGATGGGATAGGTTTTTCCGTATCGTTCTTCAAATTCGGTGGGCGTATTGGCCCACGAAGTCTGTTTTAAATCGGTGGTGAAATCGGTGATTTCAAAGCCCGTGGCTTTGAGGGTCGCCAGCGAATAAAAAAACAGCGAGCGGTTGTCCGTTTTCAACCGAATTTCTCCATCATCTTTCAAAATATGGTGGTATTTTTCCAGTCTTGAAGGCGTCGTGAGCCGTCTTTTTTCATGCCGCGCTTTCGGCCAAGGATCGGAAAAATTGAGATACACCGTCTGTACGCTTTGCGGGGGAAATAACGCATCAATCATCGTCGCATCGCCGCTGACAAACGTGATGGTATCGACCGGATTGCGGTCGTATTTTTTGAGGGCTTTGACGAGAATGGTTTCGTATTTTTCAAACGCGAAAAAATGCACATCGGGATGTTTAGGCGCCAGCGCCGTGATGAAACCGCCTTTCCCACATCCCAGTTCCACCGCCATCGTAGCTTTCGTGGATGCCTGGGATAAATCGGCCGGATGTTCGGGGTCTAAAATGACCACACGCTCGGGGCGTGCGGCCAATTTTTCGTGCGCATGGGCATCGGAACGTAAGCGCATGATTAACTTTCTGCGAGGCGTTTAATCGCCGCCATGTAAAGCATTGTGCCCGCCAAGTAATCACTTTTTGAGACGTGCTCATTGGCTTGGTGGGCCACTTCAATGCGACCCGGGAAGGCCATCCCAAAGGCCACCCCATTGGGAATGGAGCGGGCATACGTGCCGCCGCCAATGGTGATGGGCTGACTTTCTAAATCGCCGGTGCCTTCACGGTACACACTGAGAAGGGTTTGCACCAAATCGGCGTTGGGGTCGTTGTAATGCACGGGACGGTTGCTTTCAAAGACGTACTCTAAGCCGTATTTTTTCGCTTCTTTTTTGAGCGTGGCTTCGGCTTTCGGGACGTCATACCCTTTCGGGTAGCGGCAATTGAAATGAATCGACACTTTTTCTTTGGAGTACCGGAACATGCCGTTGTTCATCGTCAAGTTTTTCATTTCATCATCGTAATAATCGATGGCGAGTTTTTCGCCCAAGGCATCAAACAAGAGTTTTTCGGCGATCACTTGGATAAACCCGTTTTCGATGTGTTCATTGAGAAATTGTGCGAGTAAGTACCCAGCATTCAGCCCTGAATCGGGGGCCATGGCATGGGCCGCTTTTCCTTTAATGATGTATTTATTGCCATCGACCGAACCCCGGTAGTTGTTGGCCCCTAAAAAGCGTTCAAACGCTTCTTTTAAGTCCACATCTAAAATGGCGTAGGCTTCATCGGGCACCACGTTGCTTCGCAAGCCTGAATAAAACTCCACCAGCGGGCCTGGTTCATAAGTACCTTCAAAGGTAAAGTTAAAGAAGCCTTTTTCCCCGTAAATCAGGGGGAATAATGCGTCAGGCGCAAATCCGATGGTGGGCATTTCCTCGGTTTTAAAGTATTCTTTGAGGCCGCGCCATCCCGATTCTTCATCCGTGCCTAAAATGATGCGGATGCGTTTTTTTGGGGCGAAATCTTCAACGTGATCGCGCAAAAGCTTGAGGGCCATGTAAGCGGCCATCGTTGGGCCCTTGTCATCCATCGCCCCCCGGGCGTAGATTTTTCCGTCTCTGAGTTCCGGTTGAAACGGATCGGATTCCCATTTTTCACTGCGGTTGGCGGGGACGACATCGACGTGGCATAAAATGCCTAAGAGGTCTTCGCCTTCGCCAAATTCAATATGCGCCGCATAGTTGTTGATGTTTTTGGTGACAAAGCCATCTTTTTTGGCGAGATCCAGCATGTAATGCAGGGCCTCGTTCACACCCTCGCCGAACGGCGCGTTGCGGCTGGGGTCAAAACGGTCTAACACACTTTCGATTTTCAATAGGCCATAGAGCCTTTTTAAGAGGGTTGATTCATTTTTTTCCACGAGCTTTGTAAATGCATTGTTGACGGACCATTTGGTCTCTTCCATGATTCCACCTCACTATGCGATATAGTCTATCACTTGGGGGGGGTTTTCTCAAGGCATATTCATAAAAAAAGGCGACCCCCAAATGGGGAATCGCCGGATTATGCGGACGGGGAAAGATCGATCAACCCGTAGGCTTTTTTGCCTTTTTTTAAGATGATGTAACGGCCGTGGTAGGCATCTTTATGGTCTAACACCCGGGCATCATCTTGGGTTTTTTCGCCGTTGATGGCGATGGCGTTTTGTTTGATGAGGGTCCTCGCTTGCGATTTGGATGGGGCCAGTTCGGTGGCCACTAAGGCATCAATCAGGGATAGCGCTTGCGGACTTTGATGAGCTTTGACGCCCGCAAATGCCTCCTTGAAATCCGAAAGAGAAAGGGCGTCAAACGCATCGTGAAAGAGGGCCTCGGTGATTGATAGCGCGGAGGCTAAGCCTTCCGGGCCGTGCACGAGTTCCGTGAGTTCTTCGGCAATGGCTTTTTGCGCATGGCGAAGGTGCGGCGTTTCGGCCATGGCCGTTTTGATGCTCGCAAGTTCACTGAGCGGTTTAAAGCTAAAGCGGTCGAGCATGACGAGGGCGTCATCATCGGCCAGATTGACCCAGTATTGATAAAACGCATACGGCGATGTTTTTTCAGGGTCGAGCCAAATCGCGCCATCGGCAGTTTTTCCAAACTTGGTACCGTCGGATTTGGTGACCAAGGGAAAGACCATGCCATAAGCTTTGGCCTCTGCGCCTTCCACTTTACGGATCAATTCAAGTCCCGCGGTGATGTTGCCCCACTGATCTTGGCCGCCAATTTGCAGTTGACAGTGATGCTGTTGAAAAAGCACCAAAAAATCCAACGATTGGATGATTTGATAGGTAAATTCGGTGAATGAAATGCCGCTTTCAAGCCGTCTTTTGACGGTGTCTTTGGCCAACATTTGATTGAGGTTAAAGTGTTTTCCGACGTCTCTTAAAAAAGGAATCATCGAGTAGGTTTTTAACCAATCGTAATTGTTGACCACCTGCGCACCGGGCAACAGTTTTTTCACTTGCGCCGTGAGCGCTTCGGCGTTTTTAAGCGAGGCTTCTAACGTCAGTAGATTTCGTTCTTTGTTTTTGCCTGAGGGATCGCCAATCAAGCCGGTGCCACCGCCGATGACGAGAATCGGATGGTGCCCCGCGTTTTGCAGGCGCTTGGCCACGAGATACGTACTTAAATGGCCGACATGTAAGGAATCGCCCGTGGGATCGGCGCCCAAATAAAAGGTCAGGCCGCCTGCATCTAAAGCGTCATAAATGGCAGGATCGGACACATCGTAAATGAGTCCTCGTGTTTTTAATTCTTCGCTAAATTTCATCGTCTTATCCTTTTAAAAGCCTCAGCCTGGGGGCTGAGGCAATCGGGTTTTTAAAGGGTACTGCCTCTTGCGATGAGGCTGTGATCGAGAATGACTTCGGGGGTGGTGACTTCCTCTTGATTCATCAGCTTCGTCAGTAAGCGCATGCTGACCGCCCCAATGTCATAAATCGGCACATCCACACACGTCAGTGCCGGCCGCGCTAAGATGGCGTATTTGGTGTTTTGGAACCCCGCCACTGAGATGTCTGACGGAATCTTCACGTGATTTTGCCGGGCCACATTCATGAAGCTCACCGCAATCGAATCCCGCACCGCAACGACCCCATCCACTTTATGATTTCTAAAGTATTCATGGAAGTGTTCGGTGTTTACATTCACGCGCCCGGAGGTGCGCATGATGTGCGGGGTGAGGCCCGCTTCTTCAATCGCTCTTAAATAGCCGGATTCTTTGAGGTCGTTGACCATGTATTTGCGGACGGTGGACACCATAAAGATGTTTTGACGGCCTTCGTCCACCAACTTTTTCGTCACTTCATAGGCGGCTTTTTCGTAATCAATGGACACCGATGGAATGTCATCGTGATCGGGATACATCGTATTGGTGAGGACGACGGGAATGCGGTATTCATCGCGCATCCGTTGTAAGAATTCGTATTGATCGGGGGTGACTTCATCGTTCAGATATAAAATGCCATCGACTTGGGCCGCAATGATTTCTTTGAGGATTTCTTCTTGATTGAGCTCTTCTTGGTCGAGAATGTATAAAAGGATGGAATACTTATACACCCGCGCAATGTCGGCAATCCCGTTCATCATCTCGGCGATGGACGCCCGCGACATGTCGGGCACAATGACGGCGACCGTGGTCGATTTGCGGCTGGCAAGCCCCCGTGCAAAGGCGTTCGGCTTATAGCCCAAATCTTCAATCACCCGAAGCACCCGTTCTCTCGTATCGGGTTTCACCTTTTCGGGATTATTGATGGCTCGAGATACGGTGGCCAATGAGACTTTGGCTCTTAAGGCCACATCATAAATGGTTATTTTATTCATAGAACCCACCTCTTTACGCCTTATTATACATGACAATGAAAATGTTTTCAAAATAAATGTTGGCTTTTTCACGCATCGTTCGCAGGTTCTTTCATCGGCGCATTGGCGCAAAAAAAAAGCCCGAAGGCTTTTTTTACCGACGCTCTTTGATACGCGCCTGTTTGGTCGAAAGATTACGGATGTAATTGAGTTTCGCCCGGCGGACTTTTCCGCGGCGAACCACTTGGATCGATTCTAAGGCCGGCGTATGGACGGGGAATGTCCGTTCGATGCCAATCCCATACGAGATTTTACGGACGGTGAATGTTTCACTGACACCGCCGCCTTGGCGTTTGATGACGAGGCCTTCAAATACCTGAATCCGTTCACGCTGTCCTTCTCGAATTCGAACCGAACACTTAACGGTATCGCCGGGTCGAAAATCGGGAACATCTGAACGAAGATACGAATCGGTCACGTGATTCAAAATCGCTTGTGACATACAGATTCTCCTTTTCTTTTTCTTCGTATGTTCATGAGACATCACGGTTCAGCGGAACACACTGTTTTGAGTGCAGCTTTAAAAGTATAGCATACCTTTTAATAGACTTCAAGCGTCTTTTTTACGCCATTTGGCGTACAGATCTGGCCGTTTTTTTTGCGTTTGTTCCACCCGTTTTTGCGCGCGCCACTCGGCAATCTTGCCGTGATGGCCGGAAAGTAATACATCGGGCACCGTTTGGCCTTCAAATTCTGGGGGTTTGGTGTACTGAGGGTATTCGATCAACCCATCTTCATGCGATTCTTCTTCCAATGAGGCTTCATTGTGTAAGACGCCAGGAAGTAACCGCACCACGCTCTCTATGAGTGCCCACGCGGCGACTTCGCCACCATTTAACACGTAGTCTCCCAGCGATATTTCTTCATCGATGTACGCCATTAAGCGTTCATCAAACCCTTCATAATGGCCACAAATTAAAATGAGATGGTCGCGCTTAGAAAGGCGTTTCGCGTGGGTCTGATGGTACACCGACCCTTGCGGAGAAAGCAGGATTTTATGCGCGTTTTCATGCCCGGGAATGGCCCGAATGGCCCGAACAATGGGTTCGACTTGTAAGACCATGCCGGCGCCGCCGCCATAGGGGGTATCGTCGACTTTTTGGTGTTTATCGAGGCTATATTCACGGAAATTCACCACGTGATAATCGACGTGGCCCGTGAGGCCCGCACGTCCCATGATGGACGTGTTTAAGACGGTTTCCATCATATCGGGAAAAAGCGTTAAAATATCAATTCTCACACCAATCCCTCCCAAGCGTTTAAATGAATGATGCCGGCGTCTAAATCCACCGACTCAATGAAGACTTTTAAAAAGGGGACGAGCGCATCTTTACCGCCCGTTTCTATGCGTAACATCGTGCCTTGGGGATACTCATGTAAGGCTTTCACCGTGCCGACTTTCTTTCCATCGGCGACGACATCCAAGCCTTCGAGTTGATCAAAATAAAAGGCATCGGCTTCCAGTTCACCGCGTTTTTGTGCATCGTAATAAAGCGTGCCCCCCCGCCAGGAAAATGCCAGGTCCCGGTCGTCACATTCTTTGACCTTTAAGACATCGCCCGCAGTCATGGCCTGAAACGATTCCACCGTGATCATCTGGGTGGTCTTCGGGGTGATGAGTTTTAATTCACTCCCCGCTTGGAAACGCTCCGTTTTAAAATCGGTCTCACTTTTGACTTTGAATGCGCCTTTGACCCCATGCGGTTTTAAGACGGTGGCGATGGGAATCCACGCACTCATTTTTGGAACACAATCCGTTCTGAGGAAAGCATCAGTTTCACTGTCCAAGCCAGTAACCCTGTGGTGATGAGCGATGAGGCCATGACAATGAGTACACTGGTCCATGTGTAGTTTTGGGCCAAGACCCCGTTGATGACTTGAATTGAACCATAAAGAGGAATTGCGTTTAAAAGTTCATTGGACGCCCCATCGGAAAAGAGATTAAGCGCCGAAACCACAATCGTAATGAGGTATAAAGGCGACGCCAACGATGCGGCTTCTTTGATCGATTTGGCGTAGGCACTGACCACGCTGATCACGCCCACAATGACTAAGGTTGTGCTCAAAATGACCAAGAGAAGCGCCACCATACCGCCGACACCGTAAATATCTAAGACGTTGACGGAGCCGGTGCTTTCAAGTTGTAAGAGCACCGGAATCGAAAGCGCCACCCCGATGAAGGAAGAAAACGCGGAAGCCAGACTGATCACCGTGATCGCGAGAATTTTACCCAACGCAAAGGCGCTGCGAGAAATGGGCGTGACTAGAAGGGTCGCCAAGGTGCCGCGTTCTTTTTCGCCCGCAATGATGTCGGGCGCAATGGAAAGGGCGGCCGCAAAGATGAAGATGACAATGAGTAAGGGCACAATCGAAGAGATGATGGTCGCAAAAATCTCCGATTCGTCTTCATACGCGGTGATCGTCTCTGCAAAAACGAGGCGTTCTTCTTCGGTGTAATTTTCAGCCAGAATTTGATTCCTCAGGCCATCCAATAAATTAAGGACGCGCGATCCGCCTTCACTCGATGTTTCGTTCGACCCATCGAAATAAAGCTTCACTTCCGGGAATCCATCCGCGGCGAGTTGTTCGGCGAAATCCGGGTCGAACACCAGAATGACGCCTTCGGAATCATTGACCAAGGTTTCAGGGTCTTGCCCTTCATAGGCTGATATCTCAAAAAGAGCCGGATCAAACAGCGGTTCTAAAGATTCAGGCATGTTTTCCACATACAGCGTGGTGGTGGATTGGGTGATTTCTTCCACTTGATTGCCGATGACATTGCCCATGATGGAATAAATGGCAAAAATCATCAGCCCGGGGAGTAACACCGTGGTGAAGAGGAGCTTTTTATCAATCCAAAAGCGTTTAAGTTCTTTTGACATGATCGTTAAACTGTCACGCATCGTGCACCTCCGCTTCCACCAGTTCAAAGAACAAGGTTTCTAAGTCTTGATAGTTATCGCTTTGTCGGATGACATCCATCGGTTCTAAGATTTTCATCTCGCCTTGAATGATGATGCCCACCCGGTCTACGATTTTTTCCACCACCGATAAAATGTGCGTGGAAATGATGATCGTTTTGCCTTTTTCTTTCAGTTCCCCCAAATAATCGAGGACCGTCTTGGCCGTTAAGACATCGAGGCCATTGGTCGGTTCATCAAAAATGATCACATCGGGATCATGGACTAAGCTCATGGCGATCGACGTTTTTTGCTTCATCCCACTGGATAAATCGGCCACTTTGACTTCCGCAAAGCGGTCAATTCCAAACCGGGTGAAAAGCGCGTCTCTCCGTTTTTTCATGGTCGCTTCATCGACGCCATAAAGCTTGGAAAAATACGCAAACAGATAATTCGGCGAGAAATAGTCTTCGAGTTTAAGTTCATTGGTTAAAAACGCAATCGATTGACGCGTGCGTTTGGATTCTGTCAGGGCATCAAAGTCCCCAAGGGTGATGGTGCCGGAATCGGGTTTAATGAGGGTGGCAATCGACCGCATGGCGGTGGTTTTACCCGCCCCATTGGGGCCTAACAGCCCAAATATCTCGCCCGGAAAAGCGTCAAAACTGATGCCTTTAAGGGCATGTTTGACGCGGGAATCCGTGCGGTTGATTTTCTGTTGTTTTTTTGAGAGTTTAAAGGTTTTTTTGAGGTCTTTTACGCTCAGTTTCATACATCCTCCAAATAAAAAGCTGCCGAAACCAGCAGCTTAAAAGGCATCAATTTGAATGGTGATGCGCTTATGATTTCGCGCTGCAGAGGCATGCGCAATGGTCCGAATGGCATTGGCAATTCGTCCATTTTTTCCGATGACGCGGCCCAAGTCTTCTTCGTTCACTAAGACTTGCACGGTGATGAGACTGTCATCTTCGGATAAGACTTTCACACCGACGTCTTCTGGATGGATGACGAGCGGTGTTATGAGGTGCTCAATGAGCGTTTCGTAATTTACCGCCATGGCGCATCCCTACTTTCTTTTGGGGTCTTTGAATTTCGCGATGATGCCTTTTTTGGAAAGTAAACTCTTTGCGGTGTCGGTGGGCTGAGCCCCTTTATCTAACCAGGCCATCGCTTTGGCTTCATCAATGTCAATGAGTGCGGGGTTTTGATTGGGATCGTATTGCCCCACGATTTCTAAGTAACGACCGTCGCGTTTGAAGTGGGAATCACTCGCGACCAATCGATAGATGGGGTGTCTTTTCGACCCAAACCGTTGCAATCTTAATTTAACTGCCATATTCGTCTCCTTATTTAAGCTAACCAAAGCTTAGCACGAGCCCGAATAAGTGTCAAGTATTTTTACTGTACATCAATGTCAAATTGATACATGTCTTTGTCAAGGTAACTCTCGTCCACGTATTTGACCCCACGCAAATTGCGCATGTCTTTCATGATGGTCTCTTTTTTGTCGGTGTCGACATAGACGATCGCGTAGTGTCTTTTTTTATGGTAATAGGTGAGGTTGCCCATTTTTCTCAAGAGTTTAAGCAATTTGGGCGACCGGTAATACACCACGAGGGGTTCGCGTTCAATCATCATTCACTCCTAAAGCCGAACGTTTAAATTCCCAAGACTGATTTGGGGCGAAATGGTCTTCGCCAGGGCTTGCGAAAAGGCATCCAGTTCGGTTTGTAACGTCTGATATGCCGCTAAATAAGCCTTCATAAATGGCGCGTCAAATAGCGTCGATTTCGCCGCTTGAAACGCTTTTTGAGCGGCCGGTAAATCGGGGTGATGCCGGCCATACTTTTTGGTTTCCATGTACGTTTCTTTGGCCGTATTGTAAGCATCCAACAACCGCTTATGCGCCGGTTGATCAAATGCCGCTTCGGTGGATTTGACCGCTTGAAAGGCGTCGCTTTTTAAAAAATACTCAATCACGTCATCCACCATTTGAATGCGTAAATCATCCATGAAATCACCGGGTTTAGTATAGCATAAAAGCGCCAATTTGGTGTATACTTAACGTGTCAAGAATTCAAGGAAAACACATGCATAAAACCAGGTTTTTAGGGTTTAAAATACTTTTGCTGATCAGCCTTTTTCTCGGGCCCACGTTTTCACCCGTTCAGCCCGTCCATGCCAACGACGATTCATCTCCCACCATCGTCTATTTTTATGAAGCGCTGTGCACAGGCTGTCAAGCCGTGGAAGCAGCCGGTGTCATTGCCGGCTTAGAAGCCCAAGGCGTGACGATCATCATCAAAGACATGGCAGAAACCTCCGCCATTGAAGACCTAGCTCGGTATGGGGATTTTTATGGGGTCCCTGCGCGGGACCGGGCCACGCCCCTCATGTTTGCGGGCGATACATATTTTTCAGGGCCCAATGCCATCATTGAAGCCTATGAAAGCGGGGCCTTGGTCAGTGCGGCATCCGAGCCGTTGCTGGATGTCCCCGATGATTACGTGGGCCTTTCGGGCTGGTCGGGCATTTTTTCTGTCATGGCGGCTGGACTCTTAGATAGCATCAACCCCTGCGCGATTGCGATGCTTCTCATGTTTGTATCCTTGGTCTCCCCCATTAAAAATCAAAAAGTCTTAATCAAAGTCTCGTTATCCTACATTTTAGGCATCTTTGTGATGTATTTTTTCATCGGCTTTGCCTTACTCAGTTTGATGCGTCAATTCGCCGCGCAAATTTCAGCGGTTCAAACCATTTTGTATGTGGCCTTTGCGGTGTTATCGTTGGGGCTGGCCGCCTTAACGCTGAATGATTTTTTTGCGGCGCGCAGGGCCGATTATGCGAACATTAAAAACCAATTGCCGAAGGGCATTAAAAAATTTAACCGTCGGTTCATGGAACGCTTCACCCGTGTGTTAGAATCGGAGGCGGGCACGCACCAGTGGGTGCTGATCGCCGTGCCGTTTCTGATTGGCTCGGTGATTGCCATCACCGAAGCGGCCTGCACCGGCCAGGTGTATGGCTTGATTCTCATTTCCATACGGTCTGCGGCCCCGACCACCGGCATCTTGTATTTATTGCTCTTTAACGTCCTCTTTATTACCCCACTCATTTTGATCAGTGTGATCGCCGTTCGGGCGAAAACCACCGACGGCGTGGCGTTATTTGTCAGTGAACACCTAGCCACCATCAAACTTTTAACCGCCGGCTTCTTCTTCGCCATGGCGGCGTACTTCATCATCAACGTGCTATAACCCATTTAGGAGGACACCATGAATCCGAAAATCGAGGTCTTTCACCTCGGCACATCCATTTTCAAAGGGAAAATGTTAACCCTTCCGTTTAAAAAAGCCATCATCCGCGAGCGGGGTCAATCGCTGTTTGGCGATGATGACCCATGCGCCATCCAAGAATCTCAAATTCGGCGCACCCTCGTCAAAGAAATGCTTTCGGTCTTTGACGATGAACTTTCCGGACAACGTCACATCGAGATGATGCAGTGGCTGGATTTTGACCATCCAGAAGATCTCATCATCAGAAAGCGCTAAAATGATTTACCTGGATAATGCGGCCACCACCTTCATTCACCCGGAGGTCATTGAGGCCATCAAAGACTCCCTTGGCAACACCAAAGGAAATCCTTCCAGTGTCCATGAACTCGGTTTTAAGGCCACCCGTGAATGGAACGCGGTCAAAGACCGCATCGGCGCCATTTTCAATGTATCTAAAAAACACTTGATTTTTAACTCATCCGGCACCGAAGCCAACAACATCGTCATTCAAGGGCGTTACTTTAAAACCCCTTCCTTACGGTTTATCACCACCCAAACCGAACACAGCTCGGTCCTCAACACGTTTAAAGCCATTGAAGCCCGTGGGGCCGATGTGGTGTATTTAGACGTTGATGAAGAAGGTTTTATCGATCTTTCTGCGCTGAAAAAAGCGTTGAAAGAAGCCCCCACCAGTCTGGTGAGTATTCTTCATACCAACAACGAAACGGGCGTCATTCAAGACATCGATGCCATCACCCGCTTGGCCCATGCGCACGGCGCGTTGGTGCATTACGATATGGTCCAAGTGTTGATGCATGACTCCGTCGATTTAAACGCAATGAATTGTGATTTTGCGACCTTCTCGGCACATAAATTTTTTGGGCCCAAAGGCGTTGGCCTCACCTACATCAAAGACCACGCGAGCATTCTTCCCCATACTGTGGGCGGCTCTCAAGAATATCGGTTGCGCGCCGGCACACCCAATCTCAGTTTTGCGCTTGGGTTTGTAAGAGCCTTAGAACTCACAGAGGCCCACCGCCAATCATGGCAAGAAACCATCGACCGGCTGGCCCATGCCTTAATCAAAAAACTCGAGGCCTCCAACTTGGACTACACCCTCAATGGACCGCCTTTAGAGGGTCAAAGAATTCCAGGGACTTTAAACATCGCGTTTAAAGATCTCGATGCCATCGACTTACGGTTTTTCCTCAACGATCACGACATTTATCTCTCTTTAGGCAGTGCGTGCGATGCCGAGAGCATGCATGCATCTCATGTCCTCAGAGCCATGTTTAAAGAGGATGAAGCTCGCATTAATTCGAGCGTTCGAATTTCGTTTTCACCCGACATCACAGACTCCGATCTGGATACCTTAGTAAAAACCATTGAAACATTTAAAAAGAGTGCGTGAAGTTCACGCACTCTTTTTTTGTAGGTCATAGACGGTAAAGCCCAGTTCTTTTTTAAATATGGCATCGAGTCTTTTTTCTTCGGCTTTGTTTTGAATGATCGACTGATAGGTCTTGATCCAATGCGTGAGATTTGCCCCATCGCTATGGCCCAGGGCCACCTGTTCAAAGTACTCGACCGCCTGAATCAGGGTCGCGATCTCATCGGGGGTATAAAGGGAGTACTCAAAGGGAAATTGAAACTCAGTCTCCAAATGCAATCCCAATCGTTTTGGCGACGTTCACGACTTGGCCGTCGGCGTCGACATATTTGGCGCCCCCTTTGGATGTTTCACCCGTTTCACCACGCCCCACGACGTCTTCAAGGCTGACCGTGTCCACGAGGCCCCCGGTGTAACGGACCATGACGCCATGATCGTTTTTCATCATCGCTTCCAACGCATGAACGCCAAACCGTAGGCCGATCTCGCGGTCAAATTGTGCGGCGATGCCGCCGCGTTGAATGTACGAAAGGTTGGTGTAACGCACTTCGTAATCTTGAATGCGTTCGGCAATTTGACGGGAAACGACATCGCCCACGCCGCCCAAGCGGACGTTGTCGGCGGAATCTTCAATCAATTCGCGGACGTGCACCTCACCGTCTTTGGGTTTCGCCCCTTCAGAGACCACGACGATGGAAAATTCACGGCCCCCTTCAATGCGATGTTTGATTTTATCCACCACTTTATCGATGTCATAAGGAATTTCTGGAATTAAGATGACATCGGCACTCCCAGCAATGCCGCCTTCTAAAGCGAGCCAGCCGGTGTGGCGGCCCATCACTTCGACGACGATGATGCGGTCGTGTGAAAAGGCCGTGGTGTGAATTTTATCCAAGGCATCCACGATGTTTTCGAGGGCGGTGGTGTAGCCAAAGGTCATTTCCGTGGCGGGTAAATCATTGTCGATGGTTTTCGGCACCCCAATCACGGGAACGCCTTTGCGGGCAAAGTCACGGGCACTGGTTAAGGTGCCATCTCCGCCAATGATGATGAGGCCATCGACGCCTTCTTTTTTCATGTTTTCAATCGCCACATCGGAGACGTCTTGATAGGTCACGGTGCCGTTTTCATCTTCCATGCGATAATTAAATAAATTATCTTTATTGGACGCTTTGAGCATCGTGCCCCCCTCGTGCATGATGCCCGAGACCGCTTTTAAATCCAGCGGAATAAAATCGTTGTGATAAAGGCCATTATATCCCCTCAGATAACCGACCACTTCAAGTCCATAGCTGGTGATGGCTGCTTTGGTGATGCCATTGATGACGGCATTCAAGCCACTGCAGTCTCCCCCACCGGTTAAAATCCCTATTTTTTTAATCATGTCTGCCTCCTAAATTTAAGCCGCGTTCATTATATATAATCCCGCGGTGTTCTTCAAGAAAATAAGCGATTTAACCGTTTACCGAACGCAATCCTTGGTATACTAAATTTAGAGGTGATGCGCGTGTTAACCATGAAAGATATCATCCGGGAAGGCCATCCGTCGTTAGAGACGGTCGCAGACCCTGTTTCATTGCCGCTCGATGCGGCCACCAAAGACACCTTAAAAGCCATGCGGGAATTTCTCATCGCCAGTCAAGATGACGAATTGAGAGAACGCTATGAACTGAGAGCGGGCGTCGGCCTTGCCGCCCCCCAAATCGACATTCTCAAACGGATGTTGGCGATATATTCGGGTGATGAAAAAGATGAAGCGTGGCACGATTACCTCATGGTCAATCCGAAAATCGTCTCCCACTCCGTCAAAGAGACCTACATTCCTTCCGGCGAAGGCTGTCTCAGCATCGACCGCGAGGTCGAAGGCGTGGTGCCGAGGTATCACAAAGTCACCGTACATACGCATCTGTATGACGCCGAAAAAGATACACTCAAAGAAGCCACACTGAAACTCAGTGGATTCATTGCGGTGGTGTTCCAACACGAACTCGACCATCTCAATGGCATTTTATTCCCCAAAAAAATCAAACCCGCGCCACCGGGCGCCATTCCCATCACGTTTATCAATCCTAACGAAGAAGAGAGTGCTGCGTAATATGAAATTATTTATCGATTCAGCGAATGTCGACCACATTAAAGAAATGAATGATTTAGGCATCTTATCGGGCGTCACCACCAATCCGACCCTAATGGCCAAAGAAGGCAAAGATGTCAACCAAACCCTGATTCAAATTGCCGAAATGGTCGATGGCCCGATCAGTGGTGAAGTCATTTCCACAGAGGCCGAAGGGATGATTGAAGAAGGCAAAAAAATTGCCCAATTGCATCCCAACATGATCGTGAAAATTCCGATGACCGAAGCGGGCATGAAAGCCACCAAAGCGCTCACGGCGCTCGGCATCAAAACCAACGTGACGTTGATTTTTTCCTTGCCTCAAGCGCTCCTCGCTTGCACGGCGGGGGCGACTTATATTTCCCCGTTTGTCGGCCGGCTCGATGACATTGGAACCGATGGCATCGCCCTCATCGAATCGATCCGCGACATGATTGATGTCTACGGATTTGATTCTGAAATCATCAGTGCATCGATTCGCCACACCGAACACATTCAAGCGTCCATTGAAGCCGGCGCACACATTGCGACCGTGCCGTATGCCGTCTTGAAAAAAGCGTTCAAACACCCGCTCACCGATACGGGGTTAGAAAACTTCTTAAAAGACTACCAAAAGGTCTACGGTGCATGAGTTTTTACGACTTTAAAATGCCGCTCATTAACGGTGAAGAAAAAGCCTTGAGTGACTATCAAGGGCGCGTGGTCTTAGTGGTCAATACCGCCACCAAATGCGGGCTTGCTGGCCAATTCGAAGGCTTGGAAGCCCTCCATCAAACCTACCAAGAACAAGGCTTAAGTGTGCTTGGCTTTCCGTCCAATCAATTTAAGAATCAAGAACCCGGCTCCAACGAAGACGTGGCCAAAGCCTGTCAACTCAATTTTGGGGTGACCTTTCCCCTCTTTGCGAAAATCGATGTCAATGGCGACGCTGAAGCGCCGCTATACACCTATTTAAAGGCGGAAAAAAAAGGCCTTTTGGGCCGCGACATTAAATGGAATTTTACGAAATTCTTAATCGGGAAAGATGGCACCGTTCTCAAACGCTTCGCCCCGCAAGTGGCGCCGGAAAAAATGAAACGCGACATTGAAAAAGCCCTCGCCGCTTAGGTGTTGGCTCTGAGAATATTTAATGTTTCTAACGCCAAGTGATACGACCGTTTGTATTGCTTGGCGTTTTTAAGTGCGTCCGTGACCATCGGGGAGATCAACATGATGGAAATGTAATCCCCTGAGGCAAGTGCATGCGTAAAAATCTGATCCAAAGCGTGCGATAATGCCCGCACATCCTTTTGATCCAACCACGTG
Organism: uncultured Mycoplasmatota bacterium; assembly: GCA_913057225.1. GTDB lineage: Bacteria > Bacillota_I > Bacilli_A > Izemoplasmatales > Izemoplasmataceae > JAGYII01. The sequence goes on from CAJXNT010000003.1 coordinate 63,954, forward strand.
GATAAAGCCTCCATCAAGCCCAAGTGAACGCGGTTATTGATGGGTTCATCCCACTCAGTTTGCGCGTGCAAGTGGGACGCGAGGGCCTCGAGGTCGTTTAGCTGATAAAGCGCCACCATCTCTAAAAAGTAATTCGTGGATGATTTAAACGGAATCGTTTTGAGCAACTCAAGTCCGGTTTCAAACTCTCCGCGCATGAGGTGAAAACGGGCCAAAGTGCCATCGATGAATGCTTCAAGTTGGGCGGGGTTATCATCGGCCACGGGTCGTGCTTTGAGCGCGTGATAATACGGCAAGACTTCATCGTAACGATGCGCATGGACCAAGCCAATCAGTTCAAAGGCTTGACAGCGAATGGCGCGTTTGTAATTGGCCACCCCTAAAAAGAGGGTTTCGGCCTCTTTTAAATAGCGCATCGACGTTTCAATTTTTCCCACTTCATTGATGCCACTGGCCCCAAGTAAAAATAAATTGATCGCTTTGAGGTGTTCATCGTTGGTCGTTTGAATGCTCTTAAGTCCCGCTTCGAGGCTTCTTGAAAGGTCCCCTTTCAAGAAGTAATAACCGGCTTTTTCCATCCGGTAAAGTTCTGCTTCATGGTCGCTCATCCAGGGCAATAAAAGCTGACATTCATGATCGATGGCTTCGATGTCTAACTCCGATGTTTGCGTATGGATGGCATACATGTATTCATACACCGTCCATGTCGGCGTGAAATCCGACATCGCGAGCGGCCGTTGACTGAGGGCGGTGTGGAGGCGGGAGGCTTCGTCGTATTCCACATACAAAATGGCATGAAAAAACTGGCGGAGTTGCGAAGAAATTTCTGAGAAAGTTTCACCGTCAAAAGACGCCACCCCCATGGCGGTCATCGCTTTTTGCTCGGACCGTTTGGACGTGGGGTGATGCGTTTCTAGATGCGTGAGCGTTTTTTCCGACATCCCAAAGCGTTCGGCCGTCTCCTTGAGGGAGAGCATGTGACGTTTACGGTAATACGTAATGAGGGAAGCCAAATCCATAAAATACCCCCTGGGGCATATTGTTTTTCATATTTTTAATTTATGATACACTATTTTTGAGTAGGTGATACGTATGCTAACATTAGTGATGCAAAAGCAAAAAGAACAGAAATTTATCGGCCTCTTTGGCCTTATGTGGGCCTTTATGTACGGCCTCTATCTCTTTTTAGATTACCTATGGTATGGATCGTTTCAAGAGATGGGTCAAAGCTTATCGACCAGCCTCATTGTGATCCATCAAATCACCAATTTAGTGGTGGCCTTTGTGGTCACGGTGATGCTCTCGTTTTCTCAAATTCAACTGTCTCTGACCAAAACCGAACCCGCGGGGGGCAATGCCATTCCCTTCTTCTCGTTCATCTTTGGGCTCTTAACTTTTGGCTGTGCGCCTTGTGTGATTACGTTCTTAGGCGCCATCGGTATTGCGTTTACGCCCTTGGTGCTCCCGTTTGGAAACTTGGTCTGGAAATTCATCTTGCTGGGTCTGATGCTTTTAGGGCTTGGCTTTGTGCTTTACCGGATTCAAAATACCGTCTGCGAAATCAAACCGAAAGCCTCGAAATAGAGGCTTTTTTTATGCGTTTAATATCGTCTCAGTGATTGACTCAATCATGTGAACCGCATCTTTATAGCGGCGATGCGTTTCATAGAGTTTCGCCAGTTCATATTGGGCCCGGCGGGTTTCCCCGTACAACTTTTCTTTTAAGCCTTCATGCAGATAGTGCTTGAGGGCTTTTTCTTGGACTTTTAAGGGCGCATTCTTAGTTTTGGCATTTAAAAAATCGAGCGCATGCGCAAAGACGCGTGGCATCACATAGGTATTCGGCCGCTTTCTTAACAACCCTTTCAAGGCGTCTTCGTCGCCTTCGAGATAAAGCACCATGCAGGCGTTAAAATAATGCTGTGGATGGGTGAGATCAAGTGCATGCAAACAGGCTTTGGCATGATCAAAGTTTTCCAGATGCTGGGCTCTTAATCCTTCGATCATTAAGACTTCGGCTAAGACATCCTGCAATAAAAAGGTTTGAGCTCGGGCTTTTAAAGCCTCATAATCCACGGTGTCTTGATGAATCTGACGGCGGTGATAAAGGTCGTATTTAATGTCCGCTTCCGCCCGGCGCTTGTAATTATTAAAATAGCCAAACGTTTCTTTGGCTTTCTGATAATCTTCCAAGGCAGTTTGACGGGCAAACCGGTGCACTCGAATGTTCGCTTTTTCTAAAAATATCCAGGCTCGATCGTGCGGGTGTTGACTGACGTGGGCGGCTTGATCTAAGCGGTTTAACGCCGCATTCAAATGCCACGCATGAAACGCCACTTTCGAAAGGCCCATCCAGACTAAAAAATTGAGGGGATGCGACGCCAGACTGCCAATTTCTTTGACCCAATAGACCGCGTCCAAACTCTCTTGTTTCAGCGCCGGTTCGGCAAAGACATTGAGGACCCACATTAAGAGAGCATATTCCCCCGTGACACTGGAGCCATGAAAATCCGATGCTTGCCGGGTGAGCTCTTGGTTTACCGTATGAATTTGCTCAGTGTCCGCATTTAAGAGGGCTTGATGGACCGTTTCTAACGTATCAAACCATGCGGAGATATCGGCGGGCTGAGGCGTCAGTCTCAGGCCATAAATTTCCCCAAGGCGCGTGAGTAAATCCTCAGTCGCGCTTAAATCGCCCGATTCAACACGGGCCAAATACGTGTGCGACCGATTTACTTTTTGAGCGAGCGTTCTCAAGGAATACTGGAACTTGATGCGCAAATACTTGAGGGTGAGTCCCATGGAAAATGCGTGTGCCATCATTCACCTCGTTGGTTTAAGTATACAAAAAAAGAAGGCTTTATGGCCTCCTTTTTCCTTAAACTCTTATTTCATAACCCATGTAAACAAAAAAGGCCACGCACAATACGCGGCCTTTTTCAGTGGAATCACACAGCCCCTTCCCAAAAACTATGTAATTCTTAAACCTAACTCTATTATCACTTGATTTGGGGAAGGGCTCAAGAGGGTAGTGTTAGTTTACATTTCATTAAAAAATGGGTTTAAAGGTTTTTTTATTCGTATTTCATGAGTTTTAAACTTAATTTTTGCAGGCGATACAAGACTTCCGTCTCTTGATGCGTGTGCGCATATTCATTGAGGACATCCATCAAGGTTTGTACCACGTGCAGGTGTTCAAACTGTTTCGGATCATCAAAGAGACTTTCTACGTTAACGCTTTTGATGTCGGACCCCGGGAATTGTAGCATTAAAATCTGAATCATGGTGCGCTGGGTGGGGCTTAAATCAGGATCGTTCAGCAAGGCGTCATACAAAGACTTCGCTGCATCGAGCTTCGATGTATGGACCTGCGATTGGGCGAGCAAAATGGTTTGCAATAAATTTCGCTCTTCAATCTTATGTAAGATTTGAATGCTTTCATGGAACGCACCTTTACGGTAGGCCACGTAAGCTTTAAAGGCTTGAAGTTCATTCCAATAACGGGCGTTGGACTGAACTAAGACATACGATAGATTTTGCAAAATGGATTCGGCATGTTGAAGTTGATTTAACGTGATGTGGCATTGAATGAGGGTGAAATCAACTTCCACTTTGCGGAATAAATTGGAGTAATACGCATGCAGTTTCGAAGCTTCATTCGCCCTTTCTAAGGCCCCGAGTATGTCAAAATCTCTCAGCTTCAACTGAGCAATCATCGTCAGGGCCACCGCGTGGGCTCTCGATTCACGGTGGTTGACCAATACTTTTTCAAAAGCTTGAATGGCGCCGGTCACATCCCCGCCTTTTAATGCCAAATACCCGAGGTTGAGATAGAGTCTTTGTTTTTGTGGGGTGCTGAGGAACGTCTCGTGATGGATGAGGGCTTCAAAGGCTTTAGAAACCGGCCCATCCTCGTAATGAATTTGCATGAAGGCTTCGATGAGAATTAAATCCACGGTGATGGGAGAATATTTCAATTTTGTGAAATGTTCTTTCAGACCCGCATACAAATGGGGAATCACGGCATCGTTTTGATCGTACACCGCATAATACAAGGATTGAATATTTTCTTGAACACTTTTTAAATAATCTTCATCCGTGATAAACGGATGATGCAAGGCCTCATAAAGATACTTTAGAGTTTCCAAATTGGCTTTGGTTTTTTGATTTTCAATGGCGCTGATGAGGGATGCGGCCACATTGGACCCACGGGCAAGGCCCCTTAAAGAGTAGCCTTGAAGCGCGCGCTCATAAGAAAGCCACGCGCCCACAATGTAAAGATTATCTGGGTGCGCTAATGAGTGATTCTCAAAGTCATTCATGCGTGATCTCCTCAATGATGGCCGCATACACAGGTTTGGGGTCGGTTTCATTGAGTGGCTCATGCCGCATATCAGGAAACTCGATCGTCTGGATGGTGAGGTCTTTAAACATCCCTTGATAGGTGCTTTGAATTTGCGTGTGGGACTTGCCTTGATTGGTCACAGGGTCTAAGGCTCCGGCAATCAATAGCAACCGGTCGAGTCTGGTTTTTGCAATGTTTTGACTTTGACTAATGGTGTCCACAGTTTTGAAAAAGAGCCGATAAAACCGGGAATTATACGCATACCCAGTCAATGGATCTGCGAAAAATCGTTCAACATTTTTGGGGTTTTTAGAGAGCCAATCTTTCGATGTTTGCGCATCCTTTACCCCCTTTTCAAGGGGTTGATTCATCAAGAATGATAACGCACGGTTTCTTCCGTATGCGGGATAAAAAAGGGAAAAGAATCCCGCCAAAAGCCGAAATGCTTTTCTTGAAATCCAGCCATATAAAGGCAACGTCCCCATCCAAATCATCCGCTTAAAATCATCCGGATAGACTTGCGCATACCGTCTGGCAATGACCGAGCCCATGGAATGGCCCATCAACGTCCAAGTGACGTTGGGATGTTCCGTGGCTTTTTCTTGGAAAAGGGCATGCACATCTTTAACCATCTGTTCAAATGTATCTTCAGGGGTTAATAACCCGAGCCCTTTGGGACCTAAAGACTTTCCGTGCGCTCTTAAATCGATGCCGAGAGCATAAATATTAGCCGTTTCACAGGCGTTTAAAAACGCCTCATATCGACCGATGTGTTCCCCCATCCCATGAATCACCAACAGGGCCGC
>CAJXNT010000004.1 GCA_913057225.1 uncultured Mycoplasmatota bacterium
ACCCGAACCCGAACCCGAGCCTGAACCTGAGCCAGAGCCCGAACCCGAGCCTGAACCTGAGCCTGAGACTTCCAACAATTTAGGATTATGGATTGGACTTGGATTGGCGGCGGTGGGATTAGCTGCAGGCGCATTCTTAGTCTTAAGAAAAAAATAATAAATCGAATAACACAAAGACGACTATCTTCGTCTTTGTGTTATTTAAACGAGGAATTATATGGTAAAAAAGATGGTCTTAAGTCTCATGATTATTACAACGAGTTTCATCCAAATGGCTTGTGAAAACTCGTCAGAAGATTCAGATAAAATTGTTATATGGCATGATAAAGAAGATGTGATTGCTGAAATTATTGATTCCTCGCTATCAAATGCTTTTCCAGATGTTGAGTTTGAATTGGTTCGGCGTGAATCTCTAACGGAGACGCTTAAGTTGGTGGGAAACAATCCATCCACCGCACCTGATATGTATTTATTTGCTCATGATAAGGTGGGGTTGTTTTCCGAAATTGGAATTTTAGCCCCCATCACAGACTTTATTTCCATTGAAGAATTGGATGACTTTTTTCCATTTACACTGGATGCGGCTACTTATAAAGATGAATTATACCAACTTCCTTTATACTTCGAGACACTTCTGTTTATGTATAACAAAGATCGTTTAAGTGCGGATGAAGTCCCTACCACTACCAATGAGCTCTTGACTTATATGAAAGAAAACACTGATGCCCGGCGATATGCGTTTGTGGAACAACACTCAAATGCGTATTATTCGGCCGGTTGGATTCATGGTTTTGGAGGACGTTTAATGGATGAACTTGGCATGCCTATGCTAGACGATCCCAAAACCATACGTGCATTAGAATATCATCTTGAATTCATCGAATATATGCCGGTGGGTCAGGCGGAATACGCCACCGTCAATACTCTCTTTTATGAGCGACAAGCTAATAGCATAATTGGCGGACCATGGATGGTTCCCACCGCAAGAGAGCGTGGAATTGATCTTGGGTTTGCGCCGATGCCCATCGTAGATGAGACCGGACTTCCCATTTCTCCTTATGCCGGTATACAGGGAATACATGTGCTTAATGTCGCGATTGATACAGAGGAAAAGGCTGCCTTGATGACGGACATTCTTCGGCATCTATTATCTCCAGAAATAAGCATTGAGTTAGCGCTCGCAAGTGGTTCAGCTCCCCCACAAAGAAGTGCATATGAGTCGCCTGAGATATCTTCAAACGAGCTTGTGATGGCCATGAGAAATGCTGCAGAAAACGCTATTCCAATGCCTAATGTTCCGCAAATGGATATCCTTTGGGTCACTGCGAATGACATGCTAGTTAATGTAAACTTACAGGGTGAAGATTTATTAGAAGCCGCCCAAGACGCACAATCTAGAACGCTCGACCTAATTGACGCCATGGAGTAAAAAATGCAAAAAAAATGGATTCCATATTTGAATAGTGTCCCGGCTTTAACACTGGTTGGACTGATCATATTATTCCCGATTGGCTACACCATTTATATTTCTCTTACCAATATGAACATTTTTAATTGGTTTGAATTTGAGTTTGTCGGGGGTATTAACTATCAGCGAGCATTATTTGTCCTGGATTCTGGATTTTTGAGAGCAGTCTTTATCACACTACTCTGGACCATTATTAATATGGGTTTCCAATTGTTAATTGCTTTTGTTATCGCTAGTTTATTAAATCATCCAGACATTCAATTCAAAGGGATTTATAAAACGTTACTGTTAATTCCATGGGCCATCCCTGGTTATGTCTCTATATTAATCTGGCGGACGGGCATGTTTAATACTCAGTTTGGTGTTTTAAATCAATGGTTGCAAGCATTGGGCTTTGGACCCATTCAGTGGCTTAGTTCTGAGTTTATGGCTTTTTCCAGTATGTTGGTGGTCAATTTGTGGTTGGCACTTCCTTTCATGATTATGATCATGGACGGCGCTTTACAAAGTATTGATAAATCATATTACGAAGCCCTTGAGCTGGATTCATCATCGAAGATAAAAAAAGCCACGTTTGTGACCATTCCATTAATAAGACCTGCCATTACACCAGCGGTCATCATCACACTATTCACAACTTTCAAACAGTTTGATGTGTTTTATTTGATGATTTTACAGCCGGGTCAACGAACTGGTGCTAATCTTCAAACCATAATCACATATGCTTATGAAAATGCCTTCATTACCAACAATTACGGATATTCCTCTGCAATTTCTGTGATTATTTTCTTACTGCTGGTTGGGTTTGTTTTAGGGACCAATAAAGAATTGAGGCGAGAGAAACATGACTAAAAAACGATGGCAGAAAGTCCGGAATCGGATATTATTACATGTTTTTTTCTTGGGGGTAATCTCTCTTACACTCATCCCAATATTTTATGCGCTTACCATCTCTTTGAGTGGAAGTAACGCATTGCTTTCGAGTGAATTTTCTTTTTTCCCAACCCGTTTTACATGGGAAAACTATCAACGACTCTTTGCAGAGGAACCGCTCATTCTTTGGTTCTCAAATACTGTCATATTAGCCATCGCCACACTTACTTTGGCACTCTCATTTGCCATTCCTTCAGCCTATGTTTTATCTCGTTTAAGATTTAAAGGGCGTTTTAGTATCTTCAGAGGCTTGATTTTACTCAATGCATTTCCAGCTATTTTATCGATGTTTGCAATATATCGCCTTTTTTCTAACGGCCCCATATCCCTTATCAATACTCGACTCGGGTTAACGCTAATTTATGCCGGTACCATGGTCATGTTTGCCATTTTGAACCTTAAAGGGTACTTTGATACCATTCCCCGAGAAATTGAGGATGCAGCGCGGATTGATGGCGCCAGCGAATGGCATGTAATCTCTCGAATTGTTTTGCCTTTGGCTAAACCTGCCATGGTGGTTACGAGTGTGCTAATTCTCATTTTTGTTTGGAATGAGTATATCTTTGCCGTGACATTTATGACCGGAGCAGAAAATTACACACTAGCGGCCGGGCTGTTTAGTCTTCAAGCGGGAGAAATCAGTGGATCATGGCCTTTATTCACCGCTGCAGCTCTCCTGACAAGTCTTCCCGTTCTCATCGTATTTTTGTTCATTCAAAAATACATGGTCTCTGGATTAACTGTGGGAGGGGTCAAAGGATAATGAATCGTGCAGCCATACACCATGAACCTTTAAGTCATCTCGCCTTTGCAGCTGACCAAAGTACATTAGTTTTTCGTTTAATTACGGCCAAAGAAGATAAATTAGATGTTTTTTTTCGTTATGGGGATACCGCCTTCCAAGGGCATCCTGTGCCATTTGAAAGCATCCCTATGGCGGACATTGCTGAAACACAAAATCATCGGATTTTTGAATGTCAGTTAAGTAATTCGTTCCCACGCTTGGTATACTATTTCGAAATTCAAGAAGGGGCGACTAAGACTTATTATTATGCCGATCACTTTCACGATACTTTATCGTCGCTTAGGAATGATTTTTTCAAGTATCCCTATCATCAAATTAGCGATGTTATTTCTATCCCTAAATGGTATCAAGAGAGTGTTGTTTATAATATTTTCCCCGATAGTTTTACCGGATCATTGTCTCTTTCTAAAGATTGTGAAAACGAAACGCGCCAGAGACATGGTGGGACTTTAAAAGCCATTCTAGAGCGTTTAGATTATATTGAAGAATTAGGAATTACGTGCATTTATCTGAATCCTATATTTAGAGCCGGTGAATATCATAAATATGACACCACTGACTACTTTGAGATTGATCCTTGTTTTGGCACTAAAGAAGACTTTAGGACACTGGTTGATGCCCTGCATGCCCGTGGTATGGCGATAGTCCTTGATGGAGTATTCAATCATGTGGGACATTCCTTTGCTCCATTTAAAGCTTGGCTTAAAGACCCTACTGGGCAATATAAGGATTGGTTTTTCCCACTGCAAAATGACATCTACTATCCAGATGAAAGCACGCCTCAAGCTTTACCTTATGCCAGTTTTGGCTACGAGCGCCATATGCCTAAAATTAATGTGGCTCACCCGGATGTCCAAGCTTACTTTTTAAATGTGGCCAGATACTGGATGGAAACTTTTTCTATAGATGGCTGGCGATTGGATGTGGCGGATGAAGCTCATTATAATTTTTGGCGAAAATTTCGTGCGACCGTGAAATCCATAAATCCTGAAGCGATATTAATTGCAGAAAACTGGCAGACATCTCGTGGGTATTTAGACGGCAGCACATTTGATGGCTTGATGAATTATGATTTAATGAATCACATAAAGGCATTTTGGGCCAGCCAAACCCTGACCGCACAGCAGTTTGGTGAACGATTACATTATCAGCTCACACGCTATCGCACAATGCATACTCAATCGCAACTCAATTTTCTCAATTCGCATGATGTTCCAAGGCTATTCTCATTGATTGATCACCGTCTCGAATTAATGGCCCAAGCATTGGTGTTCCTATTTACATTCACGGGGGTTCCGATGATCTATTATGGCGATGAAATACCTTTGGGTGGCCTCTCTGAGGATGAATATCGTCAAGCGATGCCCAGCAATACTCAAGCACAATTTTATGACCTCATTAAATGGTTGGCGAACCATCGGAAAAAACACCCCGAATGGGTATATGGAAGATTTAATGTACTCCCTCACGACTCAAAAGATATGCTGATTTATTCAAAGACGCTGAACTCCGAAAAAGTAATTGTGATGATCAATCGCAGTGCAGAAACTCAACCCATTCCTGACTTTAAAGGCACCGAGTTAATTTCAAAACATTCTAAAGCAACTTCAATGGGGCCTTATGGTTACATCATCTTACACCAAGGAGACTAAATGGAAGTTACCATCAAAGATGTCGCACGGAAAGCCGAAACCTCTATTTCTACAGTGTCAAGGGTTATCAATAAAGGCCCCTACATCTCAAAAGAAATGGCTAAACGTGTGAACCGTGCAATTAAAGAACTCAACTACACCCCCAATGTGAGAGGGCGAAATTTAGCACGGAAAAAAACAGGCATCGTGGCTTTTTTTACGCGAAGTGATGCCTCCACAGCGTTCATCAATCCTCACCTGTATGCCATCATGGATGGAGTTCAGAGTGCATTGGCAAAAAAACAATACACCATGACGTATGTCGGCTATGAACAGCCAACACTAGCCAATCTGAAAGAGGTAATCAGCTCAAAAAGTATTGACGCCATCATACTCCACGCGTCTGCATTGACTAAGGGAATGGCTGACTATCTTATTGAGTCAAAAATCCCTCACACCATTATTGGTGTCCCCCCTTTTCCAAGCAATGCTTGTTGGGTCGATAATAACAACATTTTATCTGGTGAACTTGCGGCTAGACATTTATATAACATTCACAAAAAGCAAATTGGTTTTTTAGGTGGACAATTTCGTGATTACATTTCAGAGGTACGATTGCAAGGCGTTCAAAAAGAGCTCAAAAAACATTCTATGTTTGTTCCAGAGTCTTGGATTTTCAACACCCACTCCGATCACAATGAAGCCAAAGAAACAGTGCTTGATTTATATCAAAAAGGTGGTCGATTACCAAACGGACTCATTTGTGCGAATAACGCGATTGCATTGGGAGCACTTCAAGCCCTGAAAATCCTTAATGTCAAGATTCCTGAAGAAGTGGCAGTAATTACCTTTGATGATTATCCTTATGCAACCATTACAGATCCGATGACAACCACAATCACCATAGATGTGCACGACTTGGGGTATCAAGCTGGACGCTTAGTCGTTGAAAAAATTCAAAAACCTGAATACCACTTTCAAACATACATGACCATTCCTACCCTGAACATCAGAAAATCTACCTTGCAAACTCATTAATCATTAGAACTCATTCCAATTTCAGCAAAATTCAAATTTTGAAAATAAAAACACCTCCTTATAGGCATTCCAAGCATGGAGGTGTTTTTTAATACTCTCAGAATCTTCATAAATTAAGTTCGTTTTTCGCAATGGTTTTGGGGAGATATGGAACGAGTCCCAAGATGACCACCTGTTCCCACAAATCGCGCGATTGGATTTAGAGCCCTATGAGGTGCGCGTGTTCACCAAAGATACGCCTTAAAACTTAACAGCCTTTAACACAGTCTTGACGCACGATTGATTCAGTTTTTGTATACTTTTCACGATGAAAATCACATCGTCTGAACTTCGAAATCTTGTCATCCTTGGCGTGTTACTTGGGGGCGCAGGGCTCGTGCCTGGATTTTCCAGCGGAACCCTGGCTTTTGTGACCGGCTTATATGGCTTGCTCATTGCCACATTTTCCAACGTATTTACGGCCCCTAAATCGATTGAGTCATGGGTAAAATTGACAATTTTAGTGACATCCATGGCCCTTGGAGCCTTCATCATCTCCATACCGCTCAACGTCTTACTCGACCAATTTGAAGCGCCACTCATGTGGGTGTTTACCGGGTTTATACTGGCATCCATCATTCCCATTTCTAGAGAAATTAAGCGTTTAGCAGATTCGCCAAAAATGCTCAATCTATCGCGTTTTCTTACGGTCTTAACGGTTGTTTTGCTCACCAGCGCCATCCTCTCTTTGGAACTCACGGAAGATACCACGCTCAGTCTCACTGGGCGCGGTATCTTTTTTTTGAGTGCATTTTTTGCCTCCCTGGCTGGGTTACTCCCTGGAATATCCGGATCGGTGGTGTGGATTGGTATGGGTCAATACAGCCGGTATTTAACCGCCATTGAAACATTGGTCTGGAGCGATTTAATGCTTTTTGTCATCGCAACACTCATTGGATATGTTCTGTTTGCACGCCTGATTGAATCATTACTGAAAAAACATCCCCTCATGACGTATGCCATGTTACTTGGGTTAACGCTTTCCAGTGTGCTTTGGATTGTGCAGATTGAGTGGACGTGGTCAATCACTGAATGGGTCCTTAATGTGATGATTCCCTTCGTCTTAGGATATGGACTCATGTTTGGGTTGTACCAAAAAATAATACCGATGAAAAAGGAGAGTGTATGATTTATCAAAGTCATGTTCGCATCGCCGAAGTCATCTATGATACCTTAGCCGCCGAAGATCATGTATGGATATCAAAGCGCGCCTTCATCAGAGGGGCCAATGCGCCCGACGCCTTTAATTACCGGTTTAAAGGCAAACACATCCTCGATCAATCGATGGAATTTTTTTCGGGATTGATTGATGAAGTATTGGACGGATATAAACCCAGACATTATCTGGGCCATTTACTGGGCGAAGTCATGCATTTCATTGCCGATTATGCCTGCAGTTTCCACGCAAATCCCAATTTCAATACGATGTATGTCCATCCGGTGCATCTCATGTATGAAATCAAATTACACCGGATGCTGAAAAAAATGCCGGTGACCATCACACCGTTAGAATCCATGCGCCTCGATACCATCGTGAGTGACCTCGTTGATTACACGTTGTTGAATCATTTAGGCAACGCGACCCCGAGACAAAACATCATGGATGCATACAACCTTTCTTACACCATTTTTCACCTGATCTTTAACGCCTACAAAGAAAGAAACATCCATCAAACGCGGAAAACCCCCCTTAAAATCGCCATCTTTACCGATACATTTTTACCGCAGATTAACGGGGTTTCAAATACGCTCTATGAATACGCCAAATACTTAGAATCCAACAACGTTCAATACATGATGTTATCCCCTGAAGTCGATAAAGACGATCCCCAACATCCATTTGTCAAACGGTTAAAATCGATCAAGTTTTGGTTTTACAAAGAAGCCCGCGTGGTCTTCATGCGCAAGAAAAAAGTCTTCAACGCCCTCGATGAATTCGATCCCAACATCATCCATGTGATGACCGAATTTGGCGTCGGTCGCATTGGGGTGAAATACGCCGAAAAAAGGCACATCCCTTTAGTCAGTAACTATTCCAGTCATTTTGCCCTCTTCTTAAAACACTTAAAACTAGGTCTCTTTGTCCGGCCCCTCGAGTGGTATTTATCGCAGTTCCATCAAAAATCCCATATCACCACCACCCCCTCGCTCGATGCCAAAGAACTTTTACAAACCAAAATGGGGGTGTCTAACGTCCATATTTTCAGTCGGGGCATCGACACCCAAAAATTCACCCCCGCGAAACGGTCTTTATCGCTCAGAAAATCATGGAATGCGGAACAAAAAACAGTCTATCTATGCGTTTCACGGATTGCGGGAGAAAAAAATTTAGACTTAGCGTTTGAGAGTTTTCAAGCGATGGATGCCACCGCCAAACAAAATTCACTGCTTGTCATCACCGGGGATGGCCCGTTCCTTGATCACTATCAAAAAAAATACCCATGGGCCGTTTTTACCGGCTATCAAACGGGCGATGATCTCGCGACCATCTATGCCAGTGCCGATATCTTTGTGTTTCCCTCTCCCACCGAAACGCTCGGAAATGTTGTCTTAGAAGCACAAGCCTCAGGCTGTCCACCGATTGTGGTCAATCGGGGAGGGGTCTTGATGAATGTCGACCATGAAATCAATGGCCTCATCACCGACATCAATGCCCCTCATACTTTTAAAGAAGCGATGGAACGCTTGTACCATGACCAAGCACTGCGCTTTAAACTGAAAGAACATTCCGTAAAAGCTTCCAAAACCAAATCATGGCCGCGTGTATTTAACGACTTAATCAATGTGTACCAAACCCTCATTTAAGGATTAAAAAAAACGATGCTCAGTGCATCGTTTTTTAGTCCAATTGAAGCGATATGGGCGGGTCCAGATCTAACAGTTGTAACTGATACGTTCCACCGTCTTGCGTGATGGTAAAGTCGGATGCTTCTAAAGTTGGCAGCATGAATTGATTGGGATAGACGCCGCTCCCCACCTCTCTTACAAACCCCCAGCGAACGTTTTGATACACGTCGACCCGTAAGCTCGAATCGATAAAGACTGATTCTAAGGAAGCGCTCACGGTGAGGGTGTCATTGGGGACGCCGCCATAAAGCTCAAGCGTTTGATCATTAGAAGCGAACGGAAATATTTGAGACGCCCCCAGCACGGTCAAAAGCGCAATGAATAAGATCGGGATCACGAGGCTCACAAGCGCGATCACACGCGGCATATAAACATCATTAAACACGTAGAGGATTGCGAGGGCGGAATAAAGCCCAATCAATATCCCATAAAAAAGACTGGGTACGACCCACGTGATGATGACGCCCCCAAAAAAGAGCGTCAACCCGGCCCACAATACCCGGCGTCTTCGAATGGATTTAAATCCCGCCAGGGTGATTAATAGGGCGTAAGGGATGATGATCCAAAGCCGGTTCAGCGTGACGCCTGAAAAAACGATGAGGCCCGTAAACGCAATATTCAAGGCCATAAAAATGAATGCCGGGTGAAGCTTGGGACTGATTTTGAACCACAGGGTGGCTAAGATTCCAAAAAGGAGGATAAAAAGCCCCCACGTGATGAGCCTATGCACACTTAAAAGTGGCGCATAATACCACCCAATGCGGGCCATACCTAAAAAGACCATTAAAAGTAAACTGGTGATGACTCCAAGTATAATCCAGATTTTTTCTTGCTGTAAGAATGTCTTCATATGACTCTTTCATGTAGGAGTGATCGTTAAATATATATGAAAATAAGACCCAAAGGTCTTATTCATCATTATTTATTAGGGTGTTGATACTCCACCCCTTGTTCAGAAAGCGGGGTGAGTTTTATTTTTGTGTTATCGAGCATTTCATTTTTCGCAATGGTTCTCGGGGGATCTAAGACAATCCAATCATGACCCATTTTATGTTTGATGTGATAGACAATGTCATAGAGGCTAAACCAGTCGGACGCATTCAGATGATAAAGTCCCGGGGCGTAATGTTCCACGAGATCAATGAGGGCATCCGCGGTGTCTTCCACAAACATGGCGGAGACGAAATGATTTTTCGAAACACTGATTTTTCCGCGTTTATCCATTTGCGATTTGATGAAATAAAGCACGCCGTAGTTTTCGGGTTGTTTGGTGATTTGCCAAGCCAGACGGGCCACATATGCGTTGGGGTTTGTTTCAAAGGACACTTTCTCGAGTTCTTGTTTGGTTCTTGCAAGTTCATCCGTACCATCGGGGGTGTCATACACGGTGAAAGGGCCTTTAACTTTTTTTCCTTTGAACACTTTATACGTGGACGTGAACACGTAGGCGACCCGGTTTTCATAGGCCCACGCGGCCAGTGCGCGGGTGAACGGAACTTCGCCTTTGGCCAGATGCATGATGGCATCGGGTTGGTGGGACTCTAAAAAGTCACGCACGAGGGTTTCGTTATTGACATCAAAGGCATCGTGCACGAGCGGCACGACTTCATGGTTTTTCATTTTTAAACGAGTCACCAAGACGCTGCCCACAACGCCTCTGGACCCAGTCACAACAACTTTCATTCAGGCCTCCTGTGGTCATTTCATGTAAGCATAACCGTTAAATATAGTGTAACAAACATGCTACACTAACACACACAGAATGCTACTTGGAAGGTGACCATGAAAAAAGGATTAGGCGGGCTCATCTTGGCGGTGATGCTGCTAGTGCTTGCCGCCTGCGGTGGAACTGAAGAAGCACCGTTAGTGCCCCTTCCGCCCACCAATGAAATACAAACCATCATGCACGATGAACGCGAACGCGAATATCAACTGTACATTCCGGAAGGATCGTTTGAAGGCGCGCCCCTTTTAATCATGATGCACGGGTATACCTCCTCGCATCTCAATCTCAAACAACAATCTCAGATGGATGCGGTGGCGCAAGAACACGGATTTGTGGTTGCGTATCTACTCGGGACTGAGACCATAGGCGGCCCCCATTGGAATGCCGACTTGACCTTATCCACCGTCGATGATATCGGATTTGTCAGGACGGTCATCGATCACCTGACCAGCACGTATAATCTCTCCGAAGAGAATGTCTTCGGCAGTGGGTTTTCCAATGGGGCGTTTATGACTTATACCATTGCCTGTCAAGCTCCTAATTTGTTTAAAGCCATTGCGCCGGTGGCCGGGTTAATGAGCGGGGCCACCTACGAATCGTGTGAAAATCCAGAGCCCATGAACATCTTGCACATCCATGGGACGGGGGATTTGGTCGTTCCCATCGATGGCACGATGACGTTGCTGGGTGGCTTTGGCGGGGGACCCGATGTGGAAGGGCACTTCGAGTTCTGGCAATCAGCCATCAATGGAAATCCCGCTCAAACCAGCACCCCGATGGATGGCATCACCGTCGTTGAATCCATAAATGATACTGGGATGAAGGTGAAACATATGTACATCGATGATTTTCCGCACGTTTGGCCGTTAAGCCCCAACCCAAATGAACTGGGCATGGATCCAGGCATTCATGCCAGCGAGGAAATCTGGGCATTTTTCTCTAGTTTTATTTCCTAAAATAAAAACGCGTCTTGAAGACGCGTTTTTTGGTTGCATCAGTCCACATCAATGTCGATCAGGGTGCCATCGTTTCTGAAGGTGAGTTCGAGACGGTTGGCGAGGGTGACTTCGTAGAGGCCATCATCAAATTCCGCCCGTTGGATGGTTTCATTTGGGTAGTTGGCGCTGATGTAATTCAAGATGACTTCGGGGAGGGTGCTGGCATCGATGGTGTCATTCCAATCGTTCCAGTCATCCCAACGGTCGGGTTCATCCCGGTCGACTTCAATGGTTCCGTCAAAGTCATAGTCCACTTCAACCCCACCGGTGAGATAAATATCGTATCCATCTGAATCTTGTTCGACCAATAAGATTTCTTCATTGGGGAATTCACTTGCGATGAAGGTGAGGGCCGCTTCTGGCAAGACGGATGCGTCGACCACGACATCGTCGGATTCCTCATGATCATCCTCGTAGGCATCATCATAAGCGTCATCGTCATAAGATTCATCCTCGTAGGCATCGTCGTCATAAGCGTCATTTTCCGAATCACGGTCCAGATCAATATCCCCGTCATCGTCGAAGTCAATGTTGAGGCCTGAACTTAAGTAGACATCATAGCCATCCTCGACGCGCTCGGCACGAACCACGGGATCATTGGGATATTCTCGGCTTAAGTAATCTTGGATGGAGGTAGGAAGGTCGCTGGGAGAAACAGGATTCCACGTGGTGGCACTTTCTGTCCAATTTTCTGCGGTGGATGCACTGGTGGCATCGGCACTGGGTTCGGTTTGAATGGGCGCCGTCGACTGGGGTGCGATGGATGCGTATTCATAGCTGATGAAATCCACGGTCTCATTAAATCTAAAATCAATGACGGCACCATTATCGAGATACGCTTCATATCCATTGAGTTCTAAGTCGACATTGATCACTTGAGCGCCTGGGTACTGTTCTTCAATGAATCGTTGTGAGCTGATGGGTAACCGGTTCATCTGGGTGGGGGCATTAAACTGTAACACTTCGCGTGGGGCCCGAGCGGCAATGGTGACCCCGGTTCCAACGAGGGCCAGGGTAAGAACGCCTAACGTAATTAAAATGGGTTTTTTCATGATTATTCTCCTTCTTTTTTGGGGTTAATCAAAAATGATATATGCTAAGGCAAGAACGGTGATCGATATCAAAGCGAATTTGATGAGCCAATCTTGATGCTTCTGCCAGAAATCATTCATGAGCCAACCTCCTGGGTTTGATGCTTCCACTTTAGCGAGCTTAAATGAAAAGAAGATTAAAAAAGGTCATTTCATCTAATTTTAATGTTCCCGCTTACAATAGAACCTGAGGTGAACTATGCGTATATTAATCGCTGAAGATCAATTTCAACTGAGAGAACTGTTGCAAGAACGACTGGAAAAAGCCGGGCATAAAGTGGATGCGGCCGGGGATGGAGAAGATGCCATTGCGTATTTAGAGACGGGTCCTTATGATGTGGTGGTCTTAGACATCATGATGCCAAAAATCGATGGCCATGGGGTGTTGCGCTGGATGCGTGAGAGCTCCATGGCGACCCCGGTCTTATTTTTAACGGCCAAAGATGCGGTGAAAGATCGCGTGGAAGGCTTACATCTGGGCGCCGATGATTATCTCATTAAGCCCTTTTCATTTGAAGAGCTCCTCGCCCGCATTCATGTCTTGACGCGCCGCAAAACGGCTGAAATTCAAGACGTCCTCACGGCCGGTCCATTGACCCTGAACCGCGCCACGCAAATCGTCAAACGCGAAGACACCGTCATTGAACTCACGAAAAAAGAATATTTAATCTTAGAAACGCTGCTCTTAAATAAAGGGCAAACCATCAGCCGCGAGCGACTTGAAATGGCCTCCAGTAATTATGATTACGAAGGCTATTCCAACGTGATTGATGTTTACATTCGCTTTCTCAGAAAAAAAATCGATGAAGGGCATGACGATAAGCTGATTGAAACCGTTCGTGGATTTGGTTATCGTCTGAAAGCAGACGCATGAAATCGATGTCTTTAAGAAAAAAACTTATTTTATGGTACTCCCTGTTTTTCTTGGGGCTGATCATCACGAATTTAGTGATTGTCTTTTTAGCGTCTGACACGGTCATTTCTGAAAACGCCCGAGAAGAAATCCAAGAGACCTCCGAAGATGTGGCGGAAACCTTAGACATTGTGAATGGGATCGTTTATTACGACTTTGAAGAGGGGGAGCGGTTCATCTATTTTGAAGATGGCATCGCCTTTGTGCTTTATCTCAACGGGCAATTTTATGAAGGCCAATACCCCGCAAATCTGCCCGATGATTTCCCCATTCAAGCGTATCTCACCCAGACCTATGACACGCCCACAAGCACCTGGTTTATCTATGATTTACCCCTTCAAGACGGATATACGTTAAGGGCTTTTTATAACTACCAAGGCGGCGTATCCGTGTATGACGATTTCTTGAGAGTCTTAGCGATTGTGGCGCCCATTTTATTGGGGATATCGACCCTCGGTGGCTTGGTCATCATCCAGCGCACCCTGAAACCCGTCCAAGCCATGGCAAAAACGGCCAAAACCATTCAAAGCACCGAAAATTTCCAATTGCGGTTGGATGAACCTAAAACGCACGATGAGATTGACACCTTGGCCAAAACCTTGAATCAAATGCTGGAAAAAGTGGAAGCCAGTCTCGAGCGTGAGCGCGAATTTTCGGCCAATGTCTCCCATGAACTGAGAACCCCTCTCGCCGTGATTCAAGCGCAAACCGAATATCTTGAAAGTAAACTCAATGATTCCGCCTATCAAAAAGATTTTGAAACCATTCATCATCAGCTGACGCACATGCAGTCACTCATCGATCAGATGCTGGAACTGGCGCGGATGAACGCCACGACCCAGGTGCCGTTAGAATCTGTGGATATCATTCCCTTATTAACCTCGATCCGTGAAGATTTTATGCCGATGGCTCAAAGTAAATCCATCCAATTAACCGGGCCCCAAACCTCAAATCAAGTCCAAATTCATACCCACGTGACCTTTTTCATTCGCAGTCTGTCAAATCTCTTAGAAAATGCCCTCAAATTTACGCCCGAAAACGGCACCGTCACCCTCGATGTCACGCGTCATCCCAAGCGCGTCGACATCACCGTGACCGATACCGGCATCGGCATTGCAGCTGACGAGCAAGACAAGATATTCGAAGCCTTATATCAAGTGGATGCCGCCCGTTCCGATGCGCAAAGTGGCATTGGCTTAGGCCTCGCCCTCACCAAACAAATGATCAAACAATGCGGCGGCTCGATCGCCTTAAAGAGCACGCCGAATGTGGGGACCACATTCACCGTTTCATTCCCCGTTTAACCCGTAAGCATATTTCCTTTTGTTTAGGTCACTTAACGTTAAAATAATGAGTGCTGAGACATCAAAAATACAGGAGGACATTCATGTTAAAGATTGGAATTATTGTGGGCAGTACCCGCGAAGGCCGCGTATCGCCACAAGTGGCGGAATGGGTCTTAAAAAACGGAGAATCACGCGATGACATCGCGTTTGAAATCGTCGATATCAAAGACTATGACCTTCCCTTTTTAGGCACCGCCGATGCTCCTGGCATCGCAAAATGGAAAGAAAAAATTGATTCGTTGGATGGGTTTGTATTCGTCACTGGGGAGTACAACCACTCCATCCCAGCCGCACTCAAAAACGCCCTCGACCTTGCCAAAGAAGAGTGGGCCAACAAGCCCGCCGGCATTGTCAGCTATGGCTCGTTAGGCGGCGCGCGCGCCACCGAACATTTAAGAGGCATTGTCAGTGAACTTCAAATGGCCGATGTGAGAAGTCACACCGCGATGAGCATGTTCACCGATTTTGAGAAATGGTCCGTCTTTAAACCCGCGGACATGCACCTCGCCAATTTGACCACGATGTTTGACCAAGTGGCCAAATGGGGTAAAGCACTAAAAACCATCCGATAGTAAAAAAAGATGATCAATTCACCATTGATCATCTTTTTTTTGGCTCATAAGGAGTCATCAGGATTAAGCATCTATATTTCACTGACCTTAGGGGGAGGTCAGAAAAATATCAGTCAATAAGGTCATGTTGTTTCATAATGGTTTCCAGCGACGTGAAAATCGCTTCGGCATCTTCCGCGTCAATTTCGATGGTGAACGTTTCTGCGTGCGGAACGCCCAAACTCATGGCCATCATCATGGAATGAAGCGGCACTTTCTTCGTTTTGTATCCGATGTGAATGGGGACGTCATAGTTCGCCACGTGATTCACCATCACGGAAAGTGGCCGAGCATGCAGGCCTGCCTCATCTTTCACGGTATATTCACGCAACATCGGGATCTCCAATGATTTCTTTAAGGAGGTAATCCTCCGCTTCTTTCGTCCAAAGATTGTTATGGGCATGCACGATGCCCCCGAGTGTTTCGTACTTTGGATTGAGGGATTTTAGAGAGGCGAGGTCATCAATGGGCGTTAATGGCATGTCGTGATGCACATAAATCATCTTTTTACCGCCGGGAATCTCGGGATATTTAAGCACGGTGTCGACCACGGAATCAAGACCGCCAATGTGGGTAATCATCAATCCGGGTTGAATGCGCTTCGCAGCGGTGAGTTCTAAGGATTCGATCATGTCATCGGTATTTCCGCCGGTCGATCCCATGACTTTCGTGGCCGCATAGTGGACGTTATAAAGATTCAGTTCTGCGGTGAATTCGGTGTCGGTGGGACCGGCAAAAAAGTTCAGCGTCCCATCTTTTCCAAGAAGGCGATCGCCTTGTTCCACGAGTGGTTTGATGGGCGCAAAAACAAACACATCGTCATAGCCTTGTCCCGCGTTGAGAGATTTCATATGCGCTTCAAAATCCTCGTAGTCACGGGGATTGACATAATGCAAGGTGATGCCGTGTTTTTTGGCTTCGGCCTTGGAGATGACCGTTTCCGCACGCGCCAACCTCTCATTGGAAACATCACTGACCACCAGTAAAGCGGGTTTGCGGTCACGATGGATGGCGTATTCAATCGCCGCTAGCCCCATTGGACCTGCGCCGCCTAAAATCGCCACACTGCCTCTTTCTTTAATGTCCATGACATGGGTATAGGTATTGGGAATCGTATGGTAAGTTGCATGAAACGCCCCAATGACGCATGACATGGGTTCAGCGAGTGACGCTTCAAAGAAGCTATCGCCCTCATATTTGATGAGGCAGCCGAGTTCCATCACTTCGGGGGGAATGATGGCATAGGTCATGTCCCCGCCCACATAGCGGTAAGAATACCCGGGCGAATCCATGGATCCTTTGTAATTTAACGCGGGTTGAATGGCAAACCGGTCACCCGGCGAAAATTGATCTTGCCATTTTTTTCCCACTTCTTTAATGATGCCGGAAAACTCATGGCCAATGATGACGGGATTCTCCCCCGCATCATTGGGCACGCGTTTGTGATCCGTGCCAAGGGTGGTCGCTTTATACGTGGACATACAAATCGAATCCGAAATCACCTTCACTAAAATTTCATCGTCCTTTAATGCCGGCAGCTCGAATTCATCCAATTGCAATTGGTTAGCGCCATATAACCGTACAGCTCTGGTTTTCATTGTTTTCTCCTTATCGGTTGAGGGTATAATCGGTTCATCATCGTCGTGACCGCTTCGAATGTGGGAGGCGTGGTGCCCGCAGTTTCGGTCGTGGCACTGGCCACCGCCGAGGCAAAGCGGAGTTGTTCGCGGATGGGTTCATGCCGACGCATGATGGCCCCCGCCACAAACGCATCCCCCGCACCCACGGTGCTTTGGACATCAAGTTTGAGGGCTTTTTGATGAAGGATGCCATGTCCTTCCGACGCATAGGCTCCGTTGGCCCCCGCCGTGATCATGACTCTTTCAATGCCCCATGCATGGCAGCGGTCTAAATCTGGTTGAACCGTCGTTTCATTAAAGGGTTTACCAAATAATGTTTCCCACTCATGATGATTGGGTTTAATCAGGCTGGGCCCGGCTTCGATGCCTTTTTTCAAGGCTTCGTTTGAAGCATCAAGCACCGTATAGACGTCGCGGGCTTTATACCGTTTAATCCAGTTTTGATATGTGGAAACGGGAAGGCCTGGGGGCAAACTCCCCGTCAAGACCAGCACGTCTTTCGCCTGGAGTAATCCGTCCAAATATTCTTGAATCGCATGCAATGTATTGAGCGAAAGATGGGGGCCTGGCGCGTTGACTTCTTCCATGGCTTGGGTGGTGTCATCGATGTACTTCTGGTTTTCCCGGATCTCGCCATCCACCGCAAACGCGTGATGCGATATCTCACGGGCTTGCAAAAAATCAGTGATGGTTTTGCCGTGTGCACCGGCGGTGATTAAGACGGCATGACTGTCGACGCCTAGTGCCTTCAGAGTGTTGGAGACATTAATGCCTTTTCCGCCCACATCTGACCGTTTAGATTTCACGGTTTTTGAGGCCAGAGAATCCACCCTAAGTGTGGTGTCAATGGCAGGATTCAGCGTCAGCGTGACGATCATTCCGAAAGTCCCGCGGTGAACTTTTCATAAATGAGGTTGACATCATCGGAATGCCATAAAGCTCTCGCATCCTCGAGTTCGCCAAACGCTTCAGCGATGTTGGCTAAGATTTCAATGTGATCATTATTTTTTCCGGCAATGCCAATGACGATGTAGGCCGTGTTGCCGTTATAATCAATGCCTTCTGGGTATTGAAAGACCACAATGCCACTTTTAACAATCGCATCTTTGGCTTTGCCAACCCCGTGAGGAATGGCAATGCCGTTGCCGATGTACGTGGAGACAATGGCTTCTCTTTCAAACATGGCATCGATATAATCCGACGTCACGTAGCCTTCTTCCACCAGCCGTTCACCGGCTTTTTGAATCGCTTGATCGCGAGTGATGGTGGGTTGGGATAAGACAATGTTATGGGGGGTGAGAATGGTTTGCATGGAAAACTCCCTTCTATGATTGCATGAGTTGGCGATTTTGCTGCATCACATATTGCGCCATATAGCGTTCAAAGCGTTCATAAAGTTGCATCGTTTCGAGCTCTTTAAGTTGCGTTAAAAAGGTGGGATCTGAGACCGTCAAACGCGAAATTTCACTGATGGCATCAAGGGCATGGGCCTCCATTTTTTCGGGGGCCAGTAAGACCAACGATGCATCGCAGGGGGTGGATTGATACTCAAGCGTCGTATGACGGATGACTAAGACATGAATGGTGTCGATGGCATCTGAGCGAGTGTGTAAAAAAAGCACGCGGTCTTCCTTGAAAATCACCGAACCCAAAGCTTCGCGGGCGAAAATATCGGATCTTAACGCCGCTTTGGCCTGAGCATCAAGCTCAAGTCTTTGCGTGATGTGATCGACCAACGCATCGATCGATTCAACCGGAATATCATCATCAATTTTGAGGTGATTCAATAATTCAACCACCGCGCGTGATGTTTGCGCCATTTGATTCAAATCCGATTTGGTGAGTTTCGCTGTGGGTTCATCGACCGCCGATGTTTTCATCATTTGCGTGGAACTGAGAGCTCCTTTGATTTTTTGAATGTCCGTGTCCATAAGGAGTGGGTTGACCATCACCACGGGCGTCAGTCGATTTTCAAAATGGACGGTCGAAATGATGAGATCCACATTTTTTTCTAACAGCCAGACTTCAGAAATTTGAGTGGTCGATAAGATGGCTTCAATGTCGATTTGGTTAAATTCTGAGCGAATGCGTTCAGCCAGCATTTTCGATGTGCCAATGCCCGAGGTGCACGTAACCACGACTTTATACCGTGTGTTTGAGTGTGAATCTTGGTTTTTAAGTGCCTCAATCGCCGAGCCCAAGTGCATGGCGATGTAGCCAATCTCAGCATCGGGCATCGCGATGTTAAGCCCCTCTTCTAAGATGCCCACCACATCCACCGCCACCGCATAAATATCAGGATAATTTTCTTTGATTTTATCGAGCAGCGGATTGCGAATATCAAGTTTCATTTGGATGCGGTTGATCGAAAGTCGAATGTGATCCACGAGGCCCACCAAGAGCGCTGAATTTTTCTTAAGTGGATACCCGGTTAAGGTCTCGGCCCGGTTGAGCATCTTATTGATGAGTGCGGTCAGTTGATAATTGGATATGATGAGTTCATTGAATTTTAAAATGCTCTCATCGTAGAGGCCTTGATGATAGCGAGCCCCTTTGAGGTGCATGGTAATGTAGCCGATTTCGGCGTCTGGGATGTCCAGTTGAAGTTTTTGCGCCAGCGTGTCAATGAGAAACTCTGCCACGGAAAATTCTTCAAACGCCCGGAGATTATTGAGCGTATCTGCGGGCATCTCGATGACATCGCCTTTTTGCAAGCGTTTAATGGCCAACGCCAGGTGAACGGCTAACGCGGTGTAAGAACTTTCCACAAACTCAAAGCCCATCGAGTGTTCCGATTCTTTTATGGCTTCTTCAATGATTTGAATGGTTTGGTAATCAATCAAATCTAAAAGGCTTTGCGTGATGGCTGAATACGAACGTTCCATCGGTGGCGAGGTGGTGATCGGCGCCACGTACGTCCGGATGACTTGACGCAGCTCATTTTCATCAAGGGCTTCGTGAAGATAACGCATCAATGCGCGTCGTTTATCGGTCTCTTGACCTTCAACCAATAAGCCCACCCCAGGGCGTCTCACTAACGTGAGATGAAACGTCTTGAGATCTTTTTCGACCGCATTTAAATCGTGCGATACGGTGGCTTCTGAGACATCCAGCGCATGGGCGAACACAGAAATTTTATAAAGATCCCGGGCTTGCAACAGTTCGGTGGCGATAAAGGTTCGTCGTTCTTTGGGTGAGTATACATGATCGT
The DNA here is from genome assembly GCA_913057225.1 of uncultured Mycoplasmatota bacterium. GTDB lineage: Bacteria > Bacillota_I > Bacilli_A > Izemoplasmatales > Izemoplasmataceae > JAGYII01. The sequence continues at coordinate 20,298 of CAJXNT010000004.1, forward strand.
AAGATTGGCCGGATACTTCATCAATGAGGGTGCGTTTCAACGAGGCATCGACATCCACAAAAAGCCCGTTGGGTCCTTGTCTTTGCACGCTTAAGTGGCGACTGGCAAACCAATCATCCACCAATTTCATATCACGAAGAACGGTGCGTTTGGACACACCCAAATGACTCGCCAAATGATTCACAGTTAGCGGGGTTTTCGTCTCCAATAGGGCAAGAATAATTTGACGCTCACGGTGACTTAAGAACTCCGACACAAACACTCACCTTCTTTACTTTTATCATAGGCCAGAACCCATAAAATCTGACGGAGGGATGGTTTTATTTTGGCATACTTTCTAATCTTTAGGCGTGACAAAAGTAAATAATAGAAAAGCGGTCCTCACCGAAATGGTGAAGACCGCTCCATGAAGTTCTTATTTCAGACGTTCGACCAATTGATCGTATTCTGGCGCCCCGACAAAATTCTCGATGGCGACGATTTCAGCCTGCGGAGCATTCTGACTCGCGCGAGCTTTCAAGTCACGGTGCGTCACCACTAAGTCCGCATTTTCAGGAATTTCTTCCAAACTCGTGTTGATGACTTCCACGTTTACACTGGCGGCTTTAAATTTCTTTTTAAGTGTGGAAGCGCCCATCGCACTTGAGCCCATGCCCGCATCACACGCAAAGACCACTAAATTCACAGCCGATGCTTTCTTTTGACCGGCGGATTTCATGGAAGCCACTTTGGCTTTTGCGTCTTCGATGTCTTCCACTTTGGTTTTATCAATCTTGAGGAAGAACGATGCCACAAAGAAACTGGCGACAGTGGAGGTTAAGACTCCTGCAAACATTCCGAGGAAGTCCCCTTGTGGGGTCATCGCGATGTAGGCAAAAATACTACCCGGTGACGGAGTGGCCACAAGACCCACACCAAAGATGACAAAGGTCAAGACCCCGGTGAAACCACCGGCAATCGCAGCGAGCACTAAGACCGGTTTCGCAAGCACGTATGGGAAGTAAATTTCATGAATCCCACCTAAGAAATGAATGATGACCGATCCTGGGGCCGAGGCTTTCGAAGCGCCTCTCCCAAAGACCCAGAAGGCGAGTAAGATGCCAAGCCCAGGTCCGGGGTTGGTTTCCAACATGAAGAAGATGGATTTTCCAGCTTCTGCCGCTTCATTCACCCCTAAGGGTCCTAAAACCCCATGGTTAATCGCGTTATTTAAAAAGAGTATTTTCGCCGGTTCAATAAAGAAAGAAGCAAACGGTAAAAGGTTGGCATCGACCACGACATCGACTAAGGCTTCTAGCGCATTGTTGAGCCCAAGCACCACGGGCCCGATGATTAAGAGCGCGAAAAGAGCCAGTAACGTTCCAGCAATCCCTGCTGAAAAGTTGTTGACCAACATTTCAAAGCCCGTAGGTGTTTTGTCTTGTAGAAGTTGATCGATTTTCTTGATGACATACCCACCGAGTGGGCCCATCACCATCGCCCCAATAAACATCGGGACATCGGCACCGACCACAACCCCCATGGTTGCGATGGCCCCTAAGACACCCCCACGAATACCATAAATTAAACGGCCTCCGGTAAACCCGATGAGGAGTGGTAACATGTAAATAATCATCGGTCCGACCAGTTCGGCGAGGTTTTCATTAGGCAGCCAGCCCGTCGGAATGAAGAGTGCGGTGATTAACCCCCAGGCAATGAAGGCCCCAATGTTAGGCATCACCATTCCGCTGAGAAAGCGACCAAACGATTGAATACGTACACGAATGGTTGAATCCATAAAAAATTCCTCCTAAAAAAGTTTTTTTCTAACTTTATTTTAAAAAGTAAGCGTTATCAATTACAAGATAAAGAAATTTAACCTTGCCGATGTATCGGTGACAAAACTAAATAGTGCTAAGATAGAAGTCATAGACATGCATAGAGTGAGGACCCTTTATGACCCCAAGAGCCATCTACTTATCCAGCCGCTTCATCATGAGTTTTGCGTTTAATTTGATGTTTACGGCGGCCATCATTTATCGCATTGACATTGCGAATTTGGCCATTTACGAACTGATCTTGCTTGGGACGGCCTTAGAAATCTCGGTGTTAATGTTTGAAGTCCCGACCGGGGTGGTGGCCGATTTATACAGCCGCAAATGGTCGGTCATCATCGGCCTGTTGATCATTGGCGCGGGCTTTTTACTGGAAGTGAGCACTTTGGTATTCGCGCTGATTTTTTTGGCGCAAATCATTTGGGGGCTTGGTGAAACATTCATCAGTGGTGCGTTGGATGCGTGGTTATCGGATGAAGCCAATCTTCCCGTGAAAGAGACCTACCTCAGCGGCAAACAATTCAGTTTGCTGGGGAGTGTGGGCGGCATTATTCTCTCTGGATTCATCGGGAGCATCAACCCCATTTGGGCGATGATCACCGCGGCCATCATAATGATTCTATTAGCACTGTGGCTCGCATTCACCATGAAAGAAACGGTCGCCTTTGAAAAAACCCACCAAACCATAAAACAGTATGTCAAACAACTTTCTTTCGGGTTTTCGCATATCCGAAAGCATCATGTGTTACGCGTGCTTTTTATCATCATGCTCTTTTTAGGGCTTTATTCCGAAGGGATCGACCGCACCTATCAAGTCCATATACTAGATAATTTAGGTTTGCGAAACTTATCCATCGCACCCGTATGGATCATCGCGTCCGTGAAACTAATCATGGTCCTCACAGGCGCCCTCCTCATCAGTGTGAATAAACGGGTATTCACTGGGGATGAACACGTCAAAATGTGGCTTGGGGGCCTCTTCTTTGTGATGAGCGCGGGCGTCTTAAGTTTTGGCCTCTTCAACGTTCCCGCCATTGCGATCAGTGGGTTCATTTTGTTCCATGCGGCCCGGGCATCATCGGAGCCCATTTTGACCCATGTGATGGTGGAAAACACCCCCACCGCCCTCAAAGCCACCGTCCTTTCCAGTTTTGGCCAGCTGGATGCGGTGGGTCAGCTCATGAGCGGGGCTCTCATGGTCGGCATTGGGGCGTTTTTCCCCTTATCCGTCCTCTACGGCGTGACCGCCCTGATCTTAGTCGTCCCCATGCTCACGGCAGGATTGCTTCCGGTCAAGAAAAATCCAAATCCCGAAACCGCTTAAAAGATGCTACACTTGAAAAAGGTGATATTTATGAATTACATCGATGTGGTCCAAGACTATAACGCCACGCTCGAACAAGAAAAAATTGATCAAGAATTAATGCTGGACTTTTTCAAGCGCAATCCAGATGCCTTAGACCGAAGCAATTTGACCGCGCATGTCACATCGTCGGTGTTCATCATGAACATGGCTAAAACCAAAGTGCTGATGGGCTTTCACAACATCTACCAGTCGTGGGGATGGTTTGGCGGTCATAACGACGGGGAGGCCGATTGTCTGCATGTGGCGTTGAAAGAAGCAACCGAGGAAACCGGGATTGAATCTTTCAAAAAAATCAGTGAATCCCCCGTGGCCTTGGATGTGATTCATGTGCAAAACCACATCAAAAAAGGGCGCTATGTCCCCGATCATCTTCACTTAAATGTGACCTATGGGCTCTGGGTCGATGATGCCGTTGCCATTAACTACAATGAGGCTGAACACAGTGGCATTAAATGGTTTGATATAAACGATTACTTAGATCATGTTAAAGAAGACCGAATGATTCCGCTTTATCAAAAAATAGAAAAAAGAATGATGGCGCTCTGAAAGCCATCATTCTTTTTATTTGGAGGATATTTCCACGAATGAAATTATTCGTAAAAAGCGGTGTAGTGTTCAAGCGCGGCGAGCGCAGCGTCCATGAGTGCATCGCGGGTCGCCGTCGCGCCGGCATAGGCATCAAGTTCGGCCCCCGACAGTTCAGCGTTGGATGCGACGAGATCATCAATGTAATTGGTGTCATCAATCAGCAGGCCGCCGTAATCCGCGCTTTCTTCATGGGAAATCACATCGTATGCCGTAATCGTTCCAGCGTCTACGGTCACTTCCACGGTCATGTCATAAAAGCCTGTGGTGTCAATGGAGAATACTTGGGCACTGCCGCTGGCTTCACTGCCCGTGACGGTGGCATTAAAGTATTCCACAGGATAATCCACGCCTCCGCCGCCACATGCGGCAAGGCTCAAGGTCGCAAGGCCTAAAAATAAAGCCAACATTAATTTTTTCATCATCTCTCCTATTCGCTCATATACGTTTCTTGATGATATTCCAGGAGCGCTTTCGTAATGCGAATCATGTTGTTGGTCGAGACACTGCTGCCGGAATACGCATCAATCATCTCGGGTTCATTGATTTCTTTCGTATTGGCGTAATCGGCATACACATCCGGCGTCTCGTCATAAAAGATATTGATGCCTTCTAAATCTTCCAAGTTTTGACCCACCAACCAGGGAATAAAGTCCGATTTGAAGTCTTCATAGGTGACGCCTGTGGCGGGAATGGGACTTGAATCTCCCCAAAATGCAGTGATGTAATGATCGGTACTTTCGTAATCATAAGACATGGTCAGCACTTCGCCCGTATTCTTATCGATTTCATAGTACACCGTACTCCAATAATTATCTTTGGGCGCACGGCATGTGCAGGATAAATAAGACACTTGGTACTTCACAAAGTCACGCGTTTCATATTCGAATAACACGGGGGCATCAAACATGGTTTCGGCCCCATGACCATCAAGATGCGGCCACTTAAGATTCGTGTACGACAGCGGTTCAGTCTCCACGGTGCTTTCGGAGCACGCCGCTAAGAATAATGCGGTCATAAGCATCAATGCGAGCAATGTTTTTTTCATCGGAGTTCTCCTAACCGCAATCGTTCGTGGGATCTTCGTCCGCTTCATTCGGACATTCCCCCGGGACAATCAAATTTTCGCCCGTGTAATCACTCAGGCCGCCGGCATTGTAGACATTGGAATACCCAAGTTCTTCCAGCGCAAGCTTCACAAATTCAGCGCGTGTTCCGCCCGCACAAATGAGGACAATGTGCTTATCTTCATCAAACAGGCTTCTCAGCATTTCTTCGTCTAAGATGGTATCGGCATTAAAATTCCACCCATCGTTTCTGACTAAGATGTCGTTGGCTTCTAAGAAGTCAAAGAAGGGAATAACGGTGGAATCAGCATGCCACCCTGTGCTCATTTTGTCCGTGAAGTTTCTTAAGTCGACAAATTGAACGTCCTCGCGACCGACATACCGATCGAAATTGTCATCGCTGAGGGCAAGGGTCTCAGGCAAATCACCGATCGTTTCGGGCGCGGGCATGTCAAACGCATATACTCCGTCACCAAACACTCGGTGGTTGCCATCATACGCACTCAGTGCGCCGGCATTATATACATTTTCATACCCTAGATCTTCTAGAGCTTCCTTAACGAATCCCGCACGGGTTCCCCCAGCGCACATCAGGACGATGATTTTATCTTCGTCAAACAATGCACGAAGCGCCGATTCATTAAGAATTTGCGATCCATCATAGGACCATTCATTGGTACGAACCAAGATGTCGGTGTATTCAAGATAATCAAAGAATGGGATTACCTCAAATCCGCGAATCCATCCGTCCGCCATTTGATCATCAAAGTTTCTGAGATCTACAAATTGCCAGTTCTCATCAAAAAGATATTCATCCACATTACTCATGGATACGGTCTCTGGCAGTTCAACCGTTTCGGGTTCAGTGGTTTCGTTGCCACACGCCGCAAGCGTAAACATCAACATCAACACACTGAAGAGCCAAATCATTTTTTTCATGATTTCCTTGCCTTTCATAAAATTTTTTGGTGCACCTTAATCTTAACTTGTATTACAAAAAACTTGCAACCGCCTAAACCCTATTAAAAAACCGAATTTATCCCTTTGTTATGGGAAAAATTCGGTTTTAATTTCTTATTTATAAAGTTTCTAAATAAGCGTTTTTATTCAGATTACATTTTTAATTTGATGGATTGGCTCAATCAATACCCCGTAAAAATATCGGAATATATGTGTTTCCCTTTGACGCCTAAGGTTTTGAGGTGTTTGGTCACTGCACCCACCGCTCTCATTGAGCCACTGACATAATAGGCTTTCGCTTGGGTGGGGCGTGTGGTGTCTAATGCTTGGGCGAGCTCATCTCGGTGAGAGGTCTCAATCATGTGAAGCCCTTTGGATTTAAGTCCTTCAAATTCATCGAGATAGAGTTTATGGGAACTCCCCGAATAAATCAGAGTAACCCCCGATAGATCGTCACGATCCATGAGCAATGCCCGGATGGGAGTGACGCCCACACCAAGGGCCACCATGACGGCTTCTTTTTCTTCTTCTTTCCAAACAAAATCCCCGTAAGGACCTTTAATTTCAAAAGGATGGCCTGGCTTTAAACCAAGCAGTGTGGCTTTATATTTGGACGGTGTATCGCCGTGTTGCGTGCCGACCCATACGTCTTTCTCTTTCGGGCTTGAGGCAAAGGAAAAGGTACGGGTGGTATCGCCTTTCGCATCCAGAATCTTAAAGGTGCCGTATTGGCCCGCTTTAAAGTCAAAGCCCTCGGGCTTTGTGAGTCTTAATTCTATTTTATTTTCGGTGTGCTGAACCGATATTAATTCGCTGTTCGCTTTCGCTTTAAACATAGGGCTTCCTTTTTGGTTCTTTTTTAATTTGGTAAAGTGTCTCTTTCGATGCCTTTAAAACGGTGGCATAATCCACCATCGGCGCTATGTATGGATTCGAATCTAACGTCCATGGTTCATGAATATCATCCGCATTTAAATGGGCCAACTCCGGCACATTCATGCGAATGAATGCTCCGTCTGGGTCGGTCTCTTTGGATTGTTTGATGACATCATAGATGGGAATGTGTCTGGGCGGAATCAAGCCGGCTTGCATTTGGATTTGAGACCAATGAATCCCGGGTTCATAGTCGATCCATTGGGTGGCTAAGAAACGGCCGACGTCCTTCCAATCCAAGAGCAGCGTGTTACACGCAAACGAGGTCAGCATCGCCCGTTGGCGAAAGTTGAGCCAACTGGTTCGGTTTAAAAACCGGATGCAGGCATCGACAAAAGGAAAACCGGTGTGTCCGGTGGTGAATTTTTTGAACGCGTCACTGTCGCGGTGGCGGACATCATCGTATCTGGGATCTTTGGAGATGTGGTCGATCCATGGTTTCATTTCCACTTTTTCGACGAAATGACTGCGCCAAAACAAACGGGTATGAAAAGCGCTGAGTTGTTTTTTATAAAACGTCTGTTGGGTCTCTTTAAGGGTCTTAAGATGGTTTTCAGTGGCTTTATGCAAACTCTTAATTGAAATGTTCCCCCACGTGAGATAGGCCGATAGATAACTGGAAGAATGGATGGATTTGGCGGGTTTAGAGATTGAGATTTGATACGCTTTAAACCGGGATTGAAAGAACGCATTGGCGTGCTTGATCGCTTCGCTTTCGCCGCCTCTCACCGGTGCATCCGCGGGTGAGCCTGGCGGTGTGAAAGTATCTAGAAGGTCCACATTTCCCAAGGTTTTATCTGAGCGCTTCACCCCTTGGATGGATTTAGGCACCGGTATGACCGGGCTTTTCAAATACGTTTTCATGTAGGTGGGCCGGTGACCGACATATTTCCCTCTTAAAACGGCGTCACCCTGGTATTCTCTCCAGACACACTCGTGCGCATCCATCCAGGCTTTGACGGCCCGGTCTCTTTCGTAAGTATGCGTCAGCCCGTGTTCCATGTGTGAATGCATGACAAAAGGCCCTAAGATTTCATACAAACGATCGAGCGCTTCCACCATGTCCGAGACCATGACATATAGGGATGCACCAAGTTTTTTTAAGCGGACGTTTAAATCCGTGAGACTTTCTTTCACAAACTGGTAATGGCGGACTGAAAGATCGCCGAAATTCCAAATCGAGGGTTCAACCACATAAAGGGGTAAGACATCGCCGGCTAAAGACGCCGCATGAAGCGGCGCATGATCGAGGGTTCTGAAATCTTTTTTAAACCAAACGACTTGAACCATAGATTCTCCTAATAGGTGGACTAAAAAACGCTTCTTGCGAAGCGTCTCATCTAATCGTTGAGGATGTCTGCGGTGATTTCGTAACGCTCAGCCAGCCCCGTGATATCGACGTCGCGGATGATGAGTGTGTCGCCGACTTCGGCGGGAATTTCAAGGGCATCATCGCTGGCGATATTGACCCACGTCACGCCCCCATCCAAACTGTATTGATAGGAATCTTGGATGTTGCTGATTTGGACGGTCCCCGGGGTGTCACCGGCGCTAAGGGTGACGTTAAACGCATCCACGTCTTCAGGGTTTCCGAGCCAAACCGCCAGTAAAATCGTGACCGCGAGCGCTAAGACGGTCCATAAATATATTTTTGCGTTCTTTTCAGCCATGGGGTTTCACCTCACGTTTATTATAAATAATCGGCCCGAATTATTTGAGGCTAAGACGTTATTTTTTCACGCGGATACACCACGCCCCACTCGTTTCGAATGGCGTCCATGTGTTCGAGCATTTCGATGGTTTTGGCATGAGGCATGATGGGATGTTCAAGTAAATGGTGATTCAACGCATCGATCACCGCTTCAATTTCATACTCAAATCCATTTACGCGATGGGGATGGTGGATGTGTTCAATCATGACACCTCTGGCATCGTAAATGAACGCTTCTTCCGCTGCCCAAAAAGATGGCACGACGATTTTTCCATGCGCCCCAGTGATGATGGCTTCACGAGGTTTGTCGTCCAAAAACCCGGATTCTAACGTGGCCTGGAAGTCTCCCGCATGAATCTCTATCTTGTTCCAAAGGTCCACCCCGGTTTTTGACTTCGTGTGCTGACTGGTCATGGCACCCGAGAGTCGGCCAAAAAGGTCCGCATACGTGAGGGGATAAATGCCGACATCTAAGAGGGCCCCACCCCCTAGTTCAGCATTCATGAGGCGCCCCGATTCACGTAAATCGCCCGCGAATGAAAAGGTGGCTTTAAGGCTTTTCACAGGCCCGATGATGCCGTCACTGACCCGCTTTAAAAGGGTCTGGGTCACGGGTAAAAATCGCGTCCACATCGCTTCCATCACAAAAACGTTTTGCGTCTTCGCTTTGTCAAAAACTTCTTGGGCTTCCCGCGCATTTAATGTAAATGCTTTTTCCGTGAGGAGGTGTTTTTTGGCATCAAGCGCCGCCATCATATGCGTATAATGCAACCCATGCGGCGTGGCCACATAGATTACATCGACATCTGGATCGTCATATAAATCCTGATACGACCCATACGCTTTGGCAATGGGATACCGAGATTGAAACGACTGAGCCCGTTTTAAATCACGAGATGCCACCGCGTGCATGATGCCGGGGGTAGACTGGATGGCCTGCGCAAACGTATGCGCGATGCGACCCGCCCCGAGGATTCCAAATCGAATCATCTGAACCTCTTCTTAAAGCTAAGTTAGCTTCAGTATGACACACCCTATAAAAAAACGAATTTTTTTGAGCAAGTTTGTATGACGAACTGACATCCTTTTGATACAATATCGATAGTTAAAAAATCGGAGGTTTTGTCATGCAGCAAACCATACGCCCATCCCGGGTGAAAGAACTCACACTCTCATCGATTTTTATCGCGGCCGTGTTTGTCGCGACTTACATAAATATCCATGTCCCCATTCTGATGGGACAAGGCGGCCTCGTCCATCTAGGCACGCTGGTCATGTTTGTCATTGCGGTGAAATATGGCAAGACCTATGGCGCCTTAGCCGGCGGCATCGGCATGGCCCTCTTTGATGTTTTGTCCATCTGGGCGATTTGGGCCCCAGGCACCCTCGTCGTAAGATTGATTGCCGGATTTGTGATGGGTGCAGTCGCCTTAAGCCCTGAAGGTCAAGGGAAGTCAACCCCAAGAAATATCCTTGCATTGCTCGCAGGGGGCGCCATCATCATTCTCGGATATTGGCTCTTTGAAGGACTCTTTTTGGGCGTCGGCTTAGGCCCCGCCGTCGGCAGCATTCCCGGCAACATCTTACAGATTGTCATCGCATCCGCCGGGTTATTCTTACTCAAATCATTGCCAGAACTTAACGCATAAAAAAGGCCCAGCAATCATTGCTGGGCTTTTTTTAGGCATATTTATGCGTTTTGGGTTTAAAGGATTTCTGATACGAACGTGATTTATTTTTATGCCTAGACCCATAGGGCTTTTTCTTTTTCGGCTGGCTTTTTGCAGAGCCTTTATCCCACGCTTGATTCGCAGGAATCACATACGCATGATCTAAATTTTGAGGCAACTTAAAGCCAATGTGTTGCTGAATGGCACTCAGTAAATGGCGTTCTTCAGGACTGCAAAATGACCAGGCTCTTCCGGTGGCCCCGGCTCGGGCGGTGCGTCCAATGCGGTGCATGTAGGTTTCTTTGGTTTCCGGCATATCATAGTTGATGACATGCGAGAGCTGATCAATGTCAATGCCTCTGGCCGCCACATCGGTGGCAATCAAGACGTGAATTTTCTTCGCTTTAAATGCGTTTAATACGCGCTCTCTTTCGCGTTGCGATTTATCGCCGTGATATGCCCCGGAAAAATACCCTTTTTTCTTGAGATAATGGGCCAAATGATCGGCGCCTCGCTTGGTCCGAGCAAAAATGAGGGCGGACGAAAATTGGTTGGGTTTTAACAGATCGGTCAATAATGCTTTTTTGTTTTCTCTTCGCAGCATAAAGACTTCTTGATCAATGGTTTCTAAGGGTCTATTTTGAGGCGCGACTTCAATGCGAATGGGCGATTTAAGCAACGACTGGGCAAGCCGTTCAATGGGTTTGGGAATGGTTGCTGAAAAAAGCATCGTTTGACGCGTGTTGGGTAGCGACTTCATGATTTTTTTCACATCATCAATAAACCCCATGTCTAGCATTTGGTCGGCTTCATCGAGCACGGCCATTTGGACGTGATCGAGTTTCACCACACGCATCTGCATGAGATCAAGTAATCGGCCTGGCGTGGCAATCAGGACATCGACCCCACGTTTGATTTTCACAATTTGATTGTGTTTACTGGTGCCGCCATAAATGGCGAGGGCTTTGACATGCGTTTTCCGGTCATAACGGTCAAAATTGTCTTTGATTTGTAAGGCCAACTCACGGGTTGGGGCTAAAACGAGGCCAGAAATCACTTTCGCCCGACCTTTATTCGGCATCTGGGCAAATCGATGGATCATGGGCAGCGCAAACGCCGCGGTTTTACCCGTCCCCGTTTGGGCACTGCCGAGTAAATCGTTTCCATCCATCAGGGGCGGAATGGCTCGGGCTTGAATGGGGGTGGGGTGTTCATACCCATCTTCGGTAATCGCTCTTAAAATGAGCGGGTGTAACTGTAATTCATTGAAATTCATAGTTCTCCTTGTGAAGGCAATAAAAAACGCTGCATTCATACAGCGTTTGGTTTGTCTGTTTGAAATAGCGATGATGTGTGTTTCATATCATCGTTACAAGTATACCACAAAGGCGCTGGATTGCCTAATTTAGAGGGCTTCAGCCCAGGCAGAGATCTCGTCTTCGCTGTCTTCAGGTTCTCCGTCGACGCGTAAGTTATCGGCGACGATGTTGGCGCCGGCCGCTTCGCATTTATCTCTAATAATGTCGGTGGCCGCACAAAATTCATCGGGATAACTCATTTCATCGCCACAGCCGAAAACGGCCACGTCTTTATCTCCGACTAAGTCACTGGTGATTTCATCGATGAAATCTTCAAAGTCTTCTTGCAGTTCGCCGTCGCCCCAGGTGCTGGAACCAAAGAGCACGAGATCAGCGTCTTTGATGTCGGCAAGGTCAACCTCGGTGACATTGACGACTTTTACTTCATGGTTTAAATTTTCTGCGATTAGATCGGCCACGGTTTCCGTATTGCCCATGGTGGATCCAAATACAATGATGGCTTGGGCCATATAAATCACTCCTATCATTCGATAATTAAGGTTTGATACGCTATCATATTAACAGTAAAGAAACGCTTTTAAAAGACTTATATGACACATTTTGAAGGTTTTTTAGATGAACGATGGTTTACACACATACAAATTTCAACTTTTTGGCCATGTGCAAGGCGTCGGCATGCGATTTTCCATTAAAATGAGAGCCCGGAAAACCGGGCTCGTTGGGGCCGTTAAAAACTGTCTGGATGGGTCGGTGGAAGGCATCATTCAAGGCACCAAAATCCAAACTGAGGCCTTTTTTTCATGGCTCAAAGAAAAAGCACCGGGCCGCATTGACCGGGTGCTTAAAGAAAAAATGCCATCTTCGCAGTCATTTCAAACATTCACCATTGAGCATTAATCAAGGGCCAGGGCTTTTTGCCTTTGATGGCGGAGGTTACGCACCCAAAACGGCAGGTAAAAGGCATGAAAAAATACAGGCACCCCCGCCCAGGCGATGTTGACCAGGTACCAAGGCCACTCGCCAAATAAATCAAAGGCGGTATTCGGTCCAGGTTTGGCCATCAGAAATAAATAATTGCCATCGAGTAAAAGATTGATGGGAAATAAAAGGCCCGCAAGAATGAGCAAGCTGAGTGCGTTTACCCACACGTACCGGTAGCTGAAATCTTTGTGGTACTCATACACAAATAACAGATAGGCAAAATTGATCACCAGCATCCCATGAACCGCAAAAAACTGAAAGTACCGAAAGTGGGGGAATCCCCAATTGCCTTGGATGCCGGGGGTCACCAGCGCTAACGTGGCGCCGATCAACATGATAAAAAACGTGGCGTTGAATACGGCTTGATTGCGTCTAATTAAAATATATGATGAGGTCAACACCGCCAGCCCACACAGATGTAAAGGCAAAGACGTCGACACACTCCATGCATTCGCATAAATGCGCCACATATTGACGAGCACTTCCAGGCCCAATGTGATGCCGGCCAGCGTCACCCCCAGTTTGTATTTAATGGGGCTTTGAATGAGTTTATTGCGATAAATGTAGATGAGATATACACCCAATAATGTGATCAACACGGGAATAAAATGCTCCCACGTATACATATCAAATGTATCAAAATATCGATCGTTTAACATAAACCCTCCTGGGTCCTATCCTACCAACACATTATTAACTGAATGTTAAAAATGCCTCCTTTAAAGAGGCATTTTTAAAATTTGCTCTCCATGGTTGTGACCCGTATCGATGAATCCGTAACGGACGTAAAATTCATAAGGCATGGGGTGGATTCGCACACATGACGTGAACAACGTTTTATATCCCATCGCTTTCAGTTCAATCACCAATTGATCTATGATCTTCTCGCCATATCCTTTTCCTTGATAGGCTTTTCCCACCATCAATCGCCACAATTCACACGTCGGTGTTTCTTTTTCATCAATCAGCGTAAATGGATAGTCTGCCTCTTTGACGGATTCATCAAATTGTAAGTCCACCATTAAAAATCCGATCATCGTATCGCCATCAAAAATCACTCTCGGCCAGGCCTTGTCGTAATTCACATACGCTTCAGCGAGGGAAACGATGTTATTGGCCACCGCTTTTTGATGAGACTCAGGCAGACTTTTTGAGAGCTCTGATAATTCTTTTAAATGATTATGTTGGACCGGTTTCAATTGAATATTCATACATACATATTACAACCAGACCAGCGCCGTGGCCAACACTAACAGCGTGTTGGTAAAAATCGAAAGTCCGGTTAAAATGACCATTTCTTTACTGCCTGGCACGGTCACCATGCCCACCGTCAAAATGGTAAGGCCTGTAAATAAGAGGCCAAACAATCCATACATGATGAGTGATGTGACGCTTCCGTTAAAGCCAAGGAGTGCCGATAATCCCGTAAAACTTACCGCAAACAAGGCCAACATCAAACGCTGCGCGTTGACATTGCCAAAAAGGACCGCACTTGTACGCTTTTGACTTTTGATGTCCGAGGGGGCATCGGGCAAAGCGGTGCCAATGGCCATCGCCAATTGGCTCGGAAGTAAGACGAGCACAATCGCCCATGGAATGATCGATAACGCGCCGCCTTGGGCGGTAAAAGCAATGACCGGTAAGACCACCCCGACCCCCAGCATCTGAAGGGTTTCGCCAAACCCGCGGTAAGAAAGTCGGATGGGATAAAAACTATACGCATGCAGTAAGACAAGCCCGATAATTGCAAAAACAACGGGCCAAACACTGCCCGCCATGATGCTGATGAATCCAGAGAGTAAGAGCGTCGCAAAGGCCATGAAGATGGCCCCTTGAAGTAAACTCGCCCGACCTAAATCGCCTTCCACTAAAACCCGTGAGCCGCCGGTAAAGGGCGTAAAGGTCATGTTGTGTTGATCGGTTTCATAATCCGCATAATCATTGGCATACACAATATAAAAATGCAGGGTCAGCCCTAAGAAAAACAACAACGAAAAAATAAACCAAGAAAAGGTTCCACTGATGGTTTGATAGAGCATTTGGCCCAATAATAAACTGGGGAAAATAAAGGTTTGTGCTGGCAACCTGGAGGCTTTCACCCACGCTTTAAACATAAACACTCCTTCGACGGTTTGAGTTTATTAAACCATAGATATCCAACGGTTTCGTTGGATATACTTTGTCATGCGAATGAATTTTTTCAACATTCGTCTTGCGCCATTTAAAAAGGCTGTGCTATACTAGCCGCAATCGAGGTATTCTTATGACATTTACGACCCTTCTGCATCACCACTATACCTAGAATCGGTTTGCACATTCAGATGCAAGCCTTTATCAACGTGGTAGGTGGTCTTGTATCTCATTCATGGTCTGTCATTGCTAGCCAGAGGTCCTAAGACCCTGGCTTTTTTTAATTTTTTGAAAGGTGTGACACATATGGCGCAGTGGTTCAACCAACAAGCCGCCCAATCGGCGGCGTTCAAACAACTTCTCAAGATCGCGGACGAACAAGGATTCACGCTCATCGATCCCCCGATGTTTATTGATTACGATGATTTTAGGCGCGATCAACCCGATCAAAGCCCGGAAGCGTGGATTAAAGTGACCAATCCGCAAGGCCGTCTGCTGGTATTGAGACCCGATTTGACCACGTCGGTGATGGATAAACTGCAGTGGAAAGCAACCGACGGGCCTTTGAAAGTCTGTTACTATGCTTCCACGTTTGCCCGCACCGATGATTGGTTCCAGGCAACCAAAGAATTCGGCTTTGAATTTTTCAATGCCCCCGTGACCGAAGGCGAAACCCTCATGCAAACCACCCTCACCCACCTCATCACCACGTTTAAACTGAATCTAATGGTGGAATGTTCCCACAAAGATGTGTTTGGCATCTTGATGGAACAATTGCAGGTTCCAAGCCCTGAAATCCCCCAATTTAAATCGTGGTTTCACACCAAGTCACTGGATGCAATTAAGGCTTGGATGGCGTCCCATGGTACGGACGATGCCTTAAAGGAATTCATCGAATTATTGTTTACAAAAGCCCTTGGGTTTGACGCGTTAAAAGAGACGTTAAAAGCGTATAAACTGGACGGAGCGTTTGCCTCGGTGATGGAGGCCATTGAGCCGTTTACCTCTTTACCCCTTGCTGAGGTGGTGGTGGATTTTACCCTTATGAGCGATTGGACATATTACAGCGGTCTCATTTTTCAAGCCATCAGTGAACGGTTAGCAAGTCCCTTGATTCGGGGCGGCCGATACCATGTGGCGAGCTTAGAAGGCGAAGCCATTGGGTGTTCAATGACACTGGATGATCTATTGGAGGTGACGTCATGACACTCACCGTCGCCCTGCCCAAAGGAAGACTCGGGAAAACGTCATGGGAATACTTGTTTGATCCCATGCCTTACCCGTTTGATGACCGCAAATTAACCTTTGAAAATGATGCCTACAAAGTCTTATGGGTGAAACCGAGTGATGTGCTCACGTACGTGGAAGCGGGGATTGCCGATTGTGGCATCACTGGCCTCGACACACTCAACGAATTGAATCCTCAGGTATACCGGATTAAAGCGCTCCCTTACGGCATGTGTCAACTCGTGGTCGCAGGCCCAAAAAAAGTAAGTGAGTCTGCCGGGGCGACGCTGAAAGTGGCCACGAAGTATCCCAATTTAGCGCGGAAATACTTCAAGGAAAACGGCCAAAAAATTCAATTAATCCCGCTTCAAGGATCGGTTGAATTGGCTCCAATTGTGGGCCTCAGTGATGTCATTGTGGACATTGTTGAGACCGGAAGTACCTTAAAGGCGAACGATTTAGAAGTAAAAAAAACCATCATGACCTCTCATGCTATGATGGTCGCCAATCCCGCGAAGCACCGCTTAAAATTCAATGAAATTCAAACGCTACTTGAAAACATACGGAAGGAGCCATGATGTTAAATCGACTCAATAAAGACACCGTGGAATCGTTCTTAAAAAAGCGAAAAGCCAAGCGTTTTACGCTTAATGACCCCGTATTAGAATCGGTCCAATCCATCATTGCCTCAGTGGCCGAGCGTGGCGATGCGGCGTTAAAAGAATGGACACTCAAACTCGATGGGGTGAACCTGGAGTCTTTTCGGGTGGATCCTTCGGCATTAAAAGCAGCCTATGCCCAATTGGATGCATCTTTAAAAAACGCGCTTCAAAGGGCAAAAACATCAATTGAAGCGTATCATCAAAAACAAGCGTATGCCCCGCTGGTCGACATTCAAGAAACCTTTGAGCGTACGCAGAAAATCACCCCCATTGAAACGGTGGGCATCTACATTCCCGGAGGAACCGCTCGGTATCCATCCAGTGTCTTGATGAATGCCATCCCAGCCCAAGTGGCGGGGGTCAAACGCATTGTGATGGTCACCCCACCTCACCCGGAAGGCATCGATCCATCGGTGCTAGCCGCAGCCTATTTATGCGGCGTGACGGAAGTCTATCAAATCGGAGGGGCCCAAGCCATTGCGGCGCTTGCGTTGGGAACATCCAGCATTCCTTCTGTGGATAAAATTGTGGGGCCTGGAAACATCTATGTGGCCACGGCCAAACAACAGCTGTCAGCGGTGGTCGGCATTGATCACTTTGCGGGGCCTTCGGAAGTTTTAATCATCGCCGATGATTCCGTGGATCCACGGTGGATCGCGGCCGATCTCATGGCCCAAGCGGAGCATGATCCAAAGGCCCAAGCCATCGTCATCAGTGAAGATGAAAAGGTCTTAGACGCCGTGGATCAAGCGCTTCAAACTGAAATCGATCAGCGGCAACGTTCAACCATCATTAAAGCATCTCTGAGAGACTTTGGCGCTGCCATTCATCTCGAGGGCAATGCGATGGCGGATGTCATCAATCAAATTGCGCCCGAGCATTTAGAGATTTGTACGAAAGATCCTAAATCGTATCTTCCTCTCATTAAAAATGCGGGGTCGATCTTCGTTGGACCTTACACCCCAGAAGCCATTGGTGATTACATGGCGGGGCCGAATCATACATTGCCTACCTCAGGAACCGCCCGCTATGCCTCAGGGCTTTCCACCTATGATTTTTTAAAACGTACCTCCATTGTTACGTTTAAAAAGGAAGCATTTGAAACGGTCTATGACGATGTGGTTCGCATCGCCGATCAAGAACAATTGGACGCACATGCCTACAGCATGCGCATCCGAAAGGAATCCTTATGAACGTTTTGAAAGAAAGTTTGTCCCATCTCAAACCGTACGCCACCCTCAAACGAAATGAAGGCATTAAGCTGGATTCGAATGAAGGCGAAAATTATCTCCTCCAAGAAGGGATTCATCTAGACCTTCCGTTTGAACGGTACCCAGAAAATCACGCCGAGACGCTCAAGGCGGCGATCGCAAAAACGCTCGGGGTCGATCCCGCACAGCTCCTCACCGGCAATGGGTCTTCCGAGATTTTAGAATGGGTCATCAAAAGTGTGATCGGACCGGGAGAAACCATTCTCACGGTCGAGCCCACCTTTGTCATGTACAAGTTTTATGCGACCATTCATGCGTGTGACTATCAGGCCATTCCTTTGAATGATGATTTCAGTTTTCCTGAAGAGGCCTTTTTAAAGGCCATCGACGCTTTGAGCCCCAAGCTCATCATCCTCTGCTCTCCCAACAATCCCACCGGGGGTTTGATTGACCCAGATCTCATCAGAACCATCCTCCAAAAAGCGCCGGGTCTGGTGGTTTTGGATGAAGCTTACATTGAATTTGCGACCACCCAACCGACGTTCATTCATGACGTTAAAGACTATCCAAACTTGCTTGTGACACGGACCTTTTCAAAAGCCTACGGCCTCGCCTCCATTCGGCTCGGGTATGCGGTGGGATCACGTGAACTCATCGAGCCTTTGACCCGGACAAAAACGCCATACAACGTGAATGCCTTGAGCCAAGCGATTGGCGTCAAAGCGATTCAAAAACAGCCGCACGTAAAGACTTACATAAAGTCGGTGATCGATCGCCGTGATGCGTTAAAAAAAGACCTTGAAGCCTATGGCTATCACGTTTATCCAAGCGCCGCAAATTTCTTATTCATGCGATCACCCTACGAAGGATTCATCGATGATGTGCGCGCCCGCGGCATTTTAATCAGACCCTTCCCATTGGATGAAATGTATGTGCGGATATCCATCGGATCGGAATCAGACATCGCCGCGTTTAAAGACGCTCTCAAGGAGATTAATCATGATCTATAAAAAAGAACGCACCACGAAAGAAACAACCGTGAAAGCCGAACTTTCGACGGAGAAAGGGGCCCCAATTCACATTGATACAGGCCTTGGCTTTTTCGATCACATGCTCGAGCTGATGGCGTTTCATGCGAACATTGGCCTCACCTTAAACGTTCAAGGGGATTTGCATGTGGATGACCATCATACGGTGGAAGATGCCGGCATTGTCATCGGCCAATTGATCGCCGAATGGACCGCCGATAAAAAAGGCTTGGCCCGGTATGGCGAAAGCACCGTGCCCATGGATGAAAGCTTATCCCGCGTGGTCATCGATTTATCCAACCGACCCTTTTTGGTGTTTAAAGCGTCGTTTAACCGCGCCAGTTTTGGCCAGTTCGCGCTGGAAAACATTCGTGAATTTTTCACCGCCCTATCGATGGCAGCCAAACTGACGCTACACATTGAAAACTTTTACGGCGAAAACACCCATCATCAAGTAGAATCCATCTTTAAAGCGTTTGGCCGAAGTTTAAACGCGGCCACCCAAAAAACGGGCGATGTTCTTCCCAGCACCAAAGGTGTATTATGACGCACGTCATCATAGATTATGACGTCGGCAATATCGCCAGCTTACAAATGGGCTTTGAACGGGCGGGCTTAAATACCACCTTAACCGCCGATCCAAACATCATCGCAAACGCCACGTCCCTCATCTTACCGGGGGTCGGGGCCTTTCAACCGGCGATGGCCTCTTTGAAAGAGCGAGGATTGATTGAACTCATCCACGCGCATGTGAGTCAGGGAAAACCGCTTCTGGGGATTTGTCTCGGGATGCAGTTATTGTTTGAAGAAGGGCATGAATTTGGCGTGCATAAAGGCCTTGGCTTGATCCCAGGGAGCGTCTTGCCCATCAGGGATGCGGAGAAACTCCCACACATGGGCTGGAACGATCTATCCTTGATGCAAGACCATCCCGTGATGGCCGGCATCAAGACGGGCAGTTACGTCTATTTTGTCCATAGTTTTTACGCATCTACCACCCCAAGCGTCCAGGTGGCCACCACCGACTATGGCGTGACCATTCCTGCGATCGTTCAAAATAACACGGTCATTGGCATGCAGTTTCACCCCGAAAAAAGTGCGAAGGTGGGCGAACAATTACTCAAAAATTATGGGAGGTGGGTCGATGAACGTTTTACCGTCGATGGATCTTTACAGTCATAAAATCACGCGGCTCAAACAAGGAAATTTTGATCACGTCACGACGTATATGATGGATCCTGCAAAGACGTTAAAATCATTTGAAACCGCCGGCGCTTCCCTCGTCCATATCGTGGATTTAGAAGCCACCCATACCGGAAACAATGTCCACTTTGACTTCATCCAAACGATGGCCCAAACCTTAACGCTTCCCATTCAAGTGGGGGGTGGCATTCGCTCGCTGGCCATGGCAGAAAAATATCTCGCCGCCGGCGTGAAACGGATTGTGCTTGGTTCGTTAGCCATGAGCGATGAAACGGCGCTGGACATGCTTGTAAAAAAATATCCTGGCCAAATTGTGGTCGCCCTCGATGTCAAAGATCAGATGGTGATGAGTCATGGCTGGTTGTCCGCTTCGGGTCACACCCTTGAAGCGGTGATTCAACGGTTAAATCCGCTTAAATCATTGCGCTATCTGATCACCGACATCGCCACCGATGGCATGCTTAAAGGACCAAACTTAGAGCTTTATCGCACCGTAAAAAAGCTCACCAATGTGCCGATCATTGCCAGTGGCGGCATCACCACCTGTGAAGACATCCAAGCCTTAACAGACTTAGGGGTTGAAGAGGCAGTCATTGGCAAAGCCATGTATGAAGATAAATTGCCTTTAAAGGAGGCATTAAAATGCTCGCAAGACGCATCATCCCGTGTTTAGATGTGGACGCAGGCCGGGTGGTCAAAGGCCAACGCTTTCAAGCCATCAAAGATGTCGCCGATCCGGCGACGCTGGCTAAGCGCTACGCGTTAGAAGGGGCCGATGAACTGGTCTTTTATGACATCACCGCGTCTTCGGACACACGGCCCATCGGCCATGCCTTTGTGAAGGCCGTGGCGCAAACCATCAACATCCCGTTTTGTGTGGGGGGTGGGATCACATCGGTCTCCGATATGGCCTTCATCTTAAACCAAGGGGCCGACAAAATTTCCATCAATACGGCCGCGGTGCAAAACGAATCCTTGATTCGTGAGGGGGCATTAAAATTTGGCTCGCAGTGCATCGTCGTCTCCATCGATATTAAAAAGGTGGATGGCACCTACACCGTCTTTACCCATGGCGGGCGGACCAACACCCAGATGGATGCGATTCAGTGGGCCAAGCGCGCCGTTGAACTTGGGGCCGGTGAACTCGTATTAAATACGATGGATACCGACGGCGTGCAAGATGGTTATGACACCGAATTCATTCAGCGCATCACGAAAAGTGTCAACGTGCCCGTGATCGCTTCCGGTGGGGCCGGCAGGCTTGAACATTTTGTGGATGCGGCCAAAGCCGGTGCCGATGGATTACTCGCGGCCAGTGTGTTTCACTTCCAAACTTTATCCATCGCCGACGTCAAAGACGCGCTTGAAAAAGCGCACATCCCAGTCAGAAAGGAATCCTTATGACCTTTGATATTTCAGCACTTAAATTTAACGCCGATGGGCTCATTCCTGTCGTGGTTCAAGATGCCTCCACCCAAGAGGTCTTGATGCTGGCTTACATGAATGAGACGGCTTTAAAACAGACACTGGAGTCGCAAGAGGCCACCTATTATTCACGGTCGAGACAAACGCTATGGAAAAAAGGCGAAACCTCCGGTCACATTCAAACCGTGAAAGAACTTCGGTATGATTGTGATGAAGACACCTTATTAATGAAGGTGGATCAACAAGGCGTCGCCTGTCACACCCTCCACAAAAGTTGTTTTTACCGGTCGTTTGAAGGCGACATCCCCGCCACGGCTTCCGTGCTGGATGAAGTCTATGCGACCATCAAAGACCGCAAAGCACGTCCCAAAGAGGGGTCTTACACGACCTATTTATTCAACGAAGGCATCGATAAAATTCTAAAAAAAGTGGGCGAAGAAAGCGCCGAAGTCATCATTGCGGCCAAAGGCGATAGCGAGGAAGACTTGATCAACGAAACCAGCGATCTTCTCTATCATTTGAGTGTCTTACTCAATGAGAAAAACATAAGCTTTGAATCGGTGTATCAATGTTTAAAAGACCGACAACACTAGGAGGGTTCCATGCGTGAAAGTCATTGTCACACCATCCATTCCCCCGATGCGTCCAAAGACGCCACGTTGGACGCTTACATCAAGACGGCAGAAAAACGTGGAATGACCCATCTCACCTTTACCGACCATGTCGATTATGAGGCTAAAGCGAAAATATTTGATCAAATCCCGGACTTTAGCGTGATCAAAGCATCTATTGATTCCCTGCAAAAAACCACATCCGTCAACTTGCAAATGGGCGTGGAACTGGGGTATCAGCCGCAGGTTTTAAACCGAATGAACGCGCTCGTAAACACCCATCCATTTGACCAAGTTATTTTATCCGTTCATTATGTCAAAGGCTTAGACCCTTACGATGGTTCTTTATTTGAAGGTCGGTCCAAAGAAGCGGCTTTAACGCTCTATTTTAAAGCCGTGTTAGAGGCGGTGGAGTCGTTTGATGATTTTCATATTCTCGCCCACATCGATTATGTCTTTCGCTATCTGGATGACGGCATCGATGATTTAGATCTCACGGCTTTGACGCCGTTATTAGACCCCATCTTTCAGACCCTCATTGAAAAAAACAAAGTCTTAGAGGTGAATACGGCGCCCTACCGGAAACCGTATGCTGTCAAAGAGCCAGTCTATGCGTTCATCGAACACTACTATGCTTCCGGGGGCCGCCTGATTTCTCTTGGCTCAGATGCGCATCATCCCCATGATTTGATGGCCGATTTTAAAGCGGCGGCCTTGAAGCTGAAAGCCATTGGGTTTGAAACGGTCACATCCATTGAAAACAAACGGCACATAGCAATGCCCCTGAGCCGTTTCATCGATGACCGTTAAAAAAATGCAAAAAGGATTGGGCTTTTTTAAAGTCTGTGGTATTATCAATCAAAAGGTGAATGATATGACGTTTATTTTCAGCACATATTATTATGGCGATATCTAAAAGAAAGGATTGCTACGGCAACCCTTTTTGACTAGAGGGAGCCTACCTGACATTTCATCCATTGAAACCGGTAGAGATTCTACCGGTTTTTTTTATATCTTAATTGAAGGAGATTATTATGATCATTAAATTCAAGAAAAATTACCCGCAAGATTCAGCCGATCGGTTATTCACGTTTTTAAAGGACCGGGGGTTTACCACCAAGGATGTCTCCAGTGACAACGTCAAAATCTTCGGGGTCATTGGCGATACGCTGCAAATCGACAAGAGTGAAATCTATGCGTTTGACTGTGTGGAAGAAGCCATTCGCATTATGGTGCCTTACAAAAAAGGCTCCCGAGAGTTCCAAGCCTTCGATACCGTCATTGACCTGGGCGATGGCATTAAAATTGGGGGCGACTCCCACACGATGATGGCGGGGCCGTGTTCGGTGGAAAATGAAGATCAGATGATGAAGATCGGGGCGTATTTAAAGGCTCAAAACATTCAGATTTTAAGAGGCGGGGCGTTCAAACCCAGAACCTCGCCGTATTCGTTTCAAGGTTTGAAAGAAGACGGATTAAAACTCCTCCGCAAGACCGCCGATCGCTTTGGGCTGAAAGTCATTTCGGAAATTCCCAGTGTGGAAGTCTTACCCCTCTTTGAAACGTATGTGGACATCATTCAAGTGGGCGCGAGAAACATGCAGAACTTCTACTTACTCAAAGCCCTCGGCAAAAGTAAAAAGCCAGTCTTTTTAAAGCGTGGGCTTTCCGCGACCCTTGAAGAATGGTTAATGAGTGCAGAATACATTTTAGATGGAGGAAATGACTCGGTGATTTTATGTGAGCGAGGCGTGCGAGCGTTTGAAACCTACACCCGCAACACCTTAGATATCACGGCCGCCCTCGCGGCCAAAGAACTCTCACACCTCCCGGTTTTCATCGATCCGTCGCATGCGGCAGGCCGTGTGTCCTTGATTGACCCACTGGCTCAAGCGGCGCTGGCCATCCGTGCGCACGGCCAAATCATTGAAATCCATCCAGAGCCAGAAAAAGCCTTAAGCGATGGGGCGCAGTCGCTGACATTTGATCAATTCACCGCCTTGATGAGCCGCCTAAAAACGAGTGCGGATGCCTTAAGGATTCCCCTGCAATGAATGTGTTTATTGCCGGATTGGGCGTCATGGGGGCGGCGTATGCAAAAGGCTTATCGGAAGCCGGGCACACGGTGTTTGGATGGGATCAATCCGGTGCCCACATAAAGGAAGTCCGTGGGTATTTACACGGTCAAGGGCTTGCGCACTTAAAATCGTGTGAAGTCATCCTCATCGCTTTACCTCCCGATGCCACCGGACCGTTTGTGAAAACACACCAAAAGGATTTGAGCCACTGCGCACTCATCACCGATATCTCCAGCGTTAAAATGCGTTTGACCCATGACATAGAAAGTTGTTTAGGCCCTTCCAACGCTTACATCTCTCATCATCCGTTGACGGGGTATAAAACCTCCGGGCCCAAAGATCATGCCCGCGTGGTGTTTCAAGAGAAACCGGTGATCATCATTGAAAAAGCGTTTGATGAAACCGCCCGGGCGTTGCTGAATCAGCTATTAAACGATTTATCGTTCCAAACGCCTCGCATCATGAGTGCAGAGGCTCATGATGCATGGGTCGCCTATACCTCGCATCTTCCTCACGTTCTCTCGGCGGCTTTGCTGCATCATGAAAAGGCCGATCAGGCTCGTTTAGACGGTGGGAACTCATTTCAAGCCATGCGTCAATATGCGCCGGTGAATGTGTCCCTCTGGGCGACGATTTTCCAAGAAAATCAAGCCTTTATCGCCCGTGAAATTGATCATTTGATTGAAACCTTAAACGCGTTTAAAGCCGCGTTACCCGATGATCATGCCTTGAAGGCATGGATGCAAAAAGCCAGTCTCACACCCAGGAGGTCTTAAAGATGGATGTTCGGGTGTTCCCCACACAATTTAAAGGAAACGTTGATCTCATTGGATCCAAGTCGCTCTCTCACCGGTTGTTGATTGCGGCCAGTTTATCGCCCTTTCAAAGTGCGCTCAACGGACTGATGCAATCGGTTGATATCTCCGCCACACTGAGCATCTTGCATGCATTCGGGTTGCAAAGTGAGCCGCCTGTTTTCAAAGGCCCGTTATCGTGTGATGCTCCGCTTCAAGTGAATGCGAAAGCTTCGGGATCGACATTACGCTTTCTCATTCCCCTGGCTTTATTGTTTGATCAACCCATCACGTTCACGGGGGAAGATCGACTCCCTGAACGCTCATTAGACGCGTACGCACGGTGCTTTAAAGAGCACCCCGTCCGCTTCAGTCGGCAACAAGCTCCGTGGCTGCCTCTGACGGTCCAAGGCCCGTTAAAACCGGGGACGTTTACGTTGGATGCGTCGTTATCCAGTCAGTTTGTCAGCGGGTTACTTTTTGCCCTTCCCTTACTCCCTGGGGACTCAAAAATCATTTTAGAAGGCGATGTGGCCAGCGAGCCTTACATTCAAATGACCCTCGAAGTCTTAAGAAAAAGTCGCATCGAAATCATCTACACTCCCCCTGAAATTATCATTCCTGGCTATCAAACTTACCACGCCATTCAAGAGACGGTGGAAGGCGATTATTCCCACAGCATCTTCTTTCTCGCGGGGGCCCTGATGAATGGAAATCTTTCCATCCATAACCTCAACCCCACATCCATTCAAGGCGATCAACAAGGACTTGAATGGTTGCAGGCGATGGGGGGGAATATCACATGGAATCACACCCAGTTGACCGTGAACACATCCACACTTCAGCCGTTTAATGGGTCCATGGCGCACCATCCCGATTTGGCTCCGATGCTGATGGCCCTGGCCGCCAGCATCCCCCAAACATCCCATTTTTACGATCTAGAACGATTGAATCATAAAGAATCCAGACGGTTGGATGCGATGGTGACCTTGTTAAAACGGATGAACGTTGACGTGCGCGGGGATGCCCGTCATCTGCAGATTATCGGCCAACCCCATTTCCACCTCGATGGCGCGTTTCACACCCATGCCGATCACCGGCTGGCGATGACTTTATTGATGATGGCCGCCAAGGCCCACCAACCTTACATCGTTCGCGGGGTCGAATGTGTGGATAAATCATACCCCGAATTCTTAGACGTCTACCGCACCATCGGTGGACGATTCGAAATACTAGGAGACCGCTCATGAATACATTTGGAGAACTTTTTCGCATCACCTTATACGGCGAATCCCATCAACCCACCATCGGCGTGGTCATCGATGGGGTAATGCCTGGCTTAACATTGGATGAAGGCTTGATTCGTGAAGATTTAAAAAAGCGAAACCCTGAAGCGATTGGAACAACCCCACGAAAAGAACCCGATCAATTTGAAATCACCGCAGGGCATGTGAATCATGTGACTACGGGGTCTCCGCTTCACCTGATGATTCGAAATCAAAACATCCAGTCCAAAGACTATTCGCATTTAAAAACCCATCCCAGACCCGGTCATGCGGATTATGTGGCCAGCGTGAAATATCATAATCATCACGATTACCGCGGGGGTGGCCGGTTTTCCGGCCGCTTAACCGCCCCCATGGTGATGGCAGGGTCGGTGGCCAAAATGATGCTACCCTATGCGTTTGAACACGCCTTAGTGCAAGCGGGCACGCTCACGGATATGACCCAACTGGATGCTTACTTGAGTCAAATTCAAGCCGAAGGCGACTCCGTCGGCGGCATCATTGAAGTGAGGGTCACGGGCTTGCCCGTAGGACTGGGTGAACCGATGTTTGAAAAAATCGAATCAAAAATTGGGGCGTTGCTTTTTGCCATCCCCGCGGTCAAAGGCGTGGAATTTGGCACGGGCTTTTCTGGCATCACAAAGAAAGGGTCCGAATTTAACGATGCCATCCTGGATGAAAAAGGAACCACCAAGAGCAACCACAGTGGGGGCATCAGTGGGGGCTTAACCAATGGCAATCCTTTGGTGGTTCGCGTCTTTATCAAGCCTACGTCCAGCATCCAAAAAGCACAAACCTCGTACGAAAAAACATCGGGCGAAGTTAAACCTTTAAAAGTCGGAGGCCGCCACGATGTGTGCATTGCCCGACGTGCCGGCATCGTCATTGAAAATGCGGTGGCAATTTGCCTGGCAGATTTCACCCTCCTCCATCACGCAAGGAAAGAGCCCTTATGAACGGCTTACATTTAAATGCCCAGCGACACTTTCAAAGCGAGGTGGTGTTTGGCACCCGTCATCTCAGCGCGCTCATCCAAAGGGATGCCATGTTTTTCCTTTACGACGAATCGTTACCGGAAGCAATCATTCACCCCTTGCTTGCGTTGGATGAAACAAAGGCTTTAGGACTCCCTGCTGGAGAATCCGCCAAAACGTGGGCGGCAGTAAAGCGCGTCATGGATCATTTTGAAACCCTCAACCTTTCTAAATCCACGACCTTGTGTGCCATCGGAGGCGGCGCACTCACCGATGTGGCCGCATTCATTGGGAGCATGTATCTCAGAGGGTTAAAAACGATTCTGATTCCGACCACATTATTGGCCATGGTGGATGCATCCATCGGAGGCAAAACCGCCATCAATGGACGGTATAAAAATCGCATCGGAAGCTTTTATCCCGCGGCTCAAATCTTGATTGATGAAACCATCTTAGAAAAAATGCCTCCCCATCTTGTGCAAGAAGGCATGAGTGAAGTCATCAAAATTGCGGCCATTCAAGATGAGGAATTCTTCATCCAACTTGAAGATCAGACACTCTCCATGATGGATATCGTCAAAAAGGCCATGCAGTTAAAAATCGAGATCGTCGCCAAAGATCTCACCGATCAACATCGGCGACTGTTGCTTAATTTTGGTCACACCACGGCGCATGCCCTGGAAGCTTACCACGATTATGCCTATTCACACGGGGCCTGTGTGGCGGCGGGCATGGTCTTAGAAACCGCCGAAAAACCGTTCGGGAGAAGGCTCTTGAACGTGTTAAATACCTATGGCTGCTTCACCCCAATTCCTTATGATAAAGAAGCTTTAAGCCCATTTTTTCTGGGGGATAAGAAACGCTCGCACGATCATTTGCATTGGATCGAAATTCCCCGCATTGGTGAAGCCAAAGTCCAGCAAATCCCCTTGGCCGAATGCCTGAAAAAAATACCTCAACACTATCCCACTTTGGAGGAACAACATGCCTGATCTGAATGAACTGAGAACGCAAATCGATAAACTCGATGCGACCATCATGAACGCCTTAAACGAGCGATTTGCATTGATGAGTGACATCAAAGCCGTGAAAGCGAATCTTAATAAAAACACCACAGATCCCAACCGAGAAACCGTTGTCTTAAACCGTGCCAACGCGTATGATTTCTCTGCGTCGATTCAAGCGGTGTATCAACGCATCATTGAAGTGTCTAAGGACTTACAAAGATGAGTTTTGGATTGATTGGGGGATCGATTCAGCACTCTCTATCGCCGATGATTCATAAGCTTTTGCATGACATGCCTTACCCATTGTATGAAACGCTGGATTTGAAGGGGACTTTGTCACTCCCCACTTTAAAAGCCCTCAACGTGACCATGCCTTTAAAAAAAGCGGCCTTCGAAATGGCCCATGCGCATGATGATTGGGCCGAGTTAACCGGCGCCGTCAATACCCTCATCAAGACTCCTGAGGGCTGGCATGGGTATAATACGGACGCCTCTGCCCTTTATGAGCTCTTCTCGAAGTGGTTTAAAAATGACTCAGAAAAAGCGGTTCATATCCTGGGAAACGGTGCGACCGCTCGGACCATTCGCGTGGTCTTAAGCGCGTTAGGATTTCAAGATATCACCGTGCATGCGAGGCATCCCAAAGCTGGTGAATCCACTTGGGAAAGCCTCCGGGATGCGTCCGGGATTTTAATGAATGCTACGCCCCTTGGATTGCACGAAACAGCAAACGATTATCCGTTTGATTTGAATCGCGTAACCCAATTTGATGCCGTCTTTGACGTGCTTTACACGCCGTATCGAACCCCCTTAATTCAAGCGGCCATCCGTCATGGCATCCGGTGGACCAGTGGGCTTTCAATGCTCATTCAACAAGCCATTCATGGCGCTAAACTCGCACAGCCTAAAATCCCGTTAAAGGCGGACGCACAGACCGTATTTAAAACCGTCTTAAAGAATGATTTAAACATTGTCATCATCGGCATGCCGCAAGCGGGCAAAAGCACATTTGGAAACGCCTTAGCACGTCATTTGAACCGTCCTTTTTTTGATGTGGACGCCATCATCAAAGAGACCACCGGCAAAGCTCCCCATACGTGGATTGAATCTTCAGGCGAAGCGGCGTTTAGACGAATCGAACATGAAACCGTCAAGAAATTAGAATCCCAGCGCGGCGTGGTCATTGCCACCGGAGGCGGAACGGTATTAGATCCGGAAAATGTGGCCCGCTTGAAAGCGAAAGGTGTCTTGGTGTATTTGCAGGCACCGGATCCCGTGAGTTTGGATGCGTCGAGACCTTTAAGTTCAACCATTGACGCCTATCACATCCTAAAAAAAACACGCACGCCTCTGTATGAGCGTGTGTGTGATTATGCCATCCATCGGCATGAAGATTTTGAAATTATGAAAGAAAAATGGGAGGTGTCCCATGACACATTTTTACGTCATCAATGGCCCTAATTTAAATCTTTTAGGGCAACGAAATCCTGACATTTATGGAGGCTTTTCCTATGAAACGCTCGTGCAAACCATCGATGAACATGCCAAAGCCGCTTCCGTTCAACTGAGTCACTTCCAAAGCAATCATGAAGGCGACCTCATCGATTGGTTGCACCAAGCTGACCAAGAAAACATCGCCGGGGTGTTACTCAATGCGGGGGCATTCACCCATTATTCCTACGCCCTTCATGATGCCATTGAAGCCATCCGGGTGCCGGTGATTGAAATTCATCTTTCCGATATTTCTCGCCGGAAAGAATCCTGGCGGCACACGAGTGTGATTGCCCCCGTGGTTAAAAAAACTTTTCAAGGCGAAGGCATTGATTCTTACCGAAAGGGCCTGGATTATTTAATAAAACAGCCCGTCTAATCATTATTCAGGGATCACCGGGGTGAGCGTGTCATACGCGGAGACATCCAAGGGGGATTCTCCGATGAGATTCGCCGCAAGCGCGTCTAAAACAAGGGCGTTTTGAAGCGTGGGCATTTCCATGCCGAGGGACCCTTGCAGTCCAAGGATGGGGGAGAGGGTTGAGAACATGTAGACCATCCCAAAATCATAATGCGTGGTCCCCGTGACTTGATGGACTTCCAATAAACCAGGATCTGTTGCGTTCATTAACGTGTATAAGTATTCGTTGTTAAATGAAATTTCCCACGCTTCCGAGCGAAGTAGTAAGGCGGGGACATCCAATCCTTCTTCTAACCGGTCGATAGCGATGGGTTCGACCCAAGCGTCCAGTCCAATCACGGTTTGAATGCGATCATCATTCATCGCCGAAAGCACACTCGCACCACCCCCGGTTGAGTGGCCAATCACCGCAATTTTGGAAAGATCCAGACGCCCGGCAAGTTCCCACGTTTCATCAACGTTCAAGCGTTCAATGGCATCGATGGTGTCAAGGATATCTTCCGAAAAAGTGGTGACTAAGGTGTTGGCATACGTTAAGAACTCCGGGGTGGTTTCACGCGGTGGGAGCGCGTCGTTATTTAATGGGGCCACCGCGTCATCAAAGACCGTGGCCACCGACCCATAACTATGGTTGGTGCCAAAGACGATGTAACCATGACTGGCCAACTCCTCCGCAAGGTCGGTATGGAGATTGCGAAATCCCGTCCACCCATGGGAAATGATAACCACAGGATGGGTTCCTAAAGCCGCATCGACATCCAAGTAAGCATTTGCCTCCACCGTGGCTAAGTGATTAAAAATGAAGCCCGGGAAGCCAAAGTCTCGGGCCATGCCTTGAACCGGGGCGGCCCCATCGATGAGCCACGGCGCTTTTTCCGCAAGTTCAATATCTTCAGCAGGATACCACGCCTGCACTTTAAAACGGCGGGTATCACCCGGAGTTTCCGTGTATGCTTCTTCTCGGTCGGTGTCGATGACCCAAGAGAAGGTTCCCACCGGGGAAGTGCCGGTCGGTTCAGGCAGATTTCTTAAGGGAAACACCCAAATCAATAGGAATGAAAGGGCGGATAATCCGATGGAAAATCCCCACAATAGTTTTCTCACCGTTGAAAGACCGTCGGTGGTTTGATTGATCTTGAGCGTTTTAATCGATAATACCAACAATAATATAATCGTCACATACAAAGGAATCCATTGCCACACGAATCCCACCAAGGCTAAATGAACGATCAAACTCACAATCAATAATCGGTAGATCGACCAAAAATAGACGGGCCGGTGATTTTCAAACACGCGGTATCCGACAAAAAAAAGAAGGAAAAAAAGTGGGACCAAAATATCAATCGATGGCATGAAAAACCCCCTGAATCATTCTGGTTTCATGATACAAAAAAACCCGCTAAAACGGGTCTTATTTACTCTTCCTCCCTTAGGGGAGGCTTTTTTGATACAATCAGTGTAAGAGGTGATACATTTGACACGACTCGTTGAACGATTTTTACGCTACGTCCAGGTGGACACACAATCCGACCCAAATTCGAAAACCTGTCCATCCACGGACAAACAAAAAAACTTAAGTCAAATCTTAGTCCAAGAACTAACTACCATGGGCTATGACGCATTTATGGATGAAGATGGATATACGTACACGACCATTCCCGCTAATCAGGATGGGATTACTCCCATTGGTTTTGTCTCGCATGTGGATACGTCGCCCGATGCACCCGGGGGCCCCGTCAAACCACGCATCATTGAAAATTATGACGGCGCTCGCATCACACTCAATGACACCTATGCCATGCATCCCGATCAGTACCCTGCGCTTAAAAAAGTCATCGGGGACGACATCATCGTCACCGATGGGAACACGCTTTTAGGGGCCGATGATAAATGCGGGGTCGCGGAGATGATGGAACTCGCCGAACATCTGAAAGAACACCCCGAAATCAAACACGGCGATATTTATTTATGTTTCACGCCGGATGAAGAAATCGGACGGGGAGCCGACCGGTTTAATTACGAATATTTTAAAGCCGAGTATGCTTACACCATGGATGGCTCTCAGGTGGGGGGCATTGAATATGAAAACTTCAATGCGGCGACCGCGGTGCTTTCGTTCACCGGAAAAAGCATTCACCCAGGAACGGCCAAAAATAAACTCGTAAACGCCGGGCATTTGGCGATGGAATTTCATCAACTGCTTCCGCCCTTTTTAGATCCGGCCAACACAGAACAATACGAGGGGTTCAATCATCTGGTGGGGATGACATCCTCCGTGGAATCGGCTCAATCCACGTACATCATCCGAAACCATGACAAGGCGAAGTTTGAAGCGCAAAAAGACACATTCAAACAAAACGTTCAATTCATGAATGACCGTCATGGCTATCAAGCGGTGACACTCGACTTACACGATACGTACTACAACATGGCGGAAAAAATTAGACCGCGGATGGACATCATTGAAAAAGCCATGGCATCCGCGAAAAATGTGGGGCTAACCCCTTATTCGTCGCCCATCCGAGGGGGAACCGACGGGGCCCGGTTGACATGGGAAGGGTTGCTTTGTCCCAACCTGGGCACCGGAGGATTTCAGTTCCATGGTCGGTTTGAATTTGCGTCGATTCCTCAAATGCATAAGGCTCTTGAGATGATGATCGACTTAGTTCAACATGCTTAATTCCTAAATCAGAAGTTCAATGTACGATTGATTCCCCATAATAATTCGAAGGAGACCTTCTAAATGAATTTGATTCAACTCAATGTGGCCTTAATTCTTGGGTATGTATTTTATGGATTAACACTTTTGATTCATGGACTCGTCTTAGGTCGTATAATTCCCTACCACTTAGTCAATGGCGGCCGTAGTGCATCATTTGAAGCTCAGAAAAAGGTATCCGTCATGAGTCTGGGCATTGCATTATTAGGCATTATATTTATCGCATTGAATCACGTATTCCCCAATCTTCATTCCACACTTGTTTATGGCATCATCGCCTGGGTCCTCACGGCCTATTGGGGTTTAGGGTATATTTTGCAGTGGTTGGGGACATGGTTGGAAAAATATGTAATTTCTTGGGTGTTAATAATGGGGATTTTGAGTCATCTCATTTTAGGCATCCTTGCGTTTCGCTAAACCCATAAATCATTCACCTGAAGGAGTGACTAACATGAAAACTTTAACGCTCAATAATGGCTATCAAATCCCTGTGTTGGGGACTGGCACCAACACCTTTGGGAAAGAAAACCACGATTTTTCAGCGCCCATTAATCATGACACGACGGAACTAAGATCGGCCATTGAATTAGGCTACCGCCTGATTGATACCGCCATCTATTACCGCAATGAATCCGTCATCGGAAAAGCCGTAAGGGAATCCGGCATCGACCGCTCTGAATTTTTCATTACCTCAAAGATTCCCGAAAAGGATGAATTTTCTGGAACCGATGACCGCGTTCACCAATCGGTTCAGGCCTCTTTAAGCGCACTGGATTTAGACTACATTGACCTTTATTTAATTCATTTCCCACGTTCAACGGATGAAGAGAATTTAAGGGTATGGACCGTTTTGGAATCCTACGTTGATCAAGGGCTCATTAAGTCCATCGGGGTCTCCAATTTCAATGTGGAACAACTCCAAGCACTGTTAAAACGGGCCAGAATTAAACCAGTACTGAATCAATTTTTGTCGTATCCTGGCCACCACAATCAAGCCTTGATTGATTTTTGTCAAGGAGAATCAATCATTCCAGAAGCCTATCAGTCACTGAAGAAAATCACACCAGAGACCCAAGAAATACTCAGTGAAATGAGCGAAAAATATGGAAAAACGTGGAGCCAAGTCGTATTAAATTATCAAATCAATGAGAACATGGTCGTTATTCCCAAATCACACAATGCGTCGCATCAAAAAGACAACGTTGACATCTTTGATTTTGTGTTAAGTGACGAAGACCAACTACGCATCAAACAACTTTAACTGATTCCGCTTTTTAATCCGTTTAAAAAGACCGCCAACGAATCGATGCTCACGATGGATTGGCGGTCTTATTATTATGTCGAATGTATGGCGTCTAAAAATGCGGACATCAACGATTGAAAGACAGGGACTTTTTGGCTGGCAACGTTCAATACATGGGCGTGATCATGCGCTCTTTTTTGAATGCCAGTTGCCATGTTTGTCACGAGTGAAAGCCCCAATACATGAATACCTAAACTGCGTGCCTTGATGGTTTCTGGGACGGTCGACATGCCCACCACATCTCCGAATTTTGACAGCATTCGAATCTCAGCTTTGGTTTCGTAATAAGGCCCCATAAAGCTCACATATGTGCCTTCTTGGTAGGGAACATTCTGCGAGTTAAAGATGTGCCGCATGGTTTTTCTAAGATTTAAATCGTAGGGTTCGGTCATATCGGGAAATGTTGGGTCAGTGAGGTGACCCACGAGAGGATTTGATGGCATGAAATTGATGAAATCGTTTAAGACGACAAAATCACCCGGATTCAATTGTGGATTCATGCCGCCACACGCATTCGTAATCACGAGGGTTTTAACCCCCAAGGCATGAAAAAGTTCAATGTTTTGAACGACTTCATGCATGGAGTAACCTTCGTAAAAATGCACACGGCCTTTTTGAACAAGGACGGGTGTCTTGTTTTTAAACCCAAGTGTAAACGTCGCTGAATGACCCGATACGGTTGGCTGAGGTAACCCTTCAAACCTATCAAATGAAAAATCAAAGGTTTCATCGAAAGTAGCCTCATCAAAATCCAGTCCGGACCCCAAAATTATAGCTGTTTCAATCGGTGTTTGCGTGACTGCGTTAAAAGGCTTTAGCCAAGCGTTATTCATTTCAGTGCCTCATGGGAAAATATGAATTTTTGTAAAAAACGACTGCTTTAAGCTGGAAATAGGATGACTAAGATCAGGGCCGCAACCGATAATGTGAAGGCGGTCGTCCACGCTGTTTTTTTCAAATTTGATGGGGCCTCAACGGATGCATTCAGCCATAAAGTCTTCACCGATAAAACGAGTATTAACGCTAAAGATGCGTACAGTAAAGTAAATGGCAGTAAAAACCCTTCCAATGCTAGGTGAATAATCAATGCTAAAAGCAACAACCGAAAGCCCGCCGCAAAGACCACCACGCGTTGGTCTCTCAATGCGTAATATAGTATAAAAAATAATATAAATAAAAGCGCAACTGCGATTTCAAACGTCATAAACACCTCAAATGATACTAATATTTGTGTGGGTGTATGTTACATTTAAACCAATAATATTTCATTAAGTCTGCACTTTTTTTATCGAGTGTCAGTCAACGAGGATGGTATGATTCACACAAATCCCAGCATTTTTAACGGTAACCTTTCCGAATTTTTAGCGTCAAATCAACCGTTTTACGCCTGTCCCATGCATCGTGCCCGCAATATTTTAGGTTTGCCGTTCGCCGCAGGAAACGGCCATCCATTTACCGAAGGCATGATTGATTATTTGAATGATTCAACATTAAAGGCCTCACACACGCGAATGAAAAAATTTTATGACCGGTTCCAACCCACCACGTTATTTGACGCATTGTTTCAAACACGGGACCACCCGTTGATAAAATCACTGAGTGATGAAACGATCAAACCCCTCACGGACATATCCTCCAAGGATTATCTGGTGCCGTGGGTTGAAGAGGCAATTCCCATGGGAGGGTTTGGCCAAAATATGCCAAAAGATGAAGGATCACACTACTTGGGTCCAGTCAGTCATCGGCATCTCTTTAGCGAATATGAGCGTATTAAATCGGTCGTCAATTCGATTCGCAGACATGGATTTGATGTGGCCAAACAAACCGATACGATTCGTGGGTATTTTTTAACTCATAACGATGACACCGTATGCATCATTGTCGGAGGCAATCACCGAGTTGGGGCACTCGCCGCTTTAAAGAGTGATACGATTCCCGTTGAACGTCACCCAGATAGACCCACCCTCGTAACGTTGGATCAGTTACTTGATTGGCCCATGGTTCAAAGTGGACGATTTTCACCAGATTTAGCTAAAGCGGTATTTCTGCGTTTTTTTAGTTCGGCATTAAAGCCTCTTATTTAGCCAATTTCCTGCATTATCCCACTTCCCACCGTATAAGTATCTCTATCTGTCACACGGCTTCATGAAGGGGTTTAGCATGCCTCCTTAAAATTATGTGAAGATAATGAGTGAGCGCAGAGATTAAGGGGGAAGTATGACCGTTCGTTTGGTGAAACCATTGATGAATTCAGCTAGGCATGTTATATTTAGTTAACACTAATGTTTGAGGGGTACTAAATACTCATGATCAAAAAAAATCCACTGGCACTGTTTGCGCTGTTTGGGTTGTTTGGGATCTATGGGCTCATCACGGATCCCAGCGATCTCACCAAACTCAATTACTTGCTATACCTCATCTACTTGTATTATTTATTTGAGGCCCCTTCCGCCACCTTTTATGAAGACATTCGTAAAGCGGCGACGCGGTCGTATTTTATTCTTATGGCTGCGTTAAGCTCGGCGCTCATCGTGGTCTATTTTACCGAGATTGGGTATAACTTCATTGACACTGCTTTTTGGGTGGTTTCTTCCAGCACCACGGCACTGTTGATGATTAATTATGCATGGATCAAAGATGATCGAAAACGGAAAGCAAAATAATAAAAAAGCTCAGATTCATTCAATGAAATCTGAGCTTTTTTATTTCCATAGGGTCAATTAAAATTGACTATTATTCGATATTTTTTTGGACTTGAACAATATTCTTATCCAATACCGTGATAGTAATATCATCCACACTGAGTATTGTCCCAGGGATGTGGACATAGGCAGGGTCTTTGCAAAAACGATTATGTTTATAGCCAATGACTGGATGGGGTTTATCTACAACGCATGGATGGTTGCGATTGGGATCGGTTAAGTAATACCAAAAGTTTCTTTCATCGTACTCTTCTTGGGTTAAATCATCGCACCCATCACAACGAAACTGAGGATGATTGACATTGATGAAGTAAGCTGTGATGCCATGACGTTGTTTTGGAATATCGCTAAATGGACCATCTGTTCGATACTCAATCACAAGGATTTCCTCGTCACTCATCGGAATCATGAGATTTTTTGGACCTTCAATCGATGCTCCGTTTGCATCCAATGAATCAAGTTCAAAGGTAAATGGCTCGGTGAGTTTCTCATCACTGATACATGCAAGATGGTTTTCATCCCACCACCCTAATACGAACGCTTCCCAGGATAAAATCATGTCTGTGTAACCATGTTGGTCTTGCATCACTGAATAATCACCACCGTTTCGAGGTCCGTGGCCCATGAGACCTTGCTTATGCAGCACTTCATGAAGCGCTAAATCCCACACGGTGTAATCGGTGAAATCAGGCGCTCTCCATCCCATGAAGCCCCCAAACACTGGCACAAAAACATTGCCGGCATTTGGCGTTGAATTGTTACCTCCATGAGAATACAAACGAACATAATGGGGGGCTGCTTCAGCCTGAGGAGGGAAGATCATATGAGCGAATTCCATTTCACTCCAATCATATAAATCGTCAGCCGCCGTAAATACCTCATCAATCGCGTCCATTTCGTCTTGCAAACGGAAGACAACACCTTCTTCATAGTCGCCTTGGATTTGACGTAAACAGCCTTCACACCCATACCATTTAGCTTCTCTTGGCGTGGTGATCCATTGGGGAACAAAGTGCACTCGATATTCCATTTTATCGCCTGCGACAAACTCACTCCAAGCCTCTAATTGGTACACTTCTTCTACCCATCGATCAATCAATGTTGGATCGCCCGGAACATCGGGGAAATCAACCGCAAGAATGGCGATGTCTATGACACCATCTGGCGGTACAACATTATAACCGAGGGGGAATCCTTTACTTTGAGGGGGATCCCCATCGTGAAACATGGTTTGCCTTAATCGACAAACATCCACGTCGTCTAAACGATCTAAATCACTTAAAATTATTGGAGTCTCTTCTACGTCTGAATTTTCAGTTTCTTCGTCAGTGGCCTCTTCCGAACCCACATCTTCTGTTTCATCGGTGGCAGCTTCGTCATCTTGTGCAGTTTCTTCGTTAATGGCCTCTTCTGTATTTTCCTCAGTGGTTGAGTCACCTGGGTCTTCGGTCTCATCCTCTGATTCTTCTTCTGGTTCAGGAGTTTCTTGTTCTAATGTTGGGTCTTCATTGAGTGAACCTTCTTCGCTCGGTTCGTCCGCAGGGGACGGCTCTTGAGGTTCAATCACTTGTGGGGGTTCTAAAGACTCATTCTCAGCAGGTGAACTTTCACACGCATACAAAGAGAATACCAACAACATGATTATCCCTATTTTTTTCATTATTCCCTCCCTTGTTGATGAATTTATTGTAATTAATGTGAAGATAATTTGCAAAAATCTATATTTTATTCATCAAATTCTAAATAAAAAACCCCCATTTAATTAGGGTAATAACATGCAGGTGGCTTTTTATCGTTTTAAATGTGATTATGATCGGTTAAAAACTCCAAATGCTGCGAGCAAAGCCACCGCAATGGCAATTCCCACCCCGATTTGTTGAGTGCCAACACCAATCGCTACGCCGAGGGCAATGCCTACGCCAATTTTTTCTCGGTTTTTCATTTTTTTCATCGTAAATGTCTCCGTTCATCTCATAATTAGTTATGCGGATAAAAAGCGGATATCATCAACTCATTATACCCTTAATTGTGATAATATGAATTTTAGTGATAGGAGGTACCTATGCGAAAATGGATGATGGTGAGCTTAATGGTCTTTACAGTCACGCTTCTGGGCGCCTGTCAATCGAATGCGGCTGAAACCATTGATGCCGATCGTGCGATCGAGCTGATGGAAGAAAATTCAGAAATTATTCTCTTGGATGTGCGTGAATACAGTGAATACGTAAGTGAACGCATTGATGGCAGTGAACTTCTTCCCTTATCAATCCTAGAGAGTTCTATCGAGAATGTGTATCCCGATAAAACGACCCCGTTTATTGTCTATTGTCGCTCGGGTAACCGAAGTGACGAAGCCGTCAGTATCATGACAGAACTGGGATATGAAAACATTTATGATCTGGGTGGCATCTTAGATTGGCCGTATGAAACGGTATCTGGGGCCCCCAACTAAAGTATTGAAAAGACCCATCACACGAGAAATCGTGTGTTTTTTTTATAAAAAAAGACCACCCAATGGTGATCTAAACAAAAGACTGGATTGATGACCCGTAGGGGGACACAGAATTATCCGTGAGGTTTGTGCTTTTTTTGTCTTAACTGTGGTATTTGTGATAAACATTTATGATTTTGAATTCATAGGAATGAGTGGTTTATTTTTATAATTCTTTATTGACAATAAATTCATTTAATCCTCTATCCTAATCCAATTAGCATAAAAAACTAAATCTTGAGAAGGCATTGTTAGTGGTAGATCAGTATTCCATTCAAAAAGTACATCCCCCTCACGACTAATTGAATATGTTGATATGGGTTCATTGAAATCATACTTGATAACATCTGTACTGTAAGCACTTTTTAAAGGAAGCCATAATGGGCTTGTGCTTAAAGAAATATCATTAATTCCTCATTTTCCATTACTATTACTGTCCCACATAAAAATTCTTCCTTCTGAAGTAAACGCTCAAGAGTGATTAAAGTCCCATTTGTTTTTAAAGAAAAGTAAACTTTATCTGGGAACCGTTTTGTTTAGTCAATCACTCTTCGATAAAACTCAATGTCTATAAGTAAAGCCTCACCGCCTTGAAAACCAATCGATATATGGTCTGCAATATTGATGACTTTATTGTAGGCATTTTTAAATGTTTCAAACGTCATAGAACTAGTATGAAGTTTTTTTGTTTCTTGACTATTTTAAAAACAATATGAACAATTCAAATGGCATAATCCAGAGGATGGTTTTAAAAATAGACTTATATGTCTCATCGGTAGTTTAATGCAATGCCTTTTTCTTTTAGATAATTATTCAGATATTCTCTTAAGAAGATAACCTTTTTTTGGTATGAGCTATCTTCTATAAAGTTGGTTGATTCTTCTGGATCCTTATCTAAATCGAGTAAAATCTCATACTCTACACCATGTATAATTGACCTGATATACTTCAGTGATTGATAACGAATCATTTTCCCAAACGGGTTTTCTGATACTAAAATATCAAAGTTTTTGTTGTCATTATATAGTGCGTCTTTAAAAGATTTTCCATCGATTTCACTCGGGGCACTAATATTACATAAATCAAGTAAAGTTGGCATTAAATCAATCGATGATATTTTCGCTTCACTATTTATAGCAGGCTCGATCTTTTTTGGATATTTCACTAACATAAACGTTTTTGCGCTTTCCTCATAAAAATTGGTTTTAGCGATTAATTTGTGACTTCCCATCAAATCTCCATGATCGGTTGTGAACACAACAATTGTATCCTCTTCTAATCCGTTTTTCTTCAATGCTTCTAAAACCAATTCAATATACCAATCTATTTTCTCAACCAAAAGATTATACGTTGAGATGTATTGTCTCCATTCATTTTCATCACGATCATCAAGTTCTTTGTACATATAATCTTCATCGTCAATCATACCTTTGATGTATGGTATATCGTAATTTGTTGGTAGTGATGCTCTCTCATTAAATCTAAGATAGGGTTCTGAATCATCTCTACAAAAGAAAATAGCATCCATAAATGTTGCACCTTGAACTTTCCCTCCAAGTACTTTACAAATATCATGGGGATTGATCAAGGATAAAGTCATATAAAAAGGGTCTTTATGTTCTTGATTAATAAAATCTATTGCATCTTTAGTAAATATTTGATCAAACGCACTGCCCTCAGCTAACATGCCTCCAGCACTAAATTTCATGCTTCCAAAGTTATCGATGCCTTTCCAACCATAACCCCCGGCATGTTCCTTTCCAAAATAGCACGTTTCATAGCCGTCTTTTTTAAACAACTCACCCATTGTTTTTATGTTTTCATCTCTTGGGATAAATCCTAGTTGATCATTGAAAACCTCTTCATTATCAGTAATATTGTGGTTATGTGGCATCATGCCTGTAAAAATACTTGACCTTGCCGGACCGCATAAAGGAAAAGCGCTGTAACTTTCCGTGAATCGTACACCTTCTTTTGCGATCGAGTCAATGCCACGAGTTGATACATTATGTTTATTATGCCCACTACCATCAACAATTCTTGTAGACAATTGATCGCTAATTATAATTACTACATTTGGCTTTTTCATCCACTCACCTCTTGAAATGATTTCAATCTACAATCTAATTCTATTGTATTCATTATTAATTTTTTTATATAAAATTGTCTCATAATATAATTATATTGCGAGGTTAGTCATGAAGACTTATAACAATACAAACGAAGAATTTTTTCATAATAGAGACATAAAATTCCCTGTAGAAACATTTGATGCTGTCATTGAGAATAGTGATTCATTATTAGCTCATTGGCATCCTGACCTTGAGATCAGCTACAAACTTGAAGGCAGTGCTAAGTATATTATCAATGGTTATCCTGAACTTGTTGAAGCCGGTGATTTGATTATTATAAATCCTAAGCAGTTACATCAGGCAACACTTACTTCTGATGTCCCACTTAGAAGTGAAGTACTCATTATGAATTACAATTTTGTTAAGTCTCAAATGATGGACATTGTAGATGAGGCAATCATTATTCCTTTGATTCAAACCAAGTTTATTTTTCATAACGTTATTAAAGATAAAGAAGTCATTGCACTTTTTCATGAAATAAGAGGTGAGTTGCTACAAAAGCGGGCGCGATATCAGCTGCGTGTAAAAAAGTTAATGTTGACATTGATAGAAATGTTGTTTGAAAAAGGCTTATATTATGAAAATAAAGCGTATAAAAGAAAAAATGAAATAGATAGCAATGATATAACTAGGCATGTTATTGAATTTATTCATTCTAACTATTCTACCAAAGTTACATTAGATGCTATCTCAAACTCAGTACAAGTCAGTAAGTTCCATTTATGCAAATTATTCAAATCAACTACCGGGACTACAATAAATAATTATCTAAAAATCTATCGATTGTCGCAATCCATACAATTACTAAAAGATACCAAAAAAAACATTAGCGAAATCGCCTATGATGTTGGATTCAATAGCCCAAGTTACTTTATAGAAAAATTTAAAGAAATACATGGTATAACGCCGCATCAATATAAAAAGACCTCCAATAGTTGATCTCTTTTCAGATCAACTATTTTTCGGAGGTACTATATAGTCGTCTTTATGTTGCTGTGCCGATCATTAGTTTCACCTATTTATGATACGGCTCATTGTTCAGTATTTTATACAGTCGGTAAAGTTGCTCTAAAAAATATAGACGCATAGGTCCATGAGGAAATGTCATTTTAGAAAAAGAAATCATTAAATCACTTTTTTGTTTTCTCTAACATAATGCCTACGCCACTGGTACACAGTATTTTTTTGAGGCTTTATTTTTTCAAATTCTTCAATGTTGTAAGGTTGATTAGTTTTTTCTGGAAATTCAACATTTTCCATCATTACTTTGTACACTCATTTATCCCACCACACTTACCACAGCAAAAAAACCTTACAAGGAAGCGGATGAAACTTCTCAGATTTCAAGAATTGCTTTGTTTCCTGAGTGAGATTCTGTTTTTTAGAAACTCAAACTACTTACAAATAGTTTTATGTTTTCACGCCCCGTTTTTATCTTTTTATCGTTTATTTTTGATTTATGCTCAAAAAAAATGACTTTTTTATAAAAAAAAGACCACCCAATGGTGATCTAAACAAAAGACTGGATTGGTGACCCGTACGGGATTCGAACCCGTGAATGCATGCGTGAAAGGCATGTGAGTTAAACCGCTTCTCCAACGGGCCAAGTCATGGCGCCTCAACTAGGACTCGAACCTAGGACCCCTTGATTAACAGTCAAGTGCTCTAACCAACTGAGCTACTGAGGCCACTTGGATAATCGTCGATATGTGTTTTTTTAATAATAAAGAAAGAGCCTGGCAACGTCCTACTCTCGCACTTTCGTACTACCATCAGCGCTGAAGTGCTTAACTTCTGTGTTCGAGATGGGAACAGGTGTGACCACTTCGCTATCGTCACCAGGCGAATCTTTCAAAACTGGATAATGAAATTAAGAAGAAAAGTTAAGTCCTCGATCTATTAGTACCAGTCAGCTTCACACGTCACCGTGCTTCCACACCTGGCCTATCAACCTCATAGTCTCTAAGGGATCTTACTCATAAATGATGGGGAATCTCATCTTGGAAGGGGCTTCACGCTTAGATGCTTTCAGCGTTTATCCTGTCCACACGTAGCTACCCAGCTGTAGGACTGGCATCCTAACTGGTGCACCAGAGGTGTGTCCGATTCGGTCCTCTCGTACTAGAATCAGCTTTCCTCAAATTCCCAACGCCCACGACGGATAGGGACCGAACTGTCTCACGACGTTCTGAACCCAGCTCGCGTACCACTTTAAAGGGCGAACAGCCCTACCCTTGGAACATGCTCCTGCTCCAGGATGTGATGAGCCGACATCGAGGTGCCAAACTCCATCGTCGATGTGAACTCTTGGATGGAATCAGCCTGTTATCCCCGGGGTAACTTTTATCCGTTGATTGGCAGCCTTTCCATACAGCACTGCCAGTTCACTAAGTCCTACTTTCGTACCTGCTCGACATGTACGTCTTGCAGTCAAGCACCCTTATACCTTTACGCTCTTCGAATGATTGCCGACCATTCTGAGGGTACCTTTGAGCGCCTCCGTTACTCTTTGGGAGGCGACCGCCCCAGTCAAACTATCCACCAGACACTGTCCCCCTGGCTACACACCAGAAGGTTAGACCACAAATGTTCGAAGGGTGGTATCCCAAGGATGACTCCACCGAGACTAGCGTCCCAGCTTCAAAGTCTCCCACCTATCCTGTACATCGAACACCCATGATCAATATCAAGCTATAGTAAAGCTCCACGGGGTCTTTCCGTCCTGTCGCGGGTAACCTGCATCTTCACAGGTACTAAGATTTCACCGAGTCTCTTGTTGAGACAGTGCCCAAATCGTTACGCCTTTCGTGCGGGTCGGAACTTACCCGACAAGGAATTTCGCTACCTTAGGACCGTTATAGTTACGGCC